>JBCBCT010000012.1:8743-39972 GCA_038530365.1 Pseudomonadota bacterium | reverse complement strand
GTGCCGTTTCCCCGCCAGTTGCTGTACATGGGCGGTTATTGTGCGTTGGCTTTTGTGGTGATGATCGTTGCCTCTCACCGTTTGCAGGCCCGCTCGGCAATATTGGCCGCCGGTTGAGTTTTTGCTGACCAAAGGCTAAGCGCGGTCGCAGAACGCAGCGAACGTTCCTTTTCCTCCCGCAGCCGCCAAGAGCCACCATGACCAACTCTGTCAAAGTCCGTTTTGCGCCGTCGCCCACAGGCCGGCTTCACATCGGGAACATCCGAACTGCGCTCTACAATTGGCTGTTTGCCAGCAAAGCGGGCGGTCAATTCGTTCTGCGTTTGGACGATACCGACGTTGAACGGTCAACCCAGGCGTTTGCGGACGGTATTGTCGAGGATTTGGCGTGGCTCGGCATCGAGCCCCATGAACGGGCGGCCCAGTCGGCCCGCTTTGCGATATACGATGAGGCGGCGGACAAACTCAGACAGTCCGGTTTGCTCTACGCGTGCTATGAAACGCCCGATGAAATCGAACGCCGCCGCAAGCGGCTTATGGCGCGCGGCCTGCCGCCGGTTTACGACCGCGCCGGACTGAAAGCGACCGACGATGAAAAAGCGGCCTTTGAAGCTGAAGGTCGGACGCCCCATTGGCGGTTTCTCTTGCCAAACTTTACGGATGATCCGTTCAATACGCAGCGCACGGAGGTCCATTGGGACGATGTAATGCGCGGGCCGCAGACCGTTGATCTTGCGTCCATGTCCGACCCTGTATTGATCCGGGGCGATGGGACCTACCTCTACACATTGCCCTCTGTGGTGGACGATGGCGCCATGGGCATCAGCCACGTCATTCGGGGCGGTGATCACATCACGAATACCGGAGCGCAGATTGCCCTGTTTGAAGCGCTTGGGCTCACCACGCCGTCCTTTGGGCATCATAATTTGCTACAGGATGCGACCGGGGAAGGGCTGTCCAAGCGCAGCGGCGCGCTGTCTATTGCCGGTTTGCGGGAGCAGGGTCTCGATCCCATGACGGTCAACTCCATGGCGGCGCTCATTGGGACAGGCCAGCCCGTGGAGCCTTGCCAGACCATGGATGCCCTTGGGTCGTTTTTTGACCCCGAGAAGGTCTCGAAATCCAACGCAAAATTTGATCCGGCTGATCTTGTTTCGCTCAATGAACGCCTGTTGCATGCCAAGACCTATGCCGATGCCAAGGCTCAGCTGGCCGCGCTGGATGCGGATCTGGGCGAGGGCTTTTGGCATTGTGTGCAGCCCAATCTCAAGGTGCTCGGCGATGTCACACTGTGGCGCGACGTGGTGCGCGGCACCCATGAGACGGCGGCTGTGGAGGACGAAGACCGGGACTACATCGCCACCGCATTGTCGCTTATGCCCGAGGCACCATGGGGCGATGATGTGTGGAGTGTGTGGACGGCGAAACTCAAAGCGGCCACCGGTCGCAATGGGCGCGGGCTTTTCATGCCGCTTCGCATCGCGTTGACCGGGCAGAAGCACGGTCCTGACATGGCGGATTTCCTGCCGCTTATTGGCCGGGAAGAAAGCGTTCGCCGATTATCCTGACCCGGCGATTGGACCAGGTGTTGTCTTCGGCGGTAATAATCGTGTCGGCTGTCTTTGGGTTTGTCGATCCATCAGCGTTTGCGGAAACTGCCGTCTTTGCGCTGGCCGGCATGGGGACATGACCGTTTCGCCAGCGGGGAAACGGTGCGCGTTTGGCTATGCCCTTACCCTTTCGACCCGTTGTGCGGTTGGTCCGGGTCGTGCGCCGGGTGGCGGAAAGGAAGGGTAAATCGGAGGCTTCGCGACGGACCCTTCGGTGATTGCACACGCAGGACCGGTCAAATTCCTTCTTGAAGGAAAAGGCGTTTCGCAAACTCTGATACGATGAACCATCAAGGGTTGAGACCATCTGATCGGGTTTGGTGTTGCCCACGGGTTGCATGAAAAGCTGGGTGCGCGTGCCCGGGCACATGTTGGCGCAGCGCTCTTCGTCTTGTTCCAGCGACGAGCGCCGCGTCGAGAAGCTGACCGGGAAGTAGTAACCATCGCAGGTTCTAACGCACAGCGTGCGGACGGTGCCTTTGCGGCGGGAAATCTGTCGATCCGTGCTTTCCTGCTGCGCATTTTGCGCGTTTCGGGTGCTCTTTCTTGGGCTGCGGATCTGGTCGGCAATGCTGCGTCCATTTCTGAATTCGCAGCCCAGGCGGCGCATTTTGCGCTGAATTCGGCGACGTTGCGCTGGTGAAAGACTGCGGTTGCGACCGGCTCTGCGTTGCAGTTTTCGAAGGTTGTTCTCCATGCGCTTTAGCGTTGAGCGGTAACTGGGGCAGGAGCGGCTCGCCTGGCGGCGGAAAAGACGGCCCTGATTGAGACAGCCTTGGGCGCGCATCGTCCGGCGCATCTTTTTGATTTGCCCCCTTTGTTCCTGCGCGGCCCGGGAAAAACTGGACACGGTTCCCACGCTGTTCAATTGGGATGCCAAGGCGCGGCAGCTTCTGCTGTTGGCATCGGCATCCGTAGCCGAAACGACAAAAACCACCAACGCCCCCAGGAGGGCGCAGAACGAATTTTTGCAAATTGAAGCTGCCGGCGGAAAACGCAAAACCAAGACTTCCAACACACATGCAATGAAAGCGCTCCATCAGAGCGGTTTCAGATACAATGGGTGTATCGCAGAGCGGTTTTACAAGCGGTAAATTGCATGAAGCCTGTCTCGCCCTAGGCCGCCTTGGGCCGCCGTGGGCCCCCCCTTTCCCGCCTTGGGCTGCGCTGCTTGATCAAAACGCGTGGGGGAAAAGGCCACCGTCCATCAGCAAGTTTTGACCGGTGATATAGTCGGCGTGTTGCGAACACAAAAAGGCGCAGGTGTTTCCAAATTCTTCTGCTGTTCCAAAACGTGCCGCGGGGATGCCGTCCATTTGGGCCTGCGCAATCGCTTCGTAGGGCTGGCCAGATGCGTCTGCAGCGGCCTTCAGACCGCCTTGCAGGCGCTTTGTATCCATTTTTCCGGGGAGGAGATTGTTGATCGTGACACCCTTGGGCGCATAAACGGGCCGCACGCCGGCGAGAAACGATGTCAGCCCAGCGCGGGCCCCCGACGACAGATCTAGCCCTTCAATTGGCATCAGAACCGACAGTGAGGTGATGTTGACGATGCGTCCAAAACCACGCTCCGCCATGCCCGGCGCGCAGGCTTGAATGAGTTCGATTGGCGTGACCATGTTTTGCACAACGCCCTCCACCATGGCTTCGCGGGTGAGTTCCATGTGGTCTTTGCGCGGCGGTCCGCCGTTGTTGTTGACTAAAATATCCGCGTCTGGACAGGCGGCAAGAAGTGCGGTTTGGCCTTCAGGCGTGCTGACATCGGCGGCAACAGCAATAATGGTGGCACCGGTCGCGCGGCGAATATCCTCCGCCGTTTGGTCCAACGTTTCTTGGGTGCGACCGTTGATGATGACAGTGCAGCCCGCTTCCGCGAGAGCAATTGCACAACCGCGCCCGAGCCCTTCACTCGATGCGCACACGATGGCCTTTCGGCCTGCGATTCCCAGATCCATGCTTTCTCTCCGCTGCTATTTGGGGCCATCTATGGTTTGCATTCGGCGCGTGATGCCTTGACCGCCCAATTTTGGGGTGCGTAACAGGCGCAACGGTGCTTGTTCAAGAAAAACAGGCGTTCTCGCAAAACAGGAGGCGCGGCCGCAGGCCGTCGAACCCATGACCCACGACGTGCCCACCATTCAAGACATTCGCGAGGCCGCTGGTCGGATCGCGAGCCATGCCGTTCGAACACCGCTTGTTACGTCGCCAGTGCTCGATGCGCTTACGGGCGCGCGGGTGTTTTTGAAGGCGGAAAACCTCCAACGTACCGGCAGTTTTAAGTTTCGTGGGGCGTTTCATGCGGTGAGCATGCTGGATGACGCGCTGAGACAGCATGGCGTTGTGGCTTGCTCATCGGGCAATCATGCTCAAGGTGTTGCGGATGCGGCGGCGATTTTGGGTCTTCCAGCGACCATTGTGATGCCCAAAGACGCGCCTGACATGAAAAAGGTGCGCACTAAGCGCCTCGGCGCGACCGTTGTTGAATATGACCGATACACCGAAGATCGAGAACAGATCACACAGGCCATCGCCGAGCGAACGGGTGCTGCGCTTATTCATCCCTATGAGACGATTGATGTGTTGGCGGGGCAGGGCACAGCGGGACTGGAAGCGGCGGCTGATCTTGACGCTGCCAATATAAGCCTCGATCGCGCGCTGATCTGCGCCGGTGGCGGAGGCTTGATGGCCGGGATGTTGTTGGCGCTGCGGGACACCTATCCCGATATTGCGGTGCACCCGGTGGAGCCAGATGGTCACGACGATCAGCGTCGCTCCCATGCCATGGGCAAGCGGCTGGGGGGCAACAATGGCGGAGCCAGCGTCTGCGATGCCATCGTAACGCCCATGCCCGGCGCGCTGTCTTTTTCGATCTGCCAAGGACAGGTGGCCGAAGGGCTGACTGTGACCGACGAAGAAGCGTTGGCCGCAGTCGCGTTCGCGTGGCGGGAACTCAAACTCGTCGTAGAGCCCGGCGGCGCAGTGGCATTGGCGGCTTTGCTGTCTCACAAAGTCGATGTGCGCGGTGAAACCGTTCTGGCCACTCTGTCCGGTGGAAACATCGATCCCGAAATGATGGTGCGTGCCTTGGCCACCGCCAAACCGGCCACGTAAGGTTAACCCATCGTAAGCGTGACATTTGTCGCAGGATGGTGAAGTGTGCAGACATGAAATCTGTCTAAATCTTACGACACTGGCCGCTGTTATATTCGGCGGCGTGTTGTCCGGTTTGACGGGTGCTCGGGTGAAGAAAACCTGAGGGCAGGGATGAGGCAACAGGCACCAAGCCGATGGCAAGCGGTTCCATCTCCATAAGCAATAGGGGCGATTCCCCCGACGGGTCCGCCGTGCAGGGCGCTGCTGATTTCGACCTTATCAAAGAGAGCGGTGTTTGGCGTGTGCTGGCGCGGGGGCCCTGGACGTTGGGAGCCATTGCGGCCATTGACGGTCGCTTGCGGTCTCTAGAGACCGAGGCGTTTCCTGCCCTGATCTTCGACACCAACGGCGTTGATCGTTTGGACACGTCGGGTGCCTGGCTGGTGGAGCGGATGCGCCGGCGTGCTTTGAAAAACGGCGTTCCCTTTGAACATATCGATCGTCAAACGCGGCACACCCGGCTCACCCAGGTGGTGCGGGACGACAATAAAGGCGATGACATTTCCCTGGAGCAGGGGTTTACGGTCAATCCGGTGGAGAGCATCGGTCGCATGGTCAGCGGTGCCGTTCGGGATTTCTTGACGGCCTGCTATCTTATTGGCGCGTGCATTCAAGGCGCACAAATGAAGCGCGGCCACCGTGGTACGGTGCGCTTCAATGCGGTCATCAATCAGATGGACCATATGGGTGTGCGCGCCATTCCGGTGATCTTTGTGATGTCGTTTTTGGTGGGCGGCATCATTGCACAACAGGGGGCCTATCAGCTGTCGCGGTTCGGCGCAGAGCTTCTCACGGTCAACTTGGTGGGTATTTTGCACCTGCGCGAAATCGGGGTTCTTATCACGGCCATCATGGTGGCGGGACGCACGGGCAGCGCGATCACCGCAGAGCTTGGCACCATGAAAATGCAGGAAGAGGTGGATGCGCTTCAGGTGATGGGCCTGAACCCGGTTGGTGTGCTGATTTTCCCGCGTTTGGTCGCGTTGATCATATGCATGCCGATCCTGACGCTCCTATCGGATGCAGCCGGTTTACTGGGCGCCATTGTGGTTTGCATGTTGTATCTGGGTATTTCACCTGAGCAGTTTGTGGCTGCGCTTGAGAGCGGCATAGGAACGCGTCACGTCTTTATCGGCCTTGTCAAAGCGCCTTTCATGGCGCTGGTCATCGGACTTGTGGCAGCTGTGGAGGGCAGCAAAGTGGAGGGCAGCGCCCAGTCTTTGGGCCAACACACGACGTCGTCGGTGGTGCGGGCGATTTTTCTGGTGATCCTGCTCGACGGACTGTTTGCCATGTTTTTTGCGGCCATTGGGCTTTAGGGCGGGGGTGCATGCTGTGACCGCAAACGCTTCGTCCCAATCTATGGTGGCACCGACGGGCCCAACCGCAACAGCGCAACCGGCGAATACAAACCCCATCCTGACAGCGCGGGGCATCAAGGTGCGCTTTGGTCAAGTTGAGGTTTTGAAAGGGGCCGACCTCGACGTTTATCCCGGCGAAATTCTTGGTTTTGTTGGGGGATCCGGGTCCGGGAAATCCGTTCTCATGCGCACCCTGTTGAACTTGATCCCAAGGCAGAGCGGGCAGGTTGACCTTTTCGGCATTAACTACGCCAAGGCCGACGAGAAAACCCGCATTTCCATTGACCGCCGCATGGGCGTTTTGTTCCAGCACGGCGCGTTGTTTTCCTCGCTAACAGTGCGCGAGAACATTCAGGTTCCCATGCGGGAATATTATAATCTCAGCCCGAGCCTGATGGATGAGTTGGCGGATGTGAAGCTGGAACTGGTCGGGCTTCCACTGTCGGCGGCGGACAAGGCGCCTTCTGAATTATCGGGGGGTATGATCAAACGGGCAGCGTTGGCGCGGGCTTTGGCGCTTGATCCTGAATTGGTGTTTCTCGATGAACCCACATCGGGTCTAGATCCCATCGGCGCTGCGGAATTCGACCGGCTGCTGCGCTCGTTGCGGGACAGTTTGGGCCTGACCGTTTACATGGTCACCCACGATCTCGACAGCATCACCAGCGTGTGCGACCGGGTGGCTGTGCTGCGCCAGGGGCGGGTTCTGGCCAACGGAACGCTGACGGAGGTGATGGCGCTGGATGATCCTTGGGTTCGGTCCTATTTTCACGGCGAACGGGCGCGCGCTGCGCGCTCCGCGTTGCCGCGCGGTTTTGAAACCACACCGAACCGACAAAGTGGCCAAGCGCCGGCGTTTGATGGGTCTGTTGCCGCCCCCTCCGTAGTCATGCCGCAGCGGGAGGGCTAAGAGGGCAGCATGGAAACGCGCGCCAATTATATCATCGTTGGACTGTTCACCCTGGCTGCGATCGCTGGGGCGTTTTTGATGGTCTGGTGGATGGGCCTGTACGGCGGAAACGACGGGCGTGTGCCAGTTGAAATTCGTGTGCGCGGTTCTGTTGCCGGATTGAGCGTTGGTAGCCCCGTTCGCTTTAACGGCATTACTGTTGGAAGTGTCAGCGGCCTGCGCCTGTCCGATGATCCTGATTTTGTCCGCGTTATGGTTCGGGTTGAGCCCACCATTCCGTTGCGGGCCGACACCCGGGCCAGCATTGGAACACAAGGACTGTCCGGTGGCGCCTTTGTTGCCTTGCAGGGTGGTACGTCACGGGCGCCGGCGCTGCTGGCCAATCAAACGCCTGAGTCACCGGCGGTGTCATTGGAGGGTGATCCGTCCGCAATCAACGATCTCATCGCCCGCGCCAACACGATTGCGAACCGTGTGGATGACGTAGCAAAATCGGTACAAGTTCTGGTGGCCACCAACGAGCGGACAATCGAAACCACGCTTAAGAATTTTGAGACGTTCAGTGCGTCGCTCGCCAACAATTCTGAGAACATTTCGAAGTTTCTCGACAGCGCGGGGAAGGTGGCGGCGACACTGGACCGTGTGGCTGTGCAATTGGACGGCACTATCAAACAGGCGGATGCCATTGCTAAGGCGGTTGATCCGGCAGCCGTGCGCAAAACCATTGAGAATGTTCGCGATTTTACCACGACGCTGGCCGATGAACGGGCGCAAATTCGTGCCGCCATTCGCTCGACCAATGAAACAGCGGATCAATTGCGTCAGTTTTCAACGGGTCTTAATTCGTCGTTGAAAGACGTGGATGCTCTGGTGGGCCGTGCGCGCTCGGTAGTGGATGCGGTGGAGCCGGAATCGGTGAGTCGCACCGTCAAAGCCATTGACCAGGCAGCTCAGCGTATGAACGGCCTTCTGGCAGCGGTGGACGAAACCAAAGTGCGCCAGACGTTGGACGATGCGGCGGCCACCACCGCCCAAGCACGGAAAATAGCCGAGGGCGTGAACCCTGAAACCGTCCGCAGTCTCATTGATGACGTCGCGGCGGCGAGTAAGAGCGTGAACGCGCTCGTTGCAGCGCTGGACGCCGAAGCGGTCAATTCAGCGGTCAAGGGATTCTCCGCTGCTGCCGATGATGCCCGTAAAATTCTGGCTGACGTCGATAAAGTGACGGCACCGCTGTCCCAACGCAGTGCTGATATCAACCAGATCGTCACCGATGCGCAGCAACTTACCGCTCGCTTGAATGCCGCCTCTGCAAAAGTGAGCGGGGTTCTAGATCAAATCGACGGATTCTTCGGCAGTGGAGCGACCGATGGACTGGTGGCTGAAGCACGTCAGACGCTGCAGGCCTTTCGTCAGACGGCCAACCGGTTTGACGCGCAATTTGCCTACATTACCCGCAGCATTACCGGTTTTACCAAGCGTGGCCTTGGAGACACACAGGGTCTCATAAACGACGCGCGACGGTCGCTGGGCAATCTCGACCGTGTTATCACCAACCTTGGCAATAATCCTTCGTCCATCATCACCGGGCGGGGCGGTTCGGCGGTTCGAGAGAGCAGGGGCGGTCGGCCGCGGCGTTAATCAAAAAGGTCAAGGGCTTGATTTTCAGTGGTTTTCTTCGAGACCCGACCGGCTTTGGGGCGGCTGGCAGTGTGCGCGTCATGCCGTCGGCTGCGCTGCGTCTCATGCCATCGCTGGCGGCTTTTTTGCTGCTCGCCGTCATGCTCAGTGGATGTGCGCTTTTCGGCAAGACGCCTGATCCAAAAGACACCTATGAACTTCGGACGCCCGCTGTTTCCTCCACCGGTGTTGGCGGAACGCGCGCACAGCTGTTGGTGAAACTGCCGACGGCTTTGAAGGCGCTCAACAGCGATCGCATGATTCTGCGCCCGACAGCCTTGTCGATTACCTATCTTTCCGGAACGCAATGGTCCGACACGCTGCCGCGCATGTTGCAAGCCAAATGGGTGGCGGCATTTGAGAACACGGCGTCGACCGGCGCGACGGCGAAACCCGGCGATGGTCTGGTGATCGATTACCAACTCGTCATCGATATTCGCCGATTTGAGATCGATCAAACCGGAGCGGAGACCGCGCGGTTAGAAGTGTCTGTGAAACTCCTCACCGACAGCAACGGTAAGGTCTTGCGCACCCGTGTTTTTGAAGCCTCCGCTCCGGTGCGGGGAACCGAAAATGCCGACTACGTCGCGGGCTTTAACGACGCCTTTTCGACCCTCACCCGAGATGTGGTCCGATGGGTCTTGCGACTGGTTTAATCTAAGCGCCTTCGATCATCGTTGGCGGGTGCCGATCAGTAGCAAGGGCCGCGTTTTGCATTTTTGTCGGACCAATAGCCCGAAATTTTCCAAACCTCCTGAAGCGGAATGTCCCGTTCGGTTCGGCTTCTCCTATGCAGAGCATGAAGAACACCAAGTCCTGCTACGCTGGCTGCAAGAGTGATCACTGTTTTTCCTTTCAATGTTTGACGATGCGGGGTCGGACAACCGGCCCGTTCTGATGACAGTGAAATGGGGTGGACGTATGAATTTACGAGTGCGTTCACGCACAGTTGCAATCCCCGCGATTTAGCGCGACCACAAACGCAACGAACGATCTTCCAACGGTGATTGTGATCCTGCCATGCCATTTGTTGAGCTCACTGTTGCGGGCTATGCGGCCTTCGTTTTGGCCTGCGTTGCCATTGTTGCCGTGCCCGGCCCTACGGTTACCGTGATCATCGCGAACAGTTTGCGCGGGGGCGTTTGGCATGGATTGGCCAATGTTGCCGGGACGCAGGTTGGGCTCGCCATCATGATTGTGCTTGTTGCCCTGGGTCTTGAGGCGCTGACCACTTCACTGGCTTTCGTCTTTGATTGGCTGCGCCTGATAGGAGCTGCCTATCTGATCTATCTTGGCTACAAGTTGCTTACTGGTGATGGCCGGATGGGCGCAGTGGATGACGGGGGAGCCGTGAAGCCACTCTCTACCTATTTCTGGCAGGGCTTTTTGGTCATTTGGTCCAACCCCAAGGCGTTGTTATTTTTCGGCGCGTTCATCCCGCAATTTGTCGATCCGGCTGGCAACACCATCGCCCAGACCTTGTTTCTCGGCTTTACGTTCATGGTGGTGGCGACGCTCCTTGATGGGCTGTACGCCGTCGCTGCAGGCAAGGCCGGGGGTCTGCTGACCCGCAGGAACGTTCGGACCGTCGAAATCGGCAGCGGTGGTTTGTTGGTGGCAGGCGGCGTTTGGCTTGGACTTTCTCGCTCGAACTAAGCCCGTTGGGCCCGATTGGCCTTGTTTGCTGGCTTTAGAATTGCGCCACCGCGCGTTCACGGTTACGACGGGAATGCTGTTGTTGATGTTGACGCGAAGACGTTCAGGCTCACCCCATGACCACGCCATCGCCTGCGGGCCAGTTCCGCACCGCCTACTACCCGGGATCATTTGATCCGTTTACAAACGGCCATCTTGATATCCTGTTGCAGGCGTTGGCCATCGCTGACCGCGTGGTTATCGCCATTGGCGTTCATGCTTCGAAGAAGGGGTTGTTTTCGTTTGAGGAGCGTAAGGCATTGATCGAAGCCGTTGTGCCCACAGGGTTGGCGGACCGTATTGCGGTTGAGGCGTTTGAAGGTCTTGTGGTGAACGCGGCCCGGGATGCGGGGGCAAGCATTTTGGTGCGCGGTTTGCGCGATGGCAGCGATCTGGACTACGAGATGCAGATGGCGGGTATGAACGGCGTGATGGCCGACGACATCCAGACTGTGTTTTTTCCATCGTCCCCGGAAAATCGACCCATTACCGCCACTTTGGTGCGCCAAATTGCTGCCATGGGCGGACAATTTCATCTATTTGTCCCTGAACCCGTGGCGGATGCGCTGACAAAGCTGTATCCGGCTCCTTCATCCGCAAGCGCTAGCCGCGCCGAATAATCCTACATTCTAGTCCTATTTCATGATGATGCCCCGTTTTCTTCACGCGCCTTCACGTTTCATTTTGCTCGTCGCCACGGTTTTCGCCCTGGCGGCTTGCAACGGGAACTCGCCGACTCAGACTACGAATGAAGGCAAGCCCACACCCAAAGCCGTTGATCTGTCCGCCGCATCGAACACCCTCGTGCTGCGCCTTAAATCCGGCGATGTTAAAATCAGACTCAGGCCTGATCTCGCGCCAGCGCATGTGGAGCGGGTGACCAAACTGGCCAATGAAGGCTTTTATGATGGATTGAAATTCCATCGTGTCATCGAAGGTTTCATGGCGCAAACAGGGGACCCCAAAGGTGACGGGACCGGCGGGTCTTCGTTGCCCGACCTGCGGGCGGAATTTAACAACGCTCCCTTTGTGCGGGGTGTTCTGGGCATGGCGCGCTCCATGAGCCCAAACAGCGCCAATTCGCAATTCTTCATCATGTTTGCCGCTGCGCCACACCTGAACAATCAATACACGGCCTTCGGGAAAGTGTCGGAGGGGATGGCGCTGGTGGATGCAATCAAGCGGGGCAATCCAAGCCAAAACGGCACTGTGAGCGACCCGGACATCATCGTTAAAATGCGCACGCTCGATAAAATGAGCGACAGATAGGCTGCCCGCGCATCAGCTTTCCATTCCATTTCAAACCTTCCAAGGAAAAGCCCATGGCCGACTACGAAAACCCGGAAAACACCCTCGTCATGACCACTTCAAAAGGTGAAGTCGTCATCGAGTGCTTGCCCGACAAAGCGCCCAAGCACGTGGAGCATATCAAAGCTCTGGCACGGGAAGGATTTTACGATGGTGTCGTGTTTCACCGGGTTATCGATGGCTTCATGGCCCAGGGTGGCGACCCCACGGGCACGGGAACGGGTGGTTCCGATAAGCCAAATCTGAAGGCTGAATTTAACGACACACGCCACGTGCGCGGTGTGTGCTCCATGGCGCGCTCGGGCCATCCCGATAGCGCCAATTCCCAGTTTTTCATCTGTTTTGATGATGCCACCTTTCTCGACGGCCAATACACGGCTTGGGGCCGTGTGATCTCGGGCATGGAAAATGTCGATGAATTCGCCCGCGGTGAGCCGGTGCCGCAGCCCGACAAAATCGAGACCCTGCGTGTGGCGGCGGACCTCTAAACCAATCGAGCCTCTTTGTGGACGTCAATGCTTTTGATTTTGACCTGCCGGAACGCAACATTGCGTTGCGTCCGGCGTCTCCCCGTGACAGCGCGCGCCTGTTGAAGGTGGATGGTTCGACCGAAACCATCACAGACCACACCGTTCGGGATTTGCCGGACCTTCTATCCCCCAATGACGTTCTTGTTTTGAACGACACGAAGGTGATCCCTGCACAGTTGGACGGAGTGCGCAGGCGCAAGGACGGCGAGGCGCGGTTTTCCGCAACCCTACATCAGCGGGTCGACGGCCACCGATGGTTGGCTTTCGTGCGTGGCGCCAAGAAGCTGGCTGTTGGCGATAGGGTTGCTTTTTGCGGCGGACAGCTTGCAGCCGAAGTCGATGAAAAACGTGCTGACGGGCAGGTAGGGTTTGCGTTTGATCTTGGCGGCGTGGCTCTTGATGAAGCGCTCTACGCCCATGGCGACATGCCGCTGCCGCCTTACATCGCTTCAAAGCGCGCCGTAGATGCGCAGGACGATGATGACTACCAAACTGTCTATGCCCGTGAAGCCGGGGCCGTTGCTGCGCCGACTGCCGGGCTTCATTTCACCGATGATCTGTTTGCAGCCCTGGACGCCAAGGGCATCGAACGCCACTTCGTGACGCTTCATGTCGGGGCAGGGACGTTCTTGCCGGTGAAGGCGGACGATACCGACGACCACACCATGCATTATGAAACCGGCAGTTTATCAGCCGATGTTGCGGCCCGATTGAACGCTGCGCGAGCGGCCGGTGGTCGAATCATCGCCGTTGGAACGACCTCGGTGCGGGTTTTGGAGAGTGCGGCGGGTGCCGATGGGACGCTCCATGCCTGGCACGGGGACACGGACATTTTCATTCAGCCCGGCTATCGGTTTAAGGCGGTGGATGGGCTGATGACGAACTTTCACCTCCCCAAATCCACGCTTTTCATGCTGGTTTCCGCCTTATGCGGGCTGGATGTGATGCAAAATGCCTATGGTCAGGCGATAGAGCGGGGTTACCGCTTTTACTCCTACGGCGACTCATCTCTGCTTTTTCCGGCGCGCTAAAGCCCACGAAACCTTTTGTCGCAATGGACCGTTGCTTCGTGGTCATGTCAGTCTCGTGGTTTCGGAACCCAAAACGGAGTGGTCGTCATGGAAAAACACAGAGCAAAGGCGAAGGCGCAAAAGGCTTCAAACTGGAAAGCTGCCCTTTGGTTGACTGTGGCAGTCACCGTTTCTGTTTTGCTGGCATGGATGACCAGCGCCTCAGCGCAAAACGTTCAAACGGCTGAAAGCAAAGCAGCGCAAATGGTGATTGATGGGCAGTTCAAAGCGTTTCGTGCGCAGGATCACGACGGTGCGTTTTCCTATGCGGCGCCAACACTTCGCAAGATGTTTGGATCAACTGATCGTTTCATCGGGATGGTGAAGGGCGGATACAACGCGATCTATGGCGCACAGCGTTGGGAGTTTGGTCGCCACCGCACACGCAGTGGCGCACTCTATCAAGAAGTCATGCTGGTTGGTCCGCTGGGCCGTAACTGGGTTGCGCTGTACACCATGCGCAAACAATCCGATGGCACATGGAAAATCGCCGGTGTGCAAATCAAAGAGACAGATAATCGCTCTACCTGATCGTCAATTGGTCCAAACCGGAATATCGCCGCGGTCCCAGCCCGCCTGGGTCGCCGTCATATAGTCGGTGTATCGGACTTGCTCGATGGCATCCCGTGCCCCTTGCATCAGGGTTTGATAGTAGGCGAGGTTATTCCACGTCAGGAGCATGCCGCCCAAGGCTTCGTTGGCGCGGACCAAATGGTGCAGATACGCACGGCTGTATTGGCTGGTGGCTTCGCAACTGCTGGCCTCATCGAGAGGTCTTGGATCTTCCGCGTGGCGCGCGTTGCGCAGATTGATTTTACCAAACCGCGTGTAGGCCGTGCCATGCCGTCCGGCGCGGGTGGGCATGACACAGTCGAACATGTCGACACCGCGCGCTATGGATTTCAAAAGATCATCCGGCGTGCCAACCCCCATGAGGTAGCGCGGTTTGCGTTCGGGCAGCGCCGGGCAGGTGGCGTCCAACATGCGCAGCATCACCTCCTGCGGCTCGCCCACCGCGAGGCCGCCGATCGAATAGCCCTTGAGGTCCATGGCTGTCAGCGCTTTGGCTGAGCGTAGGCGCAGATCAACATCATCACCGCCCTGGACAATGCCAAACATGGCCCGTGCCTCGTGGTCGGGTTGTGTGAGGAAGGCCGTCTTCGACCGCTCAGCCCAGCGCAGGGACAGTTCCATGGCACGCTCCATCTCGTCTGTCGACGCGGGAAGCGCGATGCACTCATCCAGCTGCATCTGGATATCGCTATCGAGCAGGCCCTGAATTTCGATGGACCGCTCCGGTGACAGTTCGAAAATGGCGCCGTCAATATGTGATTTGAAGCGGACGCCGTCGTCCGTGAGTTTACGCAGCTTGGCCAGAGACATAACCTGAAACCCGCCGGAATCTGTCAGGATAGGGTGGGGCCAGCGCGCGAATGTGTGCAGACCGCCGAGTTTTGCCACCCGTTCAGCCCCCGGTCGCAGCATCAAATGATACGTGTTGCCAAGGATCACATCGGCTCCAAGTGCGCGCACCTGGTCCATATACATGGCCTTCACCGTGCCAGCGGTGCCCACGGGCATGTAAGCGGGGGTGCGGATATTCCCACGGGCGGTGCGGACAACGCCTCGCCGGGCTTCGCCGTCGGTGCTGATCAACTTGAAGGAAAAGGGCGTGGTCTCAGGCATATGTTTTAGGCGTTCCTTCGAAGCGTATGGCGTGCATCACACACCGGGCCGCGGGGCAATCGTGCGGGTGTACAGGCCGGGGACGGAGAACACAATTCGGTGCGAGGACCGCGGTTGGCTTGTTTGCTGCCTGTGCGGCCGGCGCTTGTGTGGTTAGCGTTTGTGCCCTGGGCCTTCGCGTCCACGGTGGAAAGTTCTGCGGCGGGTGGTCACGGAGACAGTCATATGGAGAGATTTTATGGCGTTAACCATCGAAAGTCTGCGGCTTTGCAAAACCAAAGCATGGTCTACAGCGTTTCATTACTACGCATTTCCAGGACACAGAGGGTGAGAACAACACCATGAGATATGCATTGACCGCCGCCGCTCTCGCACTGGCTGTTTTAGGTTCTTCCGTCACTGTTGATCAAGCCAGCGCGAAAGCGTTGAGCAGCCAAGACATTAAGCGGGCGATTGCCGGTAAAAAGGTTCTTCTGCAGACCCGTTGGGGCAGCTTTCCTTTGCGGTACAATCGCAATGCGCGGGTGACAGGCGATGGCCGTGCGTTGGGTTTGGCGCGATATTTTAGCCCAAAGGAAACCGGACGGTGGTGGGTGGCCAACAACCGGCTCTGCCAGCGTTTCCCCACCTGGTACAAAGGCCAGACTTCCTGTTTCCGCCTTCGCAAAACCGGACCCAACACCCTGTCATGGGTGCGCCAAGACGGGTTCCGAGGCACGGCGCTCATTTCACGATAGCTCTGTCGAAGGTTAACGCCGGTTAAGCAGTTCGTAACGCGCATCGCCTAGCCTTAAAGCCCCAACCGCATGGTGCGGTTTGGTCTTTCAAGTGGCGGTGCGGTTATGCGTTTTGGTGTTCGTTGGTGCGCTGTTCGGCCTAGACTTGCGGTCGTGTTTTTCTTGGGGTCCGTTGCGGCCCTGTCGGGCTGTTCCTCCGGTGCCGACGCCCTTTTGGGGTCCGTCGGCGGCAAGAAAAGCGCGCATATCAACAATAAAGTGAAATTTTCCGCAAAGACCATGGGGATCAAAGCATCTCCCAGGGTGACAACGTCTCGGCGGGTGCCCAAGGGGGGCGGTCGCCGTTATCTGGGCAAACGGTACAAGATCAATGGCCAATGGTTCACGCCCAAGCGGGAGCCGAACTACGATCGATCAGGACAGGCATCGTGGTACGGGCCCAATTTCCACGGGCGGCTGACGGCCAACGGCGAAGTGTATGATCAATATGCGCTCAGCGCTGCCCACCCAACCCTGCCTATGCCGTCCTATGCGCGCGTTACAAACCTCAAAAACGGGCGCTCCACCATCGTGCGGATCAACGATCGTGGTCCGTTTCACCACCGTCGCATTATCGACCTTTCGGCTGCGGCGGCAAAGCTGCTCGATTTTCAAAAGGCCGGTGTGGCGGACGTGCGGGTGCAATTTGTTGGCGACGCTCCGCTGCATGGGCGGGATGCGCGCTATCTGAAGCGTTCCTTTCGGCAATTGAAACCGGGCCAAAGGCCCAACGCTGTTCGCGTGGCCAGAACGACGCGGTCGTCGTCCTCGTCAGGCATCAAACGGCCCAAAGCGTCCGTCACCAATCCCGGTGCGCTTGATCCCATGACCACCAGCGGTGTGAAGAAAGCTGATCCAAAAAGTGCGGACAAGACCAAAGGCAATTCGAAATCCAAGGCCAAACTAAAGGCTGAGCCAATGCGCGATGGAAAGCCCGATGCGACCGATCCGTTCATTTCAGAGTTGAACCGTCTGAAATCGAAGAAAGATACCGGAACCACGGCCGCGGCTCGGGCCCTTCGCGGTTCACCCTAACCGTTGGGAACGATGTCTAGATTTCCTTCGCGCGCAAAGCCTCCGCGCGCGCCACTTCCTCTGCATGATGTTCAGCGCTTTGGACTTCGATAAACAAGCGCTTCACCACCGGATGGCGCGCTTTGATGGCGAGTTCGAGATCGGTGTTGGCACGCTCCACCATGCCTGCGGGAATATCGTCCACATAGTCGACGCTCAAAGCGAGCAGCACATCGTTTGGACCCCTGTGGAGCGTGCGAATTTCGTTGAGGGCTGAGATCGAGCCCTGCGCTGCGATTAGGGCACGGATGTCGGCTACGATTTCGGGGGCCGCCGCTTCGCCGATCAAAAGTCCTTTGGTTTCCAGCGCGAGCACAACGGCTGTTCCTGCCAAGATGACGCCGATCATGATGGAGGCCATGCCGTCCACCATGGGCAGATTGAAAGTGACCGAAATCCAAATGCCGATGAAAGCGACCATCAGGCCTAGCATGGCAGCGGTGTCTTCAAACAGGACGGTGAAGATTGTTGGGTCTTTGGAGTCTTTCACCGCTTGGAACAGGCTTTTTTTGCCTTGGGTGGTGCTGAATTCCTTGAAGGCCACCCACCACGCGACCCCTTCAAAGACCATGGCCAAACCCAAAATGATGTAGTTGATCATGGGGTCGGAGACGGGTGTGGGGTGCAGAACTTTTTCGATGCCGTGGTAAAATGAAATGCCAGCGCCGAGGGAGAAGATCAAAATGGCGACGATGAAGGCCCAGAAGTAGATTTCGGACGCGTAGCCAAACGGGTGTTTGGCGTCCGCTGGGCGTTTGGAGCGGGCAATGCCATAGAGCAGCAGACCCTGGTTCCCCGTATCGACGAGAGAGTGGATGCCTTCCGAGAGCATCGCCGCTGAGCCGGTCAGAAATGATCCGACGAATTTTGCAATCGCAATCAAGCCATTGCCGATCATGGCCGCATAGATGACCTTTTTTGAACCTGACGCCATCTTTCTAACCCCCATGCCCTCAACAGTATGTCGGGGCTTTATGCGACCAATTTCGGCAAAGCAACTGTTGTTGCGCGCGCTTAGCCGGTGGCCGCAAAAAGCTGCCGGGCTCCGTCGGCGATGAATTGCACCGAAAGGGCCGCGAGCAAAATGCCCAGCAGGCGCGTGAGCACGGCCCGTCCGGAGTCCCCGATAAATTTGTCCAAAGCGTCGGCGAGGATCAGACTTATGTACAGGATCAGACCCACCAGAAGCAGCACGGCGCACAGCCAGATGCGGTCCTGCCAAGTGTTGAACTGTTCAGACAAAAGAATGGTCGCAGAAATCGCCCCAGGACCGGCCACCAGTGGGACGGCGAGGGGAAAAACGGCCATGGCCTGAAGATCCTTGCTGGTGACCGCGGCAACAGCGCCTTCACTGACCGCTTTGCCACGCCGGTCTTCGCGGACGGCAAACACCATTTCGGCGGCGATGTAAAACAACAACAGTCCGCCGGCGACCCGGAAAGCTGGCATGGTGATCCCGAGTACGGAAAGGATCGCTGCCCCAAACCAGGTGAAAGCGAGCAGGATTAGGAGGCCGATGAAGCTGGCGCGAAGGGCAACAGAACGCCGTTGTGCCCCCGTGAGGCCAACTGTGACGCCGAGGGAAATCGCCGCGAGACCCGGAGGGTCGATTGTGACGAAATAGGTGGCAAAAGCGTTGAGAAGCGCGTCGTAGGGCGGCATGGCACGGGCGGGTAAAGGCGTGGGCGATGGTGCTAGCTACCACGCCTTGGCAGGCTGGGCCATCGGCTGTCGCCGCCGGGTGTGCAAGCTAAAACGGTTGTGGCGCCATTTCGGCACTGGGTTGGATTGTGCGTCTTTGAACCTGGCTTCAAAGCATTGATAAACAATATGAATTTTGCTCTGTACGTTTGGCTCTGAATTGGACAAAGGTCGAGAAAATGCTAGTGTTTTCAGGTAATTGCCGCTGATTCTAATGGGTCGGATTGGCTCATTTTTTCCAGGTCGTTTGCAACGTCCCCAACACAAAGGCCTTATTTTTTGGCTGACGATACCGAACATACGCCCAGCGAGTTACCCAAACAGGAAGCGGCCAACACGGCGCAGCGATCCAGCCAAACGGAAGACGAGGCTGCAACTGCTGCGGCTTCAACGTCTAGTGAAGATGTTGCGTCCAGCGCTGGTGGCGATGGCGATGGCGCTGGTGGTGGTTCTGGTGGACGATCTGGCGATGGAAACGGCGGTCCTCCCGCTCCCGAAAAACATGATCCCATAAGCATCGTTGACGAGATGCAGCAGTCTTATCTCGACTACGCGATGAGCGTGATCGTGAGCCGCGCGCTGCCGGACGTTCGTGACGGTTTGAAACCGGTGCATCGGCGCATCCTTTACGCGATGCGTGAAATGGGGCTCGACAGTTCAAAGGGCTACCGCAAAGCCGCCGGTGTGGTGGGTGAGGTGATGGGGAAATACCATCCCCACGGCGATGCCTCGATCTATGATGCCTTGGTTCGCATGGCGCAGGATTTTGCCATGCGTGCTCCGCTTGTGGACGGGCAGGGCAATTTTGGCTCCATCGATGGCGATAAAGCGGCGGCCATGCGCTACACCGAGTGCCGTCTGGAAAAAATCTCCGACACGCTGCTTGAAGACATCGACAAAGAAACGGTGGACTTTCAGGCAAACTACGATGGCCGCGAGCGCGAGCCGATGGTTTTGCCGGCGCGCTATCCCAACCTGCTGGTCAATGGTGCCGGCGGCATTGCCGTGGGTATGGCCACCAATATTCCACCCCACAATTTGGGTGAAGTGATCGACGCCTGTCTGCTGATGATTGACCAGCCGGACGTGTCGCTTGACGCGATTATGGAGGTGCTACCCGGCCCCGATTTTCCCACCGGTGGTCTGATCCTGGGGCGCGGTGGCATTCGCTCGGCTTATGAGACGGGTCGAGGCTCCGTCATCATGCGCGGGAAGGCGGAGATCGAAAATACTCGTGGTGACCGTCAGGCCATCGTAATCACCGAGGTGCCCTACCAGGTCAACAAGGCCACCATGGTGGAGAAGATCGCGGAGCTGGTGCGGGACAAGCGTATTGAGGGCGTGTCTGACATTCGCGATGAAAGCGACCGCCAAGGCTACCGTGTTGTGGTCGATTTGAAACGGGATGCCGTTGCAGACGTCGTTTTGAACCAGCTTTACCGCTACACGCCTTTGCAAACTTCATTTGGTTGCAACTTGGTGGCGCTGAGCGGTGGGAAGCCGGAACAGTTAAAACTGCGTGACATGTTGCAGGCATTCGTGGGCTTCCGCGAAGAGGTGGTTACGCGGCGCACCAAGTTCTTGCTCAACAAGGTGCGCATTCGTGCCCATGTCCTGGTGGGTCTCGCCATCGCGGTGGCCAATATTGACGAGGTGATTGCGCTCATTCGGGCGGCGCCAGATCCGGCAACGGCGCGGGCACAATTGATGGAGCGTCGCTGGCCGGCCAAGGATGTGGCCCCGCTGATTGCATTGATTGATGATCCCCGGCACCGCATCAACGAGGATGGCACCTATAATCTGTCGGAAGAACAGGCGCGCGCGATCCTGGATTTGCGCTTGCAACGTCTCACCGCATTGGGTCGCGATGAAATTGCCGATGAGTTGAACGCCATCGGTGCGCAGATCAAAGACTATCTCGACATTTTGTCGTCCCGCGCGCGGGTGCTGACCATCGTTAAAGACGAGCTTGGTGCGGTCAAAGATGAATTTGCCAATCCCCGACGCACCGAGATTCTGGATGCTGGGTTTGAGCACGATGATGAAGACCTGATCGCCCGCGAAGACATGGTGGTGACCGTCAGCCACGGTGGCTACATCAAACGCGTGCCGTTGGCCGCTTACCGCGCGCAGCGCCGGGGCGGCAAAGGCCGGTCAGGCATGAACACCAAGGACGAAGATTTCGTCACGCGGTTGTTCGTTGTGAATACTCACACGCCGGTGCTGTTCTTCTCGTCCCGCGGCATTGCTTACAAGCTGAAAGTCTGGAAACTGCCGCTGGGCGGCCCGCAGGCGCGGGGCAAGGCGTTGGTCAATTTGTTGCCGCTGGAGGCTGCCGAGCGGATCAACACCGTCATGCCGTTGCCGGAGGATGAAGAGACGTGGGAGACGCTGGACGTCATGTTCGCCACGACCAAGGGTACGGTTCGGCGCAACAAGCTCTCGGATTTCGTACAGGTCAATCGCAACGGCAAAATTGCGATGAAGCTCGATGACGACGATGGAATCGTGGAAGTTGCGACCTGTTCAACCGCCGATGATGTGCTTCTGACCACGTCGGGCGGGCAGGGCATTCGCTTTCCGGTTGAGGATGTGCGGGTGTTTGCAGGTCGCAATTCTGTCGGTGTTCGTGGCATTCGGTTGGCGGATGACGATCAGGTCATCTCCATGGCCATTATGCGTGGATTTGATGCCACGGCTGAGGAGCGTTTGTCCTACTTGCGCCGTGCTGCTGCCGACCGACGCGCTTTGGCCGAAGAGGATGCCGACGACGACTCTGGTCTCGATGCGGGCGTAGATGCCGGGGATGATCCATCGGAAGACGAGGGTGTGGAAGAAGCGGCTCTTGGTTTGGAGCGCTACGCAGAAATGGGTGCTGCCGAACAATTCATTCTCACGGTCAGCGAAAAAGGCTTTGGCAAGCGGGCGTCGAGCTACGACTTCCGCGTTTCCGGCCGCGGTGGCAAAGGCCTGAAGGTCACGGATCAAAACAAGGCTGCGGAAATCGGCAAGCTCGTCGCGGCTTTTCCGGTGGAGGACAGCGATCAGATCATGCTTGTCTCCAACGCCGGTCAGCTTATCCGCGTGCCGGTGGACAACATCCGCTTCGCCAGTCGCGCCAGCAAGGGTGTGCGCGTGTTCAGAACTGCGAACGATGAAAATGTGGTTTCTGTCGAGCGGATTAGTGATCCCGAAAGCGAAGACGATGGGGATGAGGGCGCAGGTGACGCGAGCTAGATTTGCCGCCTAGCTTTGCCCTGTGGTTGGTGGTGGCGCGGCAATTGTTTTTGTGCCATCCAGCGCACGCGATGTCTTGGCATCCTTCGTTTCGTCTTTGCGGTGCTTGATTCGTTTGGCTCCAAGGCTTTTGCGCCCCGAAAAGGCGCAAAAGCTTCGTCTGCTAGCCGGGCGCGGATGTATTGCCGGCTTTGGGTTTTATGAGGTCGCGGTTGCCTCGATCTCGAACAGCAAGCCTGGAATGGCAAGGCGTGTGACGCCCAAAAGTGTCATGGGCGGCGCCACATTGTGCGGGCGAAAGCGCATACCCATCAGGTCGAAATTTTTGAGCGCTTCGTCCACGTCGGTTGCATAGACCCCAAGCCGAACGACATTCCCCAGTCCCATGCCCGCGTCGTTGATGACGGTTTCCAGATTGTCGAGGGCAAGTGTGATTTGTGCCCGCATATCGCCGGGGTGCTGGAGGTTGCCCTCGCTGTCAACTGCCGTCTGGCCTGCGCAGATCAGCTGTCGCGTTGCGCCATCGATGATCTCGGCTTGGTTGTAGCCCAGCTTAAGCGACCAATCCCAAGGGTTCACTGCCTTGCGTTCCATGTTGCATTCTCCGTGTTGTTTCGTTCTGCCACGGCTTTAGAACAAAATAGTGCCAAAGAATGGCACTATTTATGATAGAGTGGAGCCATGACGATACGAGCCAGACAGGACGCGATCCTCCGCAGCCTTCGCCGCAATGGGACATCCACCATTGATGCGCTGGCCGCGGAGGTTGAGGTGTCGCGACGCACGATTTTGCGGGACATCGGTGCTTTGAGGGAGGAAGGCCATCTCATCCATTCCGACGTGGGTCGTGGTGGAGGTCTTCAGCTTGATCGAAACTCTTGGCAGACAACGGTGAAGTTGTTGGTGCCGGAGGTCTTTGCGCTGTTGATTAGCGTTGCGACCATGCGGGCAGCGGGGAACCTACCGTTTGCAGATTTGGCAGATGCCGGGCTTGCTAAAATTGAAAAGGCCCTTCCAGCGGACAAGATCGCCGACCTGCGCGCATTTTTGAGTTGCTTGCACGTTGGGCAAGTGTCTCCGCAGCAAAATTTGTCGGATGTTGGTAGGGTGGAAGCGACGCTGCTCTCCGCTTTTGAGGCTGCGTTTCTCCAACAACAGCTCATGCAATTCTCTTACCGCGATGCAAAAGGGTGCGAGACACGGCGCATGGTCGAACCCCAGGCCATGCTGATTTTGTCTCCCCTTTGGTATCTCGTGGGCTGGGACCCGACGCGGGAGGACTTTCGTCATTTTAGAATGGATCGTATCAGCCAACCCGAGGCCGTGGACGGCACACGCTTTCGCCGCCGCCACGTGCCTTTTGAAGATGACGTTTGTCCTTATATCGATCTTCGACGATGACCGGCCCACGCACCGAGTGCAACAGCGTTATCCGAAGCGGCCCGATGCGTGGGCGAGGAGGGTATAGACCTTGCCGGTGTCGGACACGAGGTAGGTTTGCAGCACGCCACTGTTGCGGTCGTTTTTGGCCACATCAGAAATCAGACGTTCAAAGTCTGCGATGTAGCGGTCCGCAATTCCCTTGAACCTTTGGTCCGTGCGGTACTTGGCAGCGATGTCATCAAACATACGCTGGCCGTGGGCGCTGTACAGGTTGCGGGAGAAGACATCGCGGTTTCCGGCTTGATAGGCCGCCCAAAGACGCGTGGCCGTGGCATCGTCGAGGGCTTTGGAAATATCTTCCGACAGGAAACGAATGGGGTCCGTGTCCTGGTCAGACTGCGCGGCCCGCGGCGCGGGAGCTGATGGAGTTGGTGCAGGTGGCGCAGGCGGCGTTGGAGCTCTTGCTGCCCGGGGCTCATCGTCTTGCGATGCACGTCTGAGAAGGTCTGCAACCCAGCCATTGCTGGTGGACGGTTCGTCTGGGCGCGTTGAGCCGCCGGACAATCCATTGTCGAAGTCTAGACCGCGGCGCAGGCCACCGATTGGCGCGGGTGCGGCAGGCGATGGAGGCGTTGGCCTTGGGTTGGGAATGGAGCGGGCCGGGATCGGTGGACGCGGTGAAGGACGGGTGCGTTCTGGGTCAGGCATGCGGCTGCGGCCAATCGGCGGTTGCGCGGGCAAAGTGGGATCAGCTGTTGTTGCGCCAGCGCCCTCCAGGATCTGCGTGGATGCGGCCCCGTCTTGTACCCGGGCGTTGCGGGCCACAATCTCCGACAAATCTTTAAGCGCCTTGATCTGGTCGGACACGACACGGCGCATGGCTGTGGTGCTCTCCTTGGTTTCCTCCGGCAGATCGATGACCGATTTCTTGAGTTCGTTGCGCGTGGTTGCCAGGTCCTGGCGCAGGTCCTGGGCGGCGGCGCGCATTTCCTCGGTGGCGTGGCTGAAGCGTTCGGTGGCCTCTTGCGCTGCGTTTTGAACGCTTTGTGCCAAACCCTGGGTCAAACCTTGGGCACGGCCCTCCGCATCGGTGACGCTTTGCGCCATCATGGCGTTGAAGTTGCGCATGAGATCGTCAAGTTCACTCGATTTGGCCACCAGTCCGTTGGTGAGCGCTTCAATAGCATCGCGGCGGTCATCCAGAGAGACGGCCATATTGCTTTGCGTTTCATCCAGCATACGCGAGATCGCATCAAGGGCTTGGCTTTGCGCTTCAAAGCGGCCAGCGATGTCTGCGATTTCGACCAGGATTGTAGTCGAGATGTCTTTGAGCCCAAGGTAGTTGGTCTCGATGCTTTGGCTGGAATCGGCGAGATCCTTTGAAGCCTGACTTGCTGTCGACTTAAACTCTTCCGTCCGGTTTGCCAGCGTTGCCTCAGCGCGCGACATGTTGCTGTCAGCGGCGGTGAGCAAGGTTGCCAAGGCTTCATTGGATCGCCCGAGTCGTTCCAAAAGATCGCCGATTTCTGCTTTCAACCGTTGGTTGGTTTCGTTCAGCTGTTCCACGGATTCTGTGGATTTTGCCGTCACCGTGTTCACCAGTGAGGCGCTTTCGGTGCGCAAACGGGTGCTGACTTCTTCAGCAACAGCGGAAATGCGCGAAGTCATGCTGTCGCTGGCATCAAGCAGCGATTGGCTCTGGCTCGTGACGGTATCGGTTAAGCGGGTGCTGACATTTTCAGAGACTTCAGCAATGCGGGTCGTCATGGTGCTGCCCGCATCAAGGAGCGATTGGCTTTGATTGTTTACGGTTTCGGTCAAGCTGGCCGATTGACCGGTCAGGCCTGCGACGAGTTCTGCGGTACGACCTTCAAGCGCGGTGTATCGTTCGGCGAGATCATCGGCTGCCGCTTGCGCCGCACGCTCCATACGCTCGTTGGAGGAGACAATGGTGCCCTCGAGTTTTTGTGCCGCCTCGTCCGCAGCGCCTTTGAGGGTGCCGGAGGTTTCTTCCAACCGCACCGCCAACCCGGTGGCGATGTCCTGCGTGGCTTGCGAAAGTCGGTCTGCGACGACTTGGCCTTCGGTCCCGAAGTTTTTCAACAAAGGCAGGGTGTCGCGCGTGAGGAGGTCGCTCATTTCTTTGGAGCGGGCCGCGAGGACGGTGTTGAATTCTGCGGTGCGCTCGGCAAGCGTTTTGGTGACCTGTTCGGCGCGGGCAGCGATGGCCCCATCGGCAGCTTCTAGCTTGTGGTCGACGGAGCCTTCTAAGGAAGCAATTGCGGCGGCGACGGATGCGCCGGCGCGTGAGGATTCGGCTTCCAATCGCTCCGCGATGCCGGAAATTGCGCTGTCCAAAGTCTGTTGGAGCGCGTTGGCTTGAACGGACAATGTGTTGTTGACCTCTTCGGCCGATGACGTGAGCGCCATGCCTACAGCGTCGGCGCGGGTGGAAAGCGTCAGATCCAAGGTAGAAATTTGTTCGTTCAACGTGTCACGCACGGCCTCGGACTGGCTTGTCAAAGCGTTGCGCATTTCCTCGATCTGGGTCGTCAGAGTAGCGTTTAACTCAGCACCCCGGCCTCCCAATTGTTCATCAGCAAGTCTGATCTGCTCGGCAAGGGTGGTGTGCACATCGTCAATCCGGGTGCCCAAGGCGAGATCAATAGCGCTGAGGTTTTCATCCAGTGCGGAGCGAATGATATCCGTTTTCGACGTCAGAAGGGCGCTCGCCTGATCGACTTGCTCTTCCACGCTTTGGCTGACTTCCTCGATGCGGCCAGCGAAGGTCATGCCGATTTCGAGAGCCTTGCCGGCCAGCGCCTCCTGCACTTGATCAAGCTGGGCGCTCATGTCCTCGTTGACCGCTTTTTGGCCGTCGGCAAAGGCTGTGGCGATCTCACGGCTGCGTTCCGCCAGGCTGTCGCTCAGTTGTTGGCTGCGCGCTTCGAGGGCCTTGTCCACGCGGTCCACCGTGCCTTCGATGGTTTTTGAGCGGTCGTCCAACTGCCCCATCAGCGAGCTGATGCGCCCGTTGAGGCTTTGCTCCAAGGTGCCGATCCGCTCGGTGAGACTCAAATCCATTTTGTCGGCGTTGGCCTGCATGAGGGAGGACAGTTCAGCAGTCTTCTGTCCAAGGCTGTCGATGAGCGTTTTCCCTGACGTGTTAAGCGTGGTGTCCACCGTGGCAAACTCGGAGGCGAGGGTGGATTTAAGGCTGTCGCTTAGGCTGCTGACGCGTTCGGCCAGTTCCTGGGTCTTGATTTCCAAAGCCTCGCTGGTCGCGGCACCCGATGCGTTCAATTGGCCAAGGATGGACTCGCCGGACTGCGTGATCTTGTCGGCGATGGTCGTGCTTCGCTCATCCAATTGCGAGGCTAGATTTTCGCTGGCGAATGAGAGGCTTGCGGTGATCGTTTCAAGCGATGTTGAAGCTTTTGACGAGGCTTCGTCCACCCGTGAAATCAGGTTCAGACCGGACTGCTCAACCTCGGCTGACAAGCCCTGGGCGCGGGCGGCGAGTTGTTGGAGCAACTCATCGCCGGAGCCAAAAATTGTACTTTTGATGTTTTGTGCCGACTGATCGAGGCTTTCGTGCAGCACCCGTTGGGCTTCGGCAACCTGATCGGCAATTTGCTGGGAACTGATGCTGAGATCGTCCTTGAGTGTTTCGCTGGCCCCCGAAATCGAAGACCGAACGCGCTCGGTATGTTCCACGATGGACTCGCGTTCGTTGGCGAGCTCTTCGACAAGGCCGCGCATTTTCAGTTCATTGTCGGAATAGGCGTTCGACAAGGAACCCACTTCGGTCGTGATCATCCCGGACAGTTGACCAGCTTTGGCGATGGCGCGCTCGATGCCATCTTCCATGGCTCCAACCTCGCGTTGAACGGCTTGGCCCACCGTTCGTACACTGTCGAGTGCGTCGGTTTCCGGTTCAATCAGCCGATAGGCGGCCTCCGTCATGGAGGTGGCGGCGATTTTGAGTTCCTGCGATCGCCGAACCATAAACGCGCTGCCCCAGATGAACAGAAGTGGCACGATGAGGCCTGCCAAGAGGTAGACCAATTCTGGATTGGAATTCAGATCCAACCAAGCGCTTGGTGTGAGCGCGATGGCACCGAAAAGGCGGTTGGCGGCCCACAGGGCAGCACCAATCCAAACGACGGAGGCGACCAGCGCCACCCATAAAGCCATGCTTGAGGGCTTTTTGGCCATGGAAGCTGCAAGCCGCGCGGCATGGCCGCGGGCGGCATCATTGGCGGGGCGAGATTTTGGCGAGACGACGTCGGCTGGGTTGATGGGGGTACGGCGCTGCCCATCGTTTGTGTTGGGGCTTGCGCTGGCGCCCTCGTCGGGCCTGCGGCTATCGGCGGACGCTTCTTCGCTGAAATCGATCTTCAATGCCGCTTCCACCGCTGACAAAGCGTCGTCGGAGGATGCACCAACTTGACTGGCTTTTTTCGCCATGACCTTACCTTTTCATCGGATGGGGCGTGGCCGCCATCCGTACGCCACTGTGCGCGCTGTTTGAGACGAAGCGCACATGTTTCCAAACTTGGTCAATCTTAGCGGCTGGTCACCCGTTTCGGATCGGTGAGGGTGAGGTGCAATGTGTGCACGCTCGCGCGACACCCGTTTGGGATCGCTTCCCGTAACTGAAAATGAACCGCGCCGCGCAAGACATGTCCCGTCACTTCCCCCAAACATAGTCGCGCCACGCGGCTTTTTATATAGGAGGCGGCAACTCCCATGGGGAAATCGTTAAAATGGGTTAACGCTAAAGCGTTGTGTGCGGGGTTTGTCCCGCATTTGGGTTGTTAACCATGGTGCAAAACGGGCCTTGGGCCGGGCTCTGGGTTAAGATGTGGTCAACACAGTCGGCGCAACTTTAAGGGTGAGAGTTACTGCCGCCCGTTCGGTGTTGGCGCGTTTCTTAAAGGAGCAGGGTATGGGTTTGATCCGACCGATGAGGGCAAAGACGAAAGCGCAGTTTTGCGGGGCCGGAGGCAGTGGCTTCAGTGATGCCGCGCGCCCATCCCATACGCTTTCAAGGCCTCGCTCAGCTACATCGTCGGCTCCCGTCGGCGCGCCGATTGATCTTGTGCATCTTGCCAAGCAAACGTGCGGGGACGAGGCGCTGGAACGGGAGGTTCTGAGTCTATTCAGAAGCCAAAGTTCGCTTTATGTTGCGTGTCTTCGCCGGGCCAAGGCTGATGATGAACGTCGCATGGCCGCCCACGCCTTGCGGGGCTGTGCGCTGTCTATCGGAGCCTGGCACGTGGCGCGGTTGGCGAAAAACCTCGAGTTGAACGACCAAAACGAGCAAAACGAACAGGCCGACTCCGTGTTGATTGATCTTGCCGAAGCGGTGGACCGGGCGTGTTTCTATATCAAAAGCCTGGACGATCAGCCTGCGTAGTCCTGATCTTGGGTTTGTGTTTGGCGGATTTGCGCTGCGGCCGAAGTGTTGAGGCCTTAGCGTTTGCTTGACTCGTGCCGGGTTCCCAGACACACCCCAACGAAAGAAGTTGGCTGGATGTGGCTTGCGCTGCGCGGCTGTTTTGACGGGAATGTAAGAGGCATTTGAATGGCAAGAATCACCTTTATCGCCAACGACGGCACGAAATTTGAGGTGGATGCGGAACCCGGCTCCACGGTGATGGAAAACGCCATCAAGAATGCCGTTCCGGGCATTGAAGCGGAATGCGGCGGGGCCTGCGCCTGCGCCACGTGCCACGTCTACGTGGATGAAGCGTTTGTGGACAAAGCTGGCGCGCCGGAAGCCATGGAAGAGGACATGCTGGACTTCGCCTATGATGTGCAGCCCAATTCCCGCCTATCGTGCCAGATCAAAGTGTCCGATGCTCTGGACGGCTTAGTGGTTCGGGTTCCTGAACGCCAAGCCTAGCCCATACGCGTAAAGCCTGGACTCGCGGCTTGAAACCGAAATCATCGTTCGCCGGCAGTGTGATTTTTTTCATGACCGCAGGATTGGCGCAATTTGATTTCTTGCGACAGGCTGCGCCGCTGCCGATAAGCTGGTTTTATTGTAAGGGTTCTTTCGCGGGCGTATTGCTTATTGGAAGCCGAAACTTTGCCAGCGCTGCGCCATGGTCACCCTTGCGGATCGGTGTTGGGAAGATGCCTACACATGGACACACCCATGGGTCCACACATGGAATTGAGATTGGAAGACAAAGCCGATGGCTAAGACAAAACCCATGCATGAAACCGATGTTGTGATCGTTGGTGCTGGCCCTGTTGGGCTGTTCGCCGTCTTTGAATTGGGTTTGCTCGATCTCAAATGCCATCTGATCGACATTCTGGACCGCCCGGGCGGACAGTGTGCCGAACTTTATCCCGAAAAGCCGATTTACGACATTCCCGCGTGGCCGGAGATTTCGGGCCAAGGGCTGACCGACCGTTTGATGGAGCAGATCGCGCCGTTTGATCCTGAATTTCACTTCAACCGCATGGTGGCCGGTGTTGAAAAGCAAGGTGATGGCAGTTTTATCGTCACAACGGACGAAGACGAAACGATCCACTGTAAGGTGGTGGTGATTGCAGCCGGTGGTGGTTCATTCCAGCCGAAACGCCCGCCCGTGACGGGCATTGAGATGTTTGAAGACACCTCGGTGTTCTACTCCGTGCGCCGGATGGAAGAGTTTCGCGACCATGACATTCTCATCGTGGGTGGTGGAGACTCCGCCCTTGATTGGACGCTGAACCTGCAACCCATTGCCAAGTCCATGACGCTTCTTCACCGCCGCGATGCGTTTCGCGCCGCACCGGACAGTGTGAACAAGATGCGGGCGTTGGTGGATGAGGGGAAAATGAACCTTGTTCTGGGTCAAGTCACAACGCTGAATGGCGAGGACGGCCATGTTCAGTCGGCATCCGTCAAAACGCTTGAAGGCGGCATCACGGAAGTTCCGTGCAGTCGTGTTTTGCCGTTCTTCGGGCTGACTATGAAACTTGGCCCCATCGCGGATTGGGGTTTGAACCTGGACGAAAACCTAATCCCGGTGGACACCGAAAAATTCGCCACCAGCGAAGAGGGCATCTACGCCATCGGCGATATCAACACGTATCCGGGCAAGTTGAAGCTGATCCTGTCGGGTTTCCACGAGGCGGCATTGATGGCCCACGCTGCCAAAAAGCACATCTATCCGGATGAGCGGATCGTGTTTCAGTACACCACATCATCGACCAGTTTGCAGAAAAAGCTGGGCGTTTGATCGGCCTGGTGGCGCCTGCTTCAAAATCGGGTTTTCGCTTAGAAACTGCGGGGGTCTAGCCACCCTGCACGATGCGCTGCATGCGGCGATAGTTGGGCCGGTCGATGATTTCAAACCGGGCATTCTTACGAATATTGGCGTCGCTCAATCGCTTGACGGTCGCTTTCGCCCACCGTTCCAACTCTCTGCATGACCGTGCCCGTCGCTTGGCGCGCAGCGCTTTGTAGACTTGGTTTGCGAGCTGTTTGTAATAGCGGCCATGCACCTTTTCGTGGCGCAGCAGGATGGCATACATGCGACGCCATTTGCGCAGTTCTGAAGCACGAACACCTTTCGTGCGGGACAGGCGCGGCATCCGGTAGGTAATATCCATGGAGACTTTGGCGCCTAGATTGCGGCAAGACCCAGCTTTGCTGGACGTTTGCAAACTGTAGCGCAAAGATCGTGTGGCGGTGGCCCACACCCGCCGTCGCGGGGTGAAGGCACGTGGGCCGCGGGAGGTCATCGAACGTGCAAAATCAGCAGCCGTCTTTCCCTTAATGGCGTAATAGATTGTTCGCTCTTTCACGGATGGCGCTGCCCAAGCCGTGCTCGTTCCTGTGCTTATATCGGCTACAAGACCAGCGATGGGGCCCAATAGTGCAACCATGAGGCAGGAAAAAACCGGTCGCATGTCTGTGTCGTGTCCCCCCGCTCGGTCCATCGCATCGTCCGCTGACCATCACAGTGCGGGCCTTGCGCGCTGCCGTCAATTGACCGAGGGGCATTGAGGTTGGGATGACGCAAAATAGTGAAGGTGACGCTCTGCTTGTTA
>JBCBCT010000012.1:0-8645 GCA_038530365.1 Pseudomonadota bacterium | reverse complement strand
ATGCCGTGCGTCAGTCGGCTGCCGCCGCCGTTGGGATTTTCTCGCCTGCACTTGTGTTTTGGCTTTCTAGCCGTGGAACCGTCTGACCACCGGTAGTGGCATTAACAGACCCTCTGGCAGCGGCTCTGGCGGCGGCTTGTCTTCGGGCGATTGCCGCAAACCTGCGTTGTTCCCGCGCATCAAATGCGCGCTGCGCTTTGTCATGGGCGCGAAGCTGGCGTTTGAAGATTTTGGACACCTGCGCCTTCATGACATCACACGTTGCTGTCGGCGGCAGATTTTCAATCGCTTTTTCGGTATCGCTGGCATAGCGAAACGCGATTGCAACGTGCACGGCTTCGTGGAGCCTGGTGTAGCGGTCGATATTGTCCCACGCCCGACCTACGTCTGAGTTGGCCCCGTCACGCCCTGTCCAACGTGGAAGGGTGACCCGTGCATTCACCGCGACTTTTACGGATGTGGGTTTGCATCCGCTCTCCAACCGCTTGAAGCGAATGGTGGGAATCATGCGGATGCGCGCGACGGCAACGGCGTGACGGCCATCCCCAATGCGCGGTCCTTTGGCTTTAATTTCGCGGTCCAGGGCAGCGGTGGTGTTGCCGGAAATGGCGTAGTAATCGACCGAAACCTTGTCTTGGGCGGTCATCTGACAGCCCGCCAAGGTCATGGCCCCGGCCACCAAACACACTTTACCGATGCGTTGTTTGAACGACGCGGTGGGCTTGGTTCGTTGGTGACGTGTTGAAAGCATCGGGGCGGATAAGCCTTCTTTTCCACGCTAGAGGTGTGACGCTCGAATAAGCGGTAAAGGACGACAGGTTGGATGTAAGATCAAGACACGTTTTTCGGAGCAAGCGTTGCGGCGCCAGTTGGGCGGGAAAACACCCATTCGTGTCCGGGCAGCGGAATTTTGGGAACCATAAGCGCCAAACCAAACGAACAGGCCGCCATGGCGGCCCCGCTCAAAAATACGGCGGCAGGGCTTACGAGCCACAGAAGGCCGAACCCCACCGGGATGAACACGGCAGCGATGTGGTTGATCGTGAAAGCCACGCCGGTGGTCCCCGCAATGTCGGCTGGGTCAGCAATCTTCTGGAAATAGGTCTTCTTTGCGATCTCCATGGCAAAGAATGCGTGGTCAAGCAGATAGAGCCCCACCGCCACCCATGGATCGGAGACGAACGCATAGGCTGTGAAGACAACCATCAGGCCGCCATACTGCACCAACATTGCGTTGCGGTCGCCAATGATCTCAATCAAGCGGCCAAGAAACGGGGCGCACAGCATCATAAGCGCGGCGTTTGCAAAGAATAACGCGGCGACGTCGTGCACGGCGTAACCGAATTTTTCGACCATCATCCAACTGGCAAACACCAGGAAAATTTGCCGTCGCGCGCCGGCCATAAAGGTGATGGCATAGTATAGGGAATAGCGCTTGCGCAGGATCAGCTTTTTGCTTTGCGCTGTCTTTTCGGGAAACGTCGGGAACGCCGACACCATGAACCCCACCATGATCAGCGTGACCGCTCCCGCGATGATAAACATGGTTGTGAACGATAGATCAAACGCGCTTCCGGCGATGAAAATAAGCGCATAGGCGGCCAATTGGGCACACCCGCCGACGGCCAGGATTTTGCCCATGGTGCCCGCAGCGGTTTTCTTCGGCAGCCATTGCAATGAGAGCGACTGGTGCATCGTCTCATAGTAGTGGAAGCCCACCGAACCGATGAAGGTGGTGATGTAAAAGCCCATCGCTGTCGGGAAAAAGCCCGTTGCCGCCACACCTAGTGCGAGCAGCACCAGAGAGACCATGGCGAAGGTCTGCTCACGGAAATAAAGAAGGAAGAAGACGGCGGCGAAGGACAAAAAGCCGGGAATTTCGCGGATTGACTGCTGTATGCCGATCTCCGTTCCGGTGAAACTCAGCATCTCGTAGGCGAAATTGTATTGTAGCGCTGACCAAGCCGCAAACGACAGCTGCATGGCTGCCGCCATCAGCATGAGTAAAACTGCGGGGGAGCGCCACCCGGTGAGCGCTGCACCGTCTGCCTGGGCTGTTGGCGATTCCAAAGGGTTTGACGATGTGCTCATCCATTCTGTCTAGGCCCATGCGGGCTTTGTCGCAATGCATGGTGCGGTGACACGTTTTCTGCGGCGGCAATGGCGTTTCGGCGCGGTGTGTTTGGCTTAAACGCGGGGGCTTTGCGTAGACGGGCGTGGCACTACTGTGATTGCGGGACTTCGCGGATTACCAAGGGCTTGAACGCGGCTCACCTTTCGGCCACACAGCCGCTATGACACACGCATCTTATCTCAAATCCGCCCCTGATCACGCTGTTTCCAGCGGTCGTGCGATTGACCACCTGGTGTTTCCGGTCGCAGACATTGGCGCGGCCCGCTCCCGTTATGAACAGCTCGGCTTTACCGTTGCGCCGGATGGGAAACATCCGTTTGGCACCGAAAATTGCTGCGTCTTCTTTGCCGATGGAACATTTTTGGAACCACTTGGCATAGCCCATCGCGAAACATGCGAAGCGAAGGCGATGAAGGGCCATACTTTCGTTCGAAACGATCAAGCCTATCGGTTTCGCCGCGGCCTTGAAGGCTTCTCCCATGTGGTGATCAAAACCGATGATGCGGCGGCTGATCACAAGGCGTTCAAAAAAGCTGGGATTTCTGGGGGCAATCGCGTCCGTTTCTCGCGGGGCTTCAAAACCCCATCGGGTGAGAAGGGTCGGGTGAGCTTTCTGTTGTCGTTTGCCGCAGACCCTCGGGCTCCAGACGCAGGGTTTTTCTCTTGCGAAGTCGTTTCGCCTCCGACGGTTGATCGCTCAGCGCTGCAACGCCACGACAACGGTGTGGTCGGACTTCGCTCCATCTTTGGCTGCGAACCGAACCCGACGGACTTTCAGTACTTTTTCCAAGAATTTCTTGATCAAAGGCTGGTGGACGCAGATTCGTTTTCGATGGCGCTTCAAACGCCAGGCTGCGAGGTTGCACTCTACACACCGGAGGGGTTGCGCGCTTATTTTGGCTTAGACGGGGAAACGACAGAACGTGGCGTGCGGCTTCGCGGCTGTGTGTTGGGTGTGACCCGCCTTGCGGAGACGCGGGCGCTTTTTGAGAGCAACGGAGTGGCGTTCCGGGAGCACCGGGGTCTGCTAATCGTCGAACCCGACGTGGAAGGGCAGGGCGCTGTTTTGGCGTTTGAAGAGGTGTCCGCTTGACTGAGGCAGCCATGGCCAACGCCGCCGTTACGGTGGGCAATGTCACCTTTGCCCAAGACGCCCCCGTCGCGCTGATCGCCGGCCCGTGCCAAATGGAAAGTCGCGACCACGCCTTCGACATGGCTGGCCGACTGAAAGAGATCTGCACGGCAGCTGGCATCGGCCTCGTTTATAAATCGTCGTTTGATAAAGCCAATCGGACGAGCCTGGCCGCGAGTCGGGGCATCGGGCTTGAGGCGTCGCTGGAAATTTTCAGTGAGCTTCGCACCACCTTTGATGTGCCGACCATCACCGATGTGCACACGGCGGAGCAATGCGCGCAGGTTGCGCCCCATGTCGATGTTTTGCAGATCCCGGCATTTCTGTGCCGACAGACGGACCTTTTGGTTGCAGCGGCGCAAACGGGCGCTGTGATCAACGTCAAAAAGGGGCAGTTTCTTGCCCCTTGGGACATGAAAAATGTGCTCGGCAAGCTGGTCGAAAGCGGCAACAGCAATGTTATGATGACAGAGCGCGGGACCAGTTTTGGCTACAACACCCTGGTCAACGATTTCCGGGGTTTGCCGACAATGGCGGCCATGGGCGCTCCGGTTGTTTTTGATGCGACGCACTCGGTGCAACAGCCGGGCGGGCAGGGCGGCTCAACCGGCGGTCAGCGCGAGTTTGTGGCAACGCTGGCCCGTGCGGCGGTGGCTGTTGGGGTGGCGGGACTGTTCATCGAAACCCATGATGATCCTGACAACACGGCGTCATCCGACGGCCCCAATATGGTGCCGCTCGACGATATGCCGGCGCTGATCGACCAATTGATGGCTTTGGACGCGGTGGCAAAACGGTTCACCTAGCGGTGGGTTGCGTTACAGTTCGTCCGCTTCTTTCGGAGGGGTCTGTGGAGCGTAGGTCTCGCCGCGGTGGGGCTTTGCAAATGTGAGGCCCAGTTCAACGGTCTGTCCGCCGAATTTATCGCGCAACGTGTCCATGGCGCGCTCAGCCTTGGCGCGGCGCTCGGCGGCCTCGTCGATCAGGTCCCCGGGATCAGCTGTTTCATCGGATTGAAGTTCGCTCACCCCGATGCCAATCAGCCGGAAGCGGGTTCCATCGAGTTCCTTTTCCAGCATCATTCGCCCGGTTTGGAACATGCGGTCCGCCAACTGGGTGGGGTCGGCCAAAGTGGTGTTGCGCGTTCGGCTTTTGAACTGGTTCGTTTTGAGCTTAAGCACCACCGTTTGGCCCGAAAGGTGCGCGGCCTTGAGGCGCTTTGAGACCTTTTCAGACAGCCGACGCAGCACCGGTACAAGGTCTTCGGCTTTTGATAAATCGCTGTTGAAGGTGGTTTCAGCGCTGACACTTTTTGCCCCGCTTGATGGCTCCACACGGCGCACATCCTCGCCGCGGGCGAGGCGGTGAAGCCGCTGGCCCATGCTGCCATAGCGTTTCATGAGGTCAGCTTCATCGGCTTTTTGAAGATCGGCAATCAGGTGAATGTTGTCGGCGTGGAGTTTGGCCTGCATGGCCTTTCCGACGCCCCAGATCAATGAGACAGGCTGTTTGGCCAAAAAGGATTTGGCCTCTTTGGCTCCGATCACGGAAAATCCTCGAGGTTTTTCAAGATCAGAGGCCACTTTCGCCAGAAACTTGTTGGCGGCCAGGCCTACCGATACCGAGATACCCACCTCCTGTTCCACGCGCTGGGCAAACGCGGCAAGAACCATGGCGGGCGGTGCATTGTGGAGTTGTTCCGTGCCGGACAAGTCGAGAAACGCCTCGTCAATTGACAACGGTTCGACCAATGGTGTGAGGCTGCGCATCATTTCCCGGACCTCCCGCCCCACTTTGGAGTAGTGGTCCATGCGAGGTTTTATGACCACCGCCTCCGGGCAGGCTTCGAGCGCCTTAAACATGGGCATCGCCGACCGCACGCCTTGAATGCGCGCGATATAGCAACAGGTGGAGACGACGCCTCTTGTGCCGCCGCCGATAATGACCGGCTTGTTGGCAAGACGCGGATCATCGCGCTTTTCAACAGAAGCGTAAAAGGCATCGCAATCGATGTGGGCGATGGACAGGCGAAACAATTCCTCGTGGCGAAGGACGCGGGGGCTCCCGCAGGACTGGCAACGGTGCTGCGCGCTCTTTGGATTTGATGAAACTGCCAGCGTGGACACTGTCAGGCAGTCCCGGCACAGTATGGCTTCAGCGCTTGGGCCGCCGTGTTCGCGCCTCGCAGCGCGGGCCATCGGGTCATTGGGTTTGTTTGGGTTTGCCGCCATGACAGGGTGTTATCATGGTCAGCGCGGTGGCGTCATGTCCCGTCATGTTCAGTCATGGGCCCTCAAGCGCTGACAGTGTGTGGGGCGGTGAGGCTGTCGACCATTTTTTGCGCGGTTTCGGGCCAGTCGCCGCTGGAAAATTCAACGCCTTCGATCTCGTCCACCATTTTTCGAAAGCCCTCATCGGCCATGAAGTGAAACAGTTTGACCGCGGTGTTGCCCTCTCGAACGTCAACAAGATTACGCGGGGTGTCATCGACAAACCCGACGAAACCCCGACGCTGCGCCGCCATGATGTTAATCGCGGGCAGTTTTGAAGCCATATTGGTGACCAGTGGATAGGTGATTCCGTGTGCGGCCAGATGAACCCGTCTGATCTCGGCGAACGGGTGGGGCATATTGGTGAGAAAGACGATGTCTGCGTGTTCTGCCACCGTTGCCAAGCCGTCGCGCACGCCGTCCACCAACCCTTGCCGGGTGGCTTGTTCTTCAAACAGCTGCGTCAGCGCGGCCCAAACATCCTGCTGCGTGGCCTCTGCGCCGGTTTCCTTGTGAAAAACGTTTCCAGTCAGTTTGAAGGCGCGCTTGCGAAGCTCGTATCCTCGCTCTTCGATGACCGAAGCGAAGGGCTCAACGAGGTGGAGCACCACTTCGTCCACGTCGCAGATCAACAGCGGACGCTGGGTTTCAAACACAGGTTCTCCGGGCCCGTAACCCAGTGTTTTCAATTGCTTGAGGGTCTCTTCGTCCGGACCTTTCACGAGAAGTCCTCCACGGGTGGCGACAGCGCATGGCGCGCGGCAACGATGGCTTCGGGCGCTATATTTTCATCTTGAGCAAAAGCCACCAAATCGGGTTCGTGGGCCATGTAGAAATCGAGCACCCCGACTAAAAAACCCGGATCGGCAGCCGCTTGACGGATGTCATTGGCCAGGACGCCGGTGACGGCACAAAAGCGCATCATCAAATCATCATCCCCCGCCAGGCGCGCCAAACCGGAGATGGCAATGGCCTCGGCGGAGGTCTTTGCCGCATCGTTCATCTTCATGAAGCCTAAAGAAACTCAAGGGTATGTTTCAGCGTTGAAACACCACCTTAGACCGGCCAGCCGCGCTTGCCCACGGCGGAAACACGGCACCAACAGTCTTTTCGTAAAAAGCCCGTGCAATGACCAAACGCGTGATGATCGTTGAGGACAATGAGTTGAACATGAAGCTGTTCAACGACCTCCTTGAAGCGCAACAGTATGAAACCATTCAAACGCGCAATGGGCTGCAAGCCCTCGATCTTGCCCGCCAACACAAGCCCGACCTCATCCTCATGGACATCCAGCTGCCGGAGGTTTCCGGCCTTGAAGTGACCAAGTGGCTGAAAGAGGACGATGAGCTTGCGCGCATTCCCGTGATTGCTGTCACCGCCTTTGCCATGAAGGGCGATGAGGAACGTATCCGACAGGGTGGTTGCGAAGCCTACATTTCAAAACCGATCTCGGTGATGAAGTTCATCGAAACCGTCCGTTCTTATCTCGGCGACGCGTAGCCCGCACGCCTTGCATTTCCTTTGGGAGACTACCCATGACCGCTCGGGTCCTTGTCGTTGATGACATCGTAACGAACGTAAAACTCATGCAAGCGCGCCTCATGGCCGAATATTTTGAGGTCGTCACGGCCACCAACGGTCCCGAAGCGCTGGACATCTGTTCTGCCGGGAAATGCGATATCGTCCTTTTGGATGTGATGATGCCGGGGATGGACGGCTATGAAGTGTGCCGTCGTTTGAAGGCCGATCCGAAGACTGCGCATTTGCCGGTTATCATGGTGACGGCTCTGGATCAGCCCTCCGACAAGTTGCAAGGGCTTGAAGCCGGGGCCGATGATTTTTTGACCAAGCCCGTGGATGATCTTGCGCTCACGACCCGCGTAAAGAGCCTCGCCCGGCTCAAGATGCTCACCGATGAATTGCAGCTTCGCGTGTCTACGAGCGAAGAGATGGGTTTGCAGGGCAGTGCCGCGGCCTTGTCTCAGTTGCTCGACGGGCGGCAGGGTAAAATTCTCATCGTTGACGACAAGCCGGCCAGCTATGATCGCATGTCGCGGATTCTTACCAGCGAACAATCCATCAGCGTGGTGTCCAATCCTCAAGAGGCATTGTTTCGGGCGGCGCAGGAGGATTTCGATCTGGTGATCGTATCGCTTGCGATTGAGGATTTTGACGCCCTGCGCCTGTGTTCACAGCTGCGGTCGCTGGATCGGACGCGCATGATCCCGCTGTTGCTCGTCACCGGCGAAGGAGATGACAGCCAACTCATTCGTGCGATTGATTTGGGGGTGAACGACTATCTGAAACGCCCGGTTGAGCCCAACGAGCTGTTGGCTCGATGCCGCACGCAGGTGCGTCGTAAGCGGGCTAACGATCAGCTTCGCCACAGCGTGCAGCAGACCATGGAAATGGCCATCAAGGACCCGCTGACGGGCCTGTTTAACCGCCGGTATTTTGATACGCATATGGAAGCGCTTCTCGATAAAGCCTGCGCCTCGTCGCAACCGCTGTCGTTGATGGTGCTCGATATTGACCATTTCAAAATGGTCAACGACACCTACGGCCATCAGGCGGGCGATGAGGTTCTCAAAACGTTTGCCGAACGCATTCAGCGCAACATGCGGGCAAAAAACTTGGTGTGCCGGTTTGGTGGTGAGGAGTTCGTGATTGCCCTTCCCGAAACGGACCGCGATCTGGCCTATGTCATCGCCGACCGCATGCGCCGTGAGATTGCCGAAGCGCCTTTCGTGGTGTTGGGCGGAGAACAATCTATATCCGTCACCGTCAGCGCCGGCATCGCATCGTTGCAAGGCCCCCAAGACCACGCTGGAGATCTGGTGAAACGCGCCGACGAAGCGCTCTACGAAGCCAAACGCAACGGCCGCAACCAAGTGGTTCAAGCCGCGGCTTGAGGGTTTTGCGTTGGGCGGAGTGTGGATTAGTTGGATTAGGCTGCGCGCGTCTTTGATCAGGCAGTCTCTGGAACAGGATTCTGCTCATGTTGTCGAAAAGACTAGGCCAGGGTTGTTCTGATAAAGACCTGCGACACGGTGCAAAAAGTAAGGTTTTTGCAACGGCTTTTCACGGCCTGTTATTTCAGCGGGTTAGC
>JBCBCT010000011.1:0-42979 GCA_038530365.1 Pseudomonadota bacterium | reverse complement strand
GAGCTTGGCCTCGCGATGTGATATGAATGTGGCCGCACCCACAATGATCGCACCGCCCAAAATAACGTAGGGATCCACGCTTTCACTGAAAACGAAATATCCGAGCATCGTGGCCCAGATAAGCTGCAAGAATGTGATCGGCTGCGTGACGGAAATGGGGGCGGCGGCGAGGGCTTTTGTCATGGCAAAATGGCCAAATGTGGCGCAGCAGGCGGTGATGAACAGCCAAAACACATCGTGCAGCGTCGGCGTTTGCCAGTCCCAAAGCGCAAACGGCATGAGGAAGAGGGTGCAGAAGATCGTCAGCAGCGTGACGATGGTGCGTGGATCGGTTTTGCCGGTCAGGCTCTTGGTCATGAGATAGGAGCAGGCAAACAGCGGGCCAGCGGCCAGTTGCGCCATCTGTCCGATAGATATCTCTTCAAAGCCCGGACGCAGAATGATCAGTGCCCCCAAAAGAGCGGCCAAAACGCCCCCAATGCGCCGCAGTCGCAAGCGTTCTCCCAGGAACAGCGCGGCGCCGAGGGTCACAAAAATCGGGGTGGAATAACCAATCGCCGTGACTTCCGCGATGGGGATGCGCGCCATGGCAAAAAACCACAAGATGACGCCGAACGAGTGGGCGAATCCTCGGATGGCGTTTTGCCGCCAGATCGCACCGGTGGGTGGGTTTTTGATCAGCGCGTAAATGGCCGGGGCCATGATCACGATGCCCATGGCGTAGCGAATGAAGGCGGCTTGGGCAGCGGGCAGATCGGAGCCGATATAGCGCACGATCCCCGTCACCGCGACGAAGGCGAAGGTGCACGCGACCATCCAGGCCACACCTTGAATGACCGTGTTGGACGCGGCGGCCCGCGGCGCTGGATCGGAGGCGGATAGCGCGTTTTTGGACGTGGATTTCGACGGGGAAAGGGACACGGGAAAGCGCAGCTAACCTTAGATGGGGAGTGCCCCAATGTGCGCCTGCCGGTCGGTTGACGCAAGCGCGCGGTGTGATGGCCCGTGGATAAGAGGCGTCGGCCTAACCTGCGAAGCGCTCGGGATCAGCTGCAAATGGCGTGGCGTTGGGCGACAAGTGAGATGACATGCAGCCGCGTTTCAAATCGCGCCAGAACGGGTTGTTTTGCGCCATAATACATTTGGCTTCGTAAGAACGACCGCCGACTGTAAGGCAGATGATGTCCCCCAATTCGTGCCGTTTGCCATAGCGGTCTGTGCAAAAACACTCAGGCCATTTGGTTTTTGACTGTGCGCGCATGCTCGCCCAAGTCACGGGAGACGTGCGAACTGTTGGTGCAAGCTCTTCAGCTGACGCGGGCTTCAACAGCATCGGGGTTGCAACAAAAGCCGACGAGATCAAAACACTCAGCAAGAGGGTGGGAATAAGACGGCGGACAAGCTGGTTTTTCATTGCGGCACGATAGCACAGTTTTGTTTTGCCGCCAAACTGATGTTTGCTGTTGGAGGTGATGTTTCACGCCAACGTGTGTTGGTTGTGCTTACAGTCTTTGGCCCTCATTTTATGACTTTATCAGGCTTGCCCGCGCCGTGTGTTTGATGTGCGCAATGTAGTCTTCTTGGCTCCAACCGCGCTCTTCGCGCAGATTTTGCCAAATCGGCACGCTTTGAATTGCAAAGAGTAAATCGGTGGCTTGGCTGGGCTTAAGGGTGTCCACCAGTTGATCGTCCTTGACGAGCGCCTCGATTGCGGCGGCACACCCCTGGCGGACGGCGTCCATTCGATCTTTCCATGCTGCGGCGGCTGCTGGGTCTTTGTCGGCCATGGCGATCAAAGCGGCCGCGACACCCGCAATTTTGGGGATGTAATTTCCCCAACCTTCGACCCACGCATCGAGACGGTCTGCGCCCTGTGTTGCTGTCCGGCTGGGGGCGAGGCGGTCTTCAACATTGAAGGTTTCATCGAGGAACCGAGCGGTCGCGATCAGCAAATCTGCCCGTGTGGGAAAATGCAGGTAGACGGCTTGGCGGCTGACTTTGGCCGCCTTTGCGATGTCGGCCATGCGCACGGCCTCCGCCCCCTTTTCTTCCAGCAGGGACCATGTGGTGCGCAGAATTTTTTCACGCGTTGGGTTCGGGTCTCTTGACATGATGTCAACCTAACCATAGTTGTCACCGTGTCAACTTTACATCGTGTAAAGTTACGCTGCTGAAGGTCTTTAAGCCTCGCAGAGCACCCATAAGGATACAGGTTATGAAAGTTATCGTTGTTGGAGCCACCGGCACCGTTGGAAGGCTGGCTGTTAAAGAAATGCTGGATGCGGGCCATGCGGTCACCGCCTTTGCCCGTTCTCCACAAAAGTTGGACTTTACCCACGAGCGGCTCACGCTCGTTTCAGGTGACGCGAGAATTCCACACGACGTGGACCGCGCTGTCGCCGGTCATGACGCAGTGGTTGTTACCTTGGGGGCGGGCATGTCACGCAAAGACACCATCCGCTCGGAGGGAACGTTTAATGTCATTAAAGCCATGCAAAACCACGGCGTAAAACGGCTCGTTTGCCAGTCCACTTTGGGTGCCCATGAAAGCTGGTCGAATTTGAACTTCTTCTGGAAGCGCATCATGTTTGGTTTGCTCTTGCGTCCGGTCTTCCTGGACCATGAACTTCAAGAACACCTCGTGCGCGCCAGTGGCCTCAATTGGACTTTGGTGCGCCCAAGCGCTTTTACGGATGGCCCGGCTACGGGCTCTTTCCGGGAAGCCTTTGACGGGCGCGCGCGGGATCTGTCTTTGAAGATTTCCCGTTTAGATGTTGCCGCTTTCCTGGCACGGCAATTGGTTGACCAGCGCTATCACCACAGGGCGGTCGGCATCTCTCAATAATGGCTGAAGACGGCGCCATGGATAACATCTTCCGGCCCGTCTTTCAGACCGTCACGTCAAGATCAGGACGGTGCAGCCCTTTCACCGTCCGTGAATGGCCGCGGAACTCCGCGATGGTTGCGCCGTTTTGGTTTGTGATGGTCACATCGTAAATGCCGGAGCGTCCGGCCCGCTGGCGTTCGACGGCGTGGGCGGTCAGAACATCGCCCTCGTGCCCGGGGGCGAGAAATGTCACCGCGCAGTGTTGGGCCACGGTTTTTTGATTGTAGCTGTTGCAGGCGAAGGCGAAAGCGCTGTCTGCAAGCGTGAACATCAGGCCGCCATGGGCCATGCCTTGGCCGTTGAGCATATCCTCGCGAACCGTCATGGACAGTCGCGCGGAGCCAGGGCCCACCTCTTTGATGATGATGCCGAGGGTTTTTGAGGCCTTGTCGTTTGCCCACATCGCCTCAGCTGAGGCTTTTGCCAGTTCGTCTTCGGTCATCGCATTATACCCCAAACATCATAGCAGTAGCCGGATCAGGGCCGCCGCTCGTAGGTGGGCACATCATCAGCAATGCAGTGGAACGGTTGCTTGTCGATGAGAAAAATCGCGGCCTTGGGGCCGCCATACATGGCCTGGGGGTCGTCCAGCGTGCCCACTTTCACGATGGTGAGGGGACGGTCTGGCAGAAGCGTCGTCATATGCGTGCCGCAGGTTTTGCAAAACTCCCGCGTCCGCGGATTTTCAATGTCCGTCCGGGTGAAGGTTTGGGGCACGCCCTTGGTATAGGTGTAGCCATCATTGGGGACGGCCATGAAAAAATTGGGTCCGCCGCCGGTGATATATTGGCACTCACGGCAGTGGCATTGCGCCTTCATGACCGGGGCTTCTGTGACCTCAAAAGCCAATTCCCCGCAATAACAGCGGCCGGATATTTTTTTCATGGTGTCGTTCCTCGCATTATAGCTACGGCGCGCAAGCTCCCCATCAGGCTGCGTTCAACCTTTGAATCGGGCATCCAGCCAGGTGATGAAATTGGCCATTGTTGCGTCGCGGTTGATCTCATTCAGGCTCTCATGGCGGGTATCTTCCAGTCGCGAGAACGTCACGTCCGTCATATTCTGCTGTACCATACGGGTCTCTATGTGGGCGACCGCTTTTGCGTGCAGCGTGCAGGGGTCCTTTGCTCCAGCCAGAAGATGAACCGGCAAGGACTTGGGCAGGTGTGCAAGCCTGCCGTTGTCGGCTGCCGTGTAAATGGCGGTCAGAACGTCCAGCCACAGGCCGATGGTCACTGGAAAACCGCACAGCGGGTCGGCAATGTAGGCGTCCACCTCCACTTCATCCCGGGAGAGCCAGTCAAACGCCGTTCGGTTGGGGGCAAACTCTTTGTTCCAGGCGTCAAAGGTTAGCTTTTTGGCCAGGCCGGACGGCACGTCGGACCCCAAGAAAATCCGTTGGACCTTCAATAATCCGCCATAGATGGCCGCCAGCGCGCCGGTCTCGACGCCTGCATTCCACAGGGCTAGGGCATTGGCCGATTGGGGATGGTGGACGGCATGGGCGAAGGCAAGAATGCTGCCCATGGAATGGCCAAAACTGATGAGAGGAACGTCTGGCCATGTGGCGCGGGCATGGTTTTGAACGGCGCTTAAGTCGGCAAAAACTGCCTCGATTGCGCCCTTTGGGCCAAAATGGCCGAGGCTTGAATCCGGCGCTTTCGTGTGCCCATGGCCGCGGTGGTCATGGGCGATCACGGCATAGCCAGCACCGGCAAGGGCCTGGGCAAAACGATGGTATCGCGCCGAATGCTCCGCCATGCCGTGGTTGATGTGGACGATGGCCCGGGGGGGGCTCGCCGGTCCTGCTGTGCGAAGGGCAAGAACCGCGCCGTCGGCCACGGCAAGCGTTTGGGCATCCAAGAAGTTCATATCAGAACCGCTCCACCCAAGGCCGCAATTCGATTTCCCATGCCCAACTGGACCGCGGCTGGTCAATGAAATGCAGGTAGCTGTCGGCAATCGCCTCGGGATCAAGCATGGAATCCGGCGCGTCAGGCGCGTCGACGCGCTCCGGTCGTTTCGGATTTCGAATGCCGCCATCGATCACAAAATGACCGATATGAACCCCCTGGGGGTGCAGTTCCCGGGCGAGGCTCTGGGCCAGCCCGCGCAACGCAAATTTTCCCATGGCGAAGGTAGAGGATCTCGGGAATCCCTTCACGCCTGCCGATGCGCCGGTGAACAAAATAGTGCCGCTGTCCTTGGGGAGCATGCGCGCTGCGGCCTGCTGCGCCATTAAAAACGCGCCAAAAGCCGTGGTGTTGATGGCGTTTTGGACAGCATCGGGGTCGAGCTCCAAAATGCCGCCGCGCACCCGCGCAGATGGGTTGTATATAGCAATCTCCACGGGCGCGCCGAGAGCGTCGGCCACCTCAAACACCCGCGCCATATCTTCCTTGTTTGAAGCGTCGGCCTCCACGCAGGTTGCGCCGGTGGTGCTGGCCAAGTCAGCCAGCTTCTCCACATTGCGGGCGGACAAGACGAGGGTGTGGCCCCGGGCGGCCAGTTTGCGGGCAAGGGATGCGGACAAGCCTTCCCCAGCCCCAATGATGACAGCAGTTGACATACCGATCCTCCCGAACGCTTCCCCATGTCCCGTTTTCCAGTGGTAAAGCGCTGGGGCACGCCATGGCAACCTGTCGGCAAACAGTAAGCAACCTGCTGGCAAACAGTAGGCAACCGGCTGGCAACTGGTGCGTGCACCGCGTTCCCTCCCTCGAGGGGCCGACGGGGCGACCCGTCTTGTGTTTACCCCCATGCCGCTCTAAATCGAGGCCAAGAGTTTCCCAAAAATTCGCGACACATCGTGCCGGATCCCTCCGGCGCCGGGGCATCGCGCAAAAACACGCAGAGCAGTTACGCCATGGCACGCCAATTTATCTATCACATGCAGGGCCTCACCAAGCAGTATGAGGGCGGCAAGAAGGTGCTCGAAAATGTGCATCTGTCTTTCTATCCGGACGCGAAAATCGGCGTGTTGGGTCCCAACGGTGCCGGTAAATCAAGCCTGCTGAAAATCATGGCGGGTCTCGACAAAGAGTGGACCGGCGAAGCCTGGGCCGCCGAAGGCGCAAAAATCGGCTATCTGGAGCAGGAGCCTCAGCTCGACCCGGATAAAACGGTGCGTGAAAACGTGATGGTGGGTCTGGCTGAGAAGACCGCCATCCTTGAGCGCTACAACGAACTGATGATGAACTATTCGGACGAAACAGCCGAAGAGGGCGCGCAGCTTCAAGATCAGATTGATGCCGAAGGCCTGTGGGATCTCGATGCGAAGGTCGACATGGCGATGGATGCGCTGCGCTGTCCGCCGGGGGATGCCTCCGTCGTGCCGTTGTCCGGCGGTGAGCGCCGCCGCGTGGCGCTGTGCAAATTGCTTCTGTCTGAACCCGATCTGCTGCTGCTCGACGAACCGACCAACCACCTTGACGCCGAAACCGTTGGCTGGCTGGAAAAGCACCTGAGGGAGTTCAAAGGTGCCGTGATGATCGTGACCCACGATCGCTACTTTCTCGACAATGTGACCGGCTGGATTTTGGAGCTCGACCGCGGTCAGGGCATTCCCTACGAGGGCAATTATTCCGCTTACCTTGAGAAGAAGAAGAAGCGGATGCTGCAGGAAGGTCGCGAACAGGACGCGCGGATGCGCCAGCTTGAGCGCGAGCGCGAGTGGATGGGCCAAAGCCCGAAAGCGCGTCAGGCGAAATCGAAGGCTCGCATCAACAAATACCAAGAGCTTCTGGAAACAGCGAACCAGCGCAAACCGTCCGACACGCAGATCGTTATTCCCATCGCAGAGCGTCTTGGCCAAGTGGTGATCGAAGCCGAAAACATCTCTAAAGGATTTGGCGAGCGCCAGTTGATTGAAGATCTTTCTTTCAAACTCCCGGCTGGCGGTATCGTGGGCATTATCGGGCCGAACGGTGCAGGTAAATCAACGCTGTTTCGGATGATCACCGGGCAGGAAAAACCGGACAGCGGGACGATCCGCATCGGTGATACGGTGAAGCTCGGCTATGTCGACCAAAGCCGGGACGATCTGGAAGCGGACGCGACGGTCTGGGAAGAAATTTCCGGCGGGGCGGAAGTCATCAAACTTGGAAAGCATGAGGTGAACAGCCGGGCCTATGTGGGTTCGTTCAATTTCCGCAAGGGCAACCAGCAACAAAAGGTCGGCACGCTTTCTGGCGGTCAGCGTAACCGGGTGCATCTAGCTAAAATGCTGAAATCCGGCGCAAACGTGCTGCTGTTGGACGAACCGACCAACGATCTGGACACCGAAACCCTGTCCGCTCTGGAAGATGCGCTGGAAGAGTTCGGCGGCTGCGCCGTCATCATCAGCCACGACCGCATGTTCCTCGACCGCCTGGCCACGCATATGCTGGCGTTTGAAGGCGACAGCCATGTGGAATGGTTTGAAGGCAATTTTGAAGACTACGAGAAAGACAAAATCCGCCGCCTCGGCGACAACGCGCTCACCCCCAAACGCATCCACTTCAAACCGCTGAGCCGATAGGGCCTGAGCTTAACGGTTGAGGAAAAGTCAGTGCTGCGTTTCAAAAACGCCATCGTTCGTCGGCCTGGGTTGTCGGTTGTTTCGGGTTTGCGGGACGGGGACGGGGCTGATCCGACGTATGAAGGGGTTCTGGCGGAACACGATGCCTATGTTGCCGCCCTGCGGGGGGCTGGCGTTGCGGTAACAGTGCTGGAACCGCTGGAAGCGTTTCCGGACGCTGTGTTTGTTGAAGATCCTGCTTTGGTTTTTGAAACCGGTGCCATCCTGCTGCGCCCCGGTGCGGCTTCGCGGGCCGGGGAAGCGGTGGAGATAAAGCCGGTTCTTGATGCGCATTTTGATCGGGTTTTGGAGCAAACCGAAGGCCACGCCGACGGTGGCGATGTGCTGGTGACGCCGGACAAGGTGATGATCGGTTTGTCCGCGCGGACCGATGCCGACGGGGCGAAAAACGTGATCTCCCTTCTGGCGACGCTGGGTCGGACTGGAGAGATTTTTCACACGCCGGAGGGCGTTTTGCATTTTAAGTCGGACTGTTCGCTGCTTGATGAAACGACGGTGTTGTCTACTCCGGCGCTGGCGGCAGGGGGCGCGTTTGCCGGCATGGACGTCGTGCTCACCCCGGACGGTGAAGAGGGGGCGGCGAATGCGTTGCGCGTGAACGACGCGCTTTTCGTCGGCGCGCAATTTCCAAAAACCATCGCGCTTTTGACGGCTGGAGGCTATCAGGTGGTGCCCCTGCCCACAGCGGAAATTGCGAAGATCGACGCAGGGCTCTCCTGCATGTCGCTTCGTTGGTGAGCACGCCCTTTGCGGATCGCACGCCCTTTCGCGGTCTTGTCCAGGCTGTTTGACAACCCACCCCGTCCAACCTACATGCGCCGCGGGCGTGGAGCGCCTGCCGTTCGCGAGCCGTCTTTGGCTGTGGTGAAGTCTCCCCGGTGTTTGCGCAAGGATGCGTCGTGTTAGTGCACCGGTCTTTCTTCTTGTTTGTGCGAACCTTTTTACGCGCCCGAAGATGACAACCGCGGACCTCATGGAGCAGCCCCTTTTGTAGTGGGCACGCGCTTTTCGGGATTGTTACGAAAAGGAACAACGCATGACCTCCAAGGACATGATGAAACAACAGGCGCGCCGTCTGCGCACCAGCATGGCTGGTCGCGGGGTGGCGCTGACATTGGCGCAGGCTCTGGAAACCGTGGCCCATGTGCATGGATACCGCGATTGGAACACCGCCGCCGCGCTGGACCAGGGTGGAGCATTGCAGGTCGGGCAGGTGGTGAGCGGGGCCTATATGGGGCAACCGTTTCGCGGCACCCTTCTGGGCTTGAGTGTCTTGCCGCAAAATCGAAAGCGCGTGACTGTGAAGTTCGACGCGCCGGTGGATGTTGTGGAATTTGACAGCTTTTCTGCCCTGCGCAGACGGGTGACCGCAGTGGTTGGGGACGATGGCGTTTCACCCAAAAAGCGCAGTGATGGCACGCCCCACCTGCGCCTTCACGCCTGACCAACCGTCTGCAGTGACGATGAGAAACCGTGCGCAATCTGTGCGGTTTCTCTTCTGCCTTACCAACGACGCTTCCAAACACGCACCATTTGTGCCTTAACCCCCGCGCTGCGTGGTTTTGGGAGGAATGGGCGTGGGAGATATTCTGATCGGTGTGGTGTTGCCGCTTTCGCTGGCCTTCATCATGTTTTCGTTGGGTTTGGGGCTGACGCTGGACGATTTCGCGCGGGTGATCCGAAACCCACGGGGCGCGATTGCAGGTGGTCTTGCGCAAGTTGTTTTGTTGCCGCTGACAGCCTATCTGATTCTACAGGTGATGCCGCTCTCGGGACCGAACGCGGGAGCGCTTGCCCTGGGTGTCATGATCCTGGCTTTTTCCCCCGGCGGCGTAACCTCCAATATGATCACCAAATTTGCCGGCGGTTCGGTTGCGCTGTCGGTGTCGCTCACCGCTGTGATCAGCTTGCTATGCGTCTTCACCGTGCCGCTTTTGACGGACTGGGCGTCGACTGAATTCATGGGCAACGCTGCCCCCGTTGTGAATGTCACGGCCCTCGGCATCGCCGTCTTTGCCATGACCACCGTGCCGGTGGCCATCGGCGTTGCTCTTCGCCATTTCAAAGCGGCATTGGTCGGCCGGATCGAAAAGGCCGTCTCCACCATCGCAACGGTTTTGTTTATGGTGATCGTGGCAGGTGCGTTGGCAAGCAATTGGACGCTGTTTGTCGATAACCTGGCAACGCTTGGCCCGCTTTTGATCATTTTGAACGTCGTCTTGCTCGTCATCGGGTATTTGGTGGCCACAGTCCTCAATCTTGAGGTGAAAGAGCGGGTGGCTGTGGCCATCGAAACAGGCGTCCAAAACGCGACCCTTGGCATCGCTGTGGGCGGTCTGATTGCGGAGACGACGGTTGGTTTTTCCGCCTTTGCACTGCCCAGTGGGGTTTACGGCATCACCATGTATCTGGTGGTTCTACCGTTCGTGGTTTGGGCGCGCAGCGCAACCAAAGTGGTGACGCAGTAAGCAACAGGGAAGTGCGGGGGCTGCTGGGCTTGTTGGTTCGGGTGTTTTAATGCCCGCCCTTTTTGGGTTCTACCATGCGATCCATAACGTAGCCTCCGCCTTTTGTGATGCTGTGCTTGATGATGCCGGCAAAATGCAAAATGACCAGCGGCACAAACGCATGGCCTGACACCGAGTGGACCAGGTCAGCTGCGCTGTGGAGCGCCGGGCTTGGGCTGAGGGGCGATGGAATGTCGAAAATCGTACCCATGTGGATCGGTTCTCCCAGGCTCCAAGGCAGGAGGTAGCCCGACACGATGACGAGCACGATGGATGCGAGCAACGCCCATCGCACGATATCGGACAAGACATTGAGGGCGGGGTGTTGAACCGGCTTGGGTGCAGAGCCGTGATAGAGGCGGCGAACCACGCGCCACAGCAGGAACACGCCCGCCAAGGCGCCAAATTTCACGTGCACCCATTCTGCGTCCCCGCCCGGCTCAAATTCGTGGCTGAGAAATAAAACGGTCACCAGCGTCGCCCCCATCCAGTGCCAGAAGACCGACCAGCCGGAATAGCCGTGGTCAGCAGGGTTTAATGGCGGGGTGTTTTTCTCGGTCATGGCGTTTGCGGTGGTGTGCTCCGTGTCCCGTTGTTTCTAACCCAGTTTGGGCAGAAGACCGCATTCCTTTTTGTTAACGGTCTGCGTTTCGCACAAAGGCCACGCGCCAGAGCTTTCTTTGGCGAAAAGGGCGCCCGTTTTCTTCTCAAGTGTGTGTTTTGGCACAATCTGGAGCGGTTTTTAGGCCGTTTGGCGCGAAGCTGAACGGTTTCTTAATGGGGCTTTCAGCTTCGTGTCAGGCGGTTTGGGCGATGGTTAACGGGCAAACAACAACCGCGCCTCCTCCCCACAGGCGCCCCGAACCAAGAAGGCCAAGACAATGACTTGCACCACCATCGTCTCCCGCCCGCAGCCGCTCTTCCGCTCCGCCAAAGCGATGGACGGGCTTTGCGACAACCGTCCCACAGGTCCAGTTCCGCCCTATTGGTGAGATCAAAACCGCCAAGCCCTACGCTCTCGGTGGTTTAACGGTCTCCCTCCCTCCCGTTTGCCATCACACTCTGACCGGACGTTTCTGGCTCTCCCACCGGAAACGTCCGGTTTTTTGTGTCGAGGTGGCGTTAGCGGTCGTTTGTTTGGAGCGGGCTGTTGACGGCATCGGTACGGCGGGCCGCTTCCTCTGCAGCGCGCTTCAACTCATCAAGTTGCTGTTGTCGTCTGGCGCGTCGTCCAGCTTCGGCGGCGGCCTCCTGTTCGGCGCGTTTGCGGGCGGCTTCCAGTTCCCTTTCCATGCGCGCCTGCTCGCGTTCGCGACGGCGGCGTTCGGCTTCCGCGCGGCGACGGGCCTCTTCTTGTTCGCGCGCGATGCGTTCGATCCGAAGCCGTTCTTCTTCTGCGATGCGTCTGGCTTCGGCTTTCAGGGCGTAGAAGCGCGCGGTGCGCAACAAGCGTTGGCGTTCCATGATGGCCGCTTGTTGGGCTTCAAAGGCCCGCTCCCGCTTTTCGCTGAGTCGGAGGCCCAGATAGGAATCGAGCAATGCGGCATCTATGGAGACGTCGGCGGGCCTTTCATCGAGGGGGCCCGGGTTGGTCAGTTTCAGGCTTAGTTCCGGTTCAGCACCAGCCACCTTTTCCAGGCCGGGGAGGAAGCGTATTTTGGCGTCGATCTGCAGCGCCTCGCGCCCATCGGTCGATACTTCAATGGGAAGATCGTCAAGGGCATCCGCCAGGTCCAGCCGCACATCGGCGCGCAATTCAGACGAGGGGTTCGTCAATTGCAGCGCGTTTGCCCGCAGTACCCCTCCCGAAATTGAAAACGGCACCTGGGTGGCCGCGAAGCTGTATTGGCCGTTGAACAAAAACTGTTCGACAATTGCGCGGCCTTGACCTTGCAGTGTGTCGTCGGGAAGGCTGTCTGCTTTGCGCAGAATTGGCAAAAAGGCGGCTGCGTTCAGCCCGCGAATTGTGCCTTCTGACAGCATCAGGGTGCCGGTGCCAGTCACATTCGACAGAAGGTTTCCGGGTTTGCCGTTTGCTTCAAGCCATGGTGCGGTTGCATCAAAACTCAACGAACCACCAACAGTGGCGGCGAGACTTTTGGGCGCTGTGGGCGCGCGCGCACGAAGAATGTCTTCCAAGGTCGATGCGGGGACGCCGTCGGCGACGAACTGACCATTCATGAAGCGCCCGGCGATGGTTTTTCCAAGGTTTAACACGCCTGAAAACCGGCCATCGCCCAGCGTGCCTTGGATGTCTGAAAGCGACAGATCGCCGTCCCGCAACGTGGCTGAGGCTTGCACATTTTGAGCGCGCACGCTGGCTGCACCATCGCCGTCAACAAGGGTGGTGATGGTCAGGTCGAGGGTGCCATCTACGAGATCCAAGGGGTTTTGGGTTCCTGCTTTCTCGGGGTTTGTTGCCTGGTTGGTGGTTCCGAGGCTCGCGTTTTCTGGGCTCCTGCCGTGAACCCAAGTCAGCGGGGTGGTCCATGGGAGCTGATTGATGGTCAATGCCCCTGTTAAGGTTGGCTTTGCCGATGTTCGCTCTGTAGAGGTGGCCGTCGGAGTTTTTAGGGTAACATCACCGGCAACGGTCACATCACCCATTTCAAAGGCGATGTTGCGAAAGGCGGCTTCTTTCTCTTTCACATCGAGGGTGGTCTGCCACGTGGCTGTGTCCCGGAACGGGGCATCGGGCAGTTGCAGCGCAAAACGCGTGGCGATGGGCTCGAATGCGGTGATCGTCCCGTTCAATTTAACGGGTCCCCGCACCTTCAGCGCGCCTGCCTCAACGCGGTACTCAAGCGGGCCTTGGAAACCAACAAAACCTTCTTTCAGCACCAAAGCCCCTTCGCTTTGGAGCCCGCCGTTCGTGCGTTTGAGTGCGACGCGAACACTGCCTGCTCCGTCCGTTGCCATGATGTCGGCGACGGGGCTGACTGATAATGACAATTGTCTCAGCAACTGGTTTGAGGCCGGGTTTGACAGGGTGACGTTGGCTGCTTTTTGGACCTGCCAGCCGCCGGTCGTCAGGCGGAGGCCTTGGGCCTTGCTGTCCACCGTGGTGCCTCCGGTCTGGCCGGACAAGGAGACATCGAGGGCGTTTTCACCACCGCTAAGTCGCACCGAAAGGCGTGTGTTGGCGGTTAGGGCTGGGCTTTCCTTAAAATGTGCAAGGTCGGGCAAAGGCCCGATGGATTTTTCGGCCAAGATCAGCGCCTCCCGCAGCGATTGACCGCTGATGTCAGCCTGGAGAGCGACGGCGCGGGGGCTTTGACCATTGAGCCTTAACCCCGCTGTTTGGAAGCCCGTGGCCGTTCCTGATAGCTTGACTTTGATCCCTGCAATTTCTTCGAGGCTCAGCCGTTCGATGGCGAGTTGGTCCTTGTTCATCGCAAGACTGATGTCTGCCCCCTTGGCTGCCGTGTCACCGAGGGTGAGGGTGTCGGCGCGCAACTTCAGGGTCCTTTGACCCTCGGTGAGCAATTTTAGGACATCAGGGGCGGCCTCGGTTTCCTTTTGGACTGCGCCTTCTTTTTTGATTGCGTCTCGGTTTTGGCTGAACAGGCGGTAGGTGGCTGCCAGGTGGTCGAGATTGATCGTTGGTCCAGCAAGGTCCAAGTCGAACGTTGAAGCATTTGGGCCCGTCGTGCGGACGAGCGCGCCGCGCAGGGTGTTGTTAGCCAAAACCAGCGTCATATCATCAAAGCGCAGAGCGGTGTCTTTCAGTAGTGATTTCGCCGTCAGACGCAGGCGCGCCATATCGCGTAGCGCTGGATCATCGGGGATGCCCAGCCACGCGGCCAGGCCGGAGGGTTGGTTGGATGCGATTTCCAACGCGCCATCGTAGGATGGTTTGTCTCCCAGAATCAGGACCCCGCTGGCGCGCACATCCGTTCGACCGGGGAGCTTCGCTTCAAAGGATTCCAGCGCCCAGCCTTGCCCGCCGGTGTTGGGAGCCGGTTTCAAATCAAGCCCCACATCGCGCACCACGGTATCCCCCGCGACGACGGCTGGTAGAAACACATGGATTGACACGTCCCCGCCTACGCGGGGCAGTTTTTCAGCCAAGGTTCGGATGGCGGCGATGCGGTCGTACAGGGCCAGGCGAGGACTTTTGGTATCGGTGTTGGCCGGCTTGGGGTCGTCGCTTTGCAACTGTTCCAAATTGACCTGGGGGCCCTCCAGCGTTGCGCGGAACGACGTGGTGGCGTCGAAGTTAAGTTGTGCGCTCCCCGTAATCTGATATGGCGCGTCGCGTGGCCCAACGTCCATGATGATTGCTGGAAATTGCACACCATCTGCGGCCAGTGCGGCGTCTGCCTCAATGCGAACGGGCAGGGCGTCTGAAACCGGCGGTCTTGGAAAGGCGATGCGGTCTTCGTCGGTGGGCGGAGAGGCGGGGCGGATGAGCACCTTGCCCGTCGCGCTGGGTACGCCGTTTTTCAGTGTGAACGGGCCTGAAAACTGGACATTGTAGGGGACGTGCTTGGGTTCGGCGGTGACGCGCAGAGACATTTGGCCTTTGTCACTTTGCCACCGTCCGGTGCTGGCTTGAAAACGGGTCTCAAAGGTCGTCGGGTCTTGCGCCGTACCCGTTTGTGCTCCCGCGCTGCCCTCTTGCAAGGCGCTGCGCACCCGTCCTGATAAACGCCACGGCCCAACCAGGGTTTTGGCGGAGGCGGTGAAGTTTAACGCGTCAAACAGGTAGTGCCGGTTTTGCGCGTCATCGCGAATGGCGATCCGACCGTCGATCACCGATATTTTTTCGACCTGAACGTCATCGCCAGACAGCGTAATCGGGAGATCCGGCGCGCGGGCGATCCAATCCAACTGGCCATTTTTGTCAAAGACCAATTCGGCGGAGGGTTGGTTTAACGTCATGTCCACGATGACGACATTCCCACGCAGCAGCGGCGCAAGCTCTAGGTTCATGCTGAAAGACTGCGCTTTCAGCTTTGGCCCCGCCTTGCTCGGATCGCCCACGACCACATCGTTAAATGTGACCGTTGGGAGCGGCAGCAAACGCACATCGGCCGCACCCCGCACATCCACCGGCTGGCCCAACACCCGCGAAGCCTGGGTTTCAAATGCGTCTTTGAACTGGTTCCAATCCACATAGGGCGGCACGAGCAATGCGCCTGCCAAAAGGCATACGAGTAAGCTGCCGAGGAAAACAAAAATCCGCATCAAGCCGCCGGGTTAAAAAACGCCAAACACCGCACGGGCATTTGGCCCTGTGCGGCGGCGTTCTGCAACGGGAAAACGTTCACAATTGGGTCTGCGGTGGTTGGTGGATCATCAAAGCCGGTGCCAGACTAGCCATTGCCGTGTTCGCCGGCGGCCAGCGTCACAACCTTTCCCGGGTTCATTATGTTATCGGGATCAATGGACTGTTTGATCGCTGCCATCACGTCGGCTCCGCTGCCATGCTCCAGTTTCAGGAAGCGCCGCTTGCCTTGGCCGATGCCGTGTTCGCCGGTGCAGGTCCCTTCCATGGCAAGCGTGCGCATGTTTAGGCGTTCGATGAACCCTTCTGCGCGGGCCACCTCATCGGGATCATCCATCATGATGAGAGGCGTTGCGTGGAAATTGCCGTCACCAACATGGCCGATGATTGGCGAAATGAGGCCGGATTCTTCCGCATCTTTTACAGTCTCTGCGACACAGTCAGCGAGGCGCGAAATGGGAACGCAGGCATCGGTGGCGATGCCCTTGCAGCCGGGTCGGTGGGCCAGCATGGCCCAGTAGGCATCGTGGCGTGCTTTCCAGAGTTTGTTGCGCGCTTCCACCGATGTGACCCACTCGATGGCCGAGCCGCCAAATTCACTGGCGATGTCGCCAAACAGCGCCGTTTGTTCGGCAACGCCTGCGTCGGTTCCGTGGAATTCCAGGAACAGCGTGGGCGCTGGCGGGTTGGCGAGGTTGGAGTAGTTGTTGACCATTTCGGTCATCAACGTGTCTAGCAATTCGATGCGGGCGAGGGGTAGACCGCTTTGCATGGCCAAAATGGTGGTCTCGCAGGCCGCCTCGACGCTGGGGAAGGTGCACACGCCTGAGGAGATGTTTTCCGGGATTCCGTAAAGACGCAGCGTGAGTTCGGTGATCACCCCAAGCGTTCCTTCCGAGCCCACAAGCAAGCGGGTGAGATCGTAACCGGCGGATGATTTTCGAGCCCGGCTGCCGGTTTTCACAACGGTGCCATCGGGCAGAACGGCGGTGAGCGCCACGACATTGTCTCGCATGGTGCCGTAGCGCACAGCATTGGTACCTGACGCGCGGGTGGATGCCATGCCGCCGAGCGAGGCGTTTGCACCTGGATCAATGGGAAAAAACAGACCTTGATCGCGCAGATGAACGTTCAGCTCTTCCCGTGTCACGCCGGGTTGCAGGGTGACATCGAGGTCCTGGGCGTTGACGGACAGCACTTTGTTCATCCGCATCAGGTCTATGCAGATGCCGCCAGCGGGGGCATTGACGCCGCCTTCCAGCGATGTGCCGGTGCCGTAGGGGATGACGGGAACTTTATGCTGGGCGCACACCCGCACGATGTCCTGAACTTCCTCCGTCGATTGCGCAAACACCACCGCATCGGGCGCTTGGGTGGGCAGATAGGTGGTGGTGTGGGCGTGCTGCTCGCGCAACGATTGGCCGGTTTGCAGTTGTTCGCCAAAGCGCTGTTTCAGCACCGCAATCGCTGTTTCGATGGCTGCGCCATCGCGTGTTTCCACCCTGACATCGGCCAGCGCCATGGTTGATCCTCCCTCGGTGTCATTTTCATCGAAGCGCTTGTTATAAAAAACGCGCCTCGTCTCGCTGCGGTTTAGCCTTGTGTGCCGCTTGGTGCGGGATTACCAACCTACCAGAACCGTTCCGGCGGTCCACCATTCAAACATTGGAGCGTTCCTATGTCGCCAAATACATCGGACGGCGCATCCGACGTCTCATCGGATACCGTGGCTGCGGGCCAAAATGCGCCCGGCTCGGGCACGGCCAGTTTGAATGGGATAAGCCCGGTGATTTCGCCGCTCATGGGCATCCAAGAGGACTGGATTGACTATAACGGGCATCTGAACATGGCGTTTTATAACGTTCTGTTCGACCGTGGGGTGGATGCCGGGCTGGAAACGTTAGGAATTGGGCCAACCTATTTGGCCGACCGCGGGTTTACGATTTTTACCGCCGAAGCCCACGTGCGCTATGTGCGCGAATTGCACCTGGATCACACCGTCACCGCCTCGTTTCACATCATCGATTATGACGAAAAGCGGCTGCGCGTGTTTCAAGAGCTGCGCCATGCGGATGGCTGGCTTTCGGCAACCAGTGAAACGCTTGCTTTGCATATCAATATGACAGGTGAAGGCGGGCCGAAGGTTGCACCATTCCCAGCCGATATTTGGAGCAATGTGCAGGCCATGGCGGCCGACCACGCCCGTTTACCGTATCCGAAAGACGCCGGTCGGCGCATCGAAATTCGCCGCAAAACGGCGTAGACTGTCAGTCGGGATCGGGATGGCGCTTGGGGAAGGGCGAATGTGATGATGGTGTGGGCGTGGATCCGCCGTTCTTTCAGCGTTGCTCGCGCCTGGATTACCCCCAATGTGCAAAGTTTCCGGGCATCCCGTGAGCCTGCGGTTTGGACCCTGTCGTTGATCATTGGTCTTGTGGTGTCGATTGCGGCGATTGCGTTTCGTCAGTTGATCAACGTGACGCAGTGGTTCTGGTTCAGCGCGGAAGCTGAAAGCCTGGCGACCGCCCTTGCTGCAACGCCGTGGTACTGGGTGCTGTTTGGACCGGCGGTGGGCGGCTTGCTGGTTGGCTTCATTTTAACACGGTATCTGCCGTCGCGGCGAACGGGTGGTGTGGCCGACGTGATCGAAGCGAAGGCCTATGGCGGCCGCAATATTGAACTCAAACCGGGGCTTTGGTCCGCAGTGGCTTCGGGCTTGTCTTTAGGGTTTGGGGGCAGTGCAGGGCGGGAAGGGCCCATGGTGCACCTGGGCGCGGCCATCGCGACGTCCTGTGCGGTTCAGTTTTATTTGCCCGATTGGGGGCGCAAAACCCTGCTCGCTTGCGGTGTGGCCAGCGCTGTGTCCGCCTCCTTCAACGCACCCATTGCCGGCGTTTTGTTCGCCCATGAGGTGGTGCTGAACCACTATGCCAAACGCTCATTCATTCCCATCGTGATTTCGTCGGTGATGGGCACGGTTTTGTCCCGTATCTGGTTTGGTGACGCAGCGGCGTTTGAAATTCCCGACCACCAGATCACTTCGTTTTTGGAGATCCCGGCCTTCGCCCTCTTGGGTGTCGTATGCGCTGTGGTTGCGGTTTTGTTTCAACTGGCGCTGATCGGCACGGACGCCGTGGCCCGCACCATCCCCATGCCGTTGTGGATCCGCCCGGCCACCGGCGGTTTAATGATTGGCGCGATCGCGCTCATCTATCCGCAGGTTTTGGGTGTAGGCTATGAAGCGACAGACAATGCGCTGAAATCACAATTACCCATCGCGCTATTGATCGGCCTGGTGGTGGCGAAGACGGCGGCGACGGCGATTACGCTGGCCTCCCGGTTCGGTGGCGGTGTCGTGTCTCCGTCGCTTTATATCGGCGCGATGACCGGAAGCGCCTTCGGGCTGATTGCGGCCCAGGTGTTTCCAGAACTCGCCTCGTCCCAGGGTATTTACGCCATTTTGGGCATGGGGGCGGTGGCGGCGGCCGTTATCGGCGCGCCGATTTCCACTACAGTCATGGTGTTTGAACTGACCGGCGGTTACGCGCTTTCGATTGCGCTCTTGCTCACCGTTTCGGTGGCGGTGGGGATCAACCAAGCCGTCCATGGCCGTTCCATTTTCCAATGGCAATTGGAACTCCGCGGGCTTTCGTTTCAGGACGGCCCGCACCGGTTTATGGTGCGCAGCACACTGGTTGCGAGTTTCATGGACCCTTTGCAGGACGGCGACAGCAATATGCGGTTGAGCGACGATGACCGCCCGTCGCTGCGGGCGGATGCGACCTTAGAAACCGCCCTTCGCACGTTTGATGAATCCGGCCACGGGCGGCTGCCCGTGGTGTCGGCACGGGATGAAACGATCATCGTGGGGCATGCAACGCAGGTTGCAGCGCTGCGGGTCTTTAACAAGGCTCTGGTGGACATGAGCGTTGAAGAGCACCGTTAAGGTAAACGATTAAATACAAAAGAAGACTTTAGGGTTCTGTTAACACCTTGCCGGAGGGCCCACGGTAGGGTCCGCGCATGACCGTGCCCCCGACCCTCAGCCAAAGACCCTCTCCGTTTCATGCGTTTCCGCAGCAACGCTCACGCCTGTTTTCTGCGCGAAGACAGGTGATGGCCCCGGTGCGGGGTTCAAACTCCGATGCGGGCATCGATGCGGGCATGCGGCGTCATGGTGGCCTTGATCTGTTGCGCTTCGCGGCGGCGTTCGCAGTCCTGCTCTACCATTTTTGCTTTCGCGGCAGCGCGGCGGGCGGGCCACTTCCGGACGATGCGAAACTCGGTCCTGAGACCGTGATGCAGTTTTCCTATTTTGGGCTGCACGTGTTCTTCATGATTTCGGGCTTTGTGATCCTTTGGACAGCGCAAAACCGGTCCTGGTTCTCGTTTAGCCTTGCCCGCCTGGTCCGCCTTTGGCCCGGGTATATAGCCTGCGTTTTGATCACAGCCGCTTTTGCTTTGGCGTTCGCCAACCCCGCATTCCCCGTAACTTTGCCGATGACTGCCGCTAATTTGACGTTCTTTGCGCCAGCCTTTGGGCAACCGTTCATGGACGGTGTGTATTGGACCATCGTTCTTGAAATCATCTTCTATTTCTGGGTGATGGTGGCGCTGTTTGCGGGAATCCTGCCGCGTTATGTCGTTGGTTTTTGCGCCGTTTGGCTGAGCGTCATCGTCATCAATGAATTTTGGCTTTTGAACGAGACGCTGCGGATCAGCTTGATCACCCGTTATGGTGTCTGGTTTATCATCGGCATGTTGGCTTACGATCTTCGGAAAAGAGATTTGCGTCTTGTTTCGGCCTTGGCATCAGCCTTGGCACCGGCATTGACGCTGGGTGTTGCGATTGTCTTGTCATTGGACATGGCTGTCATCGAGCATTTTGAGTTAACGACGATGTTCGGCTACGCGTTCACACCTGCCCTCGCTGTCACCGCAAACATTATCGCGCTTTCGGTATTTGGCGCGACCGTTGTCTTTGGGGAACGGCTCGGTGCGCACCGTCTGGTCATTGTGTTGGGCGCGATCTCTTATCCGCTTTATCTTCTGCACCAGCACATTGGCTATCTCGTTATGGCCGCGCTGATCCCGGTTGTGGGTGTCACCGCCGCGTTGGTCTTGGCAACCGGCTTGGTTCTGGGTCTCGCTTGGTTGGTCTGGATTGCGGTTGAGCGGCCTGTGCAAGCGTTTGTTCATCCTGGGATGCGTCACTTGATCCAAGCCTTTGACAGCGTGGCGGCTCGGTCTGTTCGTTCCGAAGGCTTGAAGGACGTCCGCTTAAAAAGCTCTTTGAAGCCTGGCCACTGAGCTCAACTCCGCGCTGTTGAGGCCCTTTGGCAGGCAACGTCGGTCCGGCCCCCGACGTTGCTCAATTATCCCTCGCGGCATCGAGATAGGTGCGGATGCGCACCAGATCGCCAACCAGTTTCTCCACATCAACGTCTGCAAGAACCGGCAGCAGATCCATCATGCTGGGAACGAGACTGGCGATGGCTTGGTCTCTGAACGTTCGACCCTCATCGCTGATCCAGACTTGTTTGCTGCGCCCATCGTCGGGATTTGGCTTGAGCGCCACCAATCCCGCCCGTTCCAGCCCGCCTAGGGTGTGGGTCATCGTGTTTTTAGGAACTTGAAAAGCCCGCGCGAGGGCGAGCGGCGTTTGCCCATTTTTCACCCGCAACAGATGGTTCAGCACGGAGAAATGCTGAACCGAAAACCCATCGGGCAGATGCGCGTCAAATTGGGCTCGGCTGAGCTGTGAAATGATGCCGATTTCGTTGAACAGCGCAAAGATTTGCGCTGCTTTTGCTTGTGCTTCGTCCACGCGGTTCATCGCCCAAAAGCCTGCCTTGGGCGGAAGGCTACGCGGTTGTGAGCTTTTTCTCCAGCGGCCAACGCGGGGTGCGTGGCGTTTGTGGTCCATAACCAAGTCGCCCGAGCATTTGTACCGTCTCCCCCGATTTGGCGAGCATCCCGTGGACAGCCTCGTAGTGCGGTTTCATTTCGGGGTATTCCTGCAAGGCCTGGCTCACCGGGTGGAGGGCAAGGCCGAGGCCCGTGGTGGTGAGGTTGAGGCGCAGCCAACGCCGTCCCGCTTCGATCTGATCCCGCCGCGTGTTGCCGGCCGAAGTGATCACAGCATAGGCCGGTGTGTTGCTTAGCATTTCGTCATAGATTTTCACGCCTTCGGCAAAACTGGTGGAGGTTGGATCGAGCTGAGCTTCCCGGCTCATGACCCCGATCAGCATGAGGGATTCAAGAAACGGCCCGCCAAGATCAATGCCGTCGGGGTTGGCTTCGATTTCTGCTTTGCCGAACCGCATGACATCCACGCTTTCTTTCATGGTGCGTGGCGTTTGCGTTTCCACCATCCAGGCTTTCCATGTGAGGTCGCGGATTTTGGCAACGTCATCTTGGTCTGTAATGACCGTTGCGAGTTTGGCGATGGCGGCGGCTTTTTCGCTTTCGATTTGCCGCGCCTCGAACGGCTCCTTACAGGACCGCCTGTCCATGATGTGGGCAAAGAGCGGGTCCGGCGTGCCCCCGGCGTCAAAGGTTGAGACGGCGACAACGCTATTGTCGCTTTCTGGGCCATCGGGGAAGTAGACAGTGTTCACCGAATAACCGAACTGGGCGGCGGCGATGTGCATCTGTTCGATGAAACAGCCCAAGCCAATCGTGATTTGACGGTCGAAGGGATCGGTGTGGGGCAGGGCCCTAGTCCGGTCGCGGAGCAGGCGCACGGTGTTTGGGGTAGAAAGGTCCACCATCCACGGTTGGAGATTGTGGGGATTGGGGGCCAAAATGGCGTGGGACAGGGCTTTTTTCCTCGGGTCCTCGTAGGTGCCGGCGGCATCCCAGGGCGCAAGCGCTCTTGTTGGCGTGCGGGTGTTGAGAAAAACACCGGCGCTTGCGCCTGCCGCAACGATGGTGCCGCCGCCGAGGAGTGAAATGAATGCGCGTCGTGAAAGGGCCATGGGGGAGCCTCCATTTGGTTCGATGTTGAACTATGTAATTCTATTTCGAACTAAATGCAAGCGCGCTCGACCCAGCTCCTGTTTGGCGGTTCCCCATTTGTAGGGCCGTTCTTTTTGGGCCTTACTCTTTGGCAAGCCGTCTGTGGGCGCCACTTAGGGCGCAGTTTGCGCGCCAGCTCCAAACAAAAAAGGCTGCTCCGGTTCTGCACCGAAACAGCCTTTGTCATCTTTAAGTGTGCTTTGAGGTGTTTAGAGGTCGCCGAGTTGGCCCATGTGCTTGGCAACAAGGTAGTAAAAAGTGACACGGTTTTTGTTGCGGTCGCCTTTCATTTCCTCACAAACCGCACCGATGATCTCATCACATTTGGAAATATCGGTGGCGCCGAGTTTTTTCATGCACCATTTTTCACGCACGCGGTCGAGTTCTGTGGTGTCGGAGCAGGAGACCAGGGAGGAATCTTTGCCTCGAAGCGCGATTCCCAAGTGTTTCACAATCTTGTCCACTGCGCCTTCATCTGCCGATGCATCGTAGCGCTTAACGTCGTCGAGATATTCGCTCACGGGATTTCACCTCATTTTCAAAGTGTAGCCTGGGTTGATTGAACACGGCTCCGACAGCTGGCGTGCGATGCCGCTAGGTAAAGTCTGGCCTTTTCATTCAGGCCTGCCAAGCCTATATTGTTGGGGCTGGAGCAATTCAGCTATGGCGATAAATGACCTTTGTAATAAGCCATTCGGACCCGGGGGCGGTACCCGGCGCCTCCACCTTAGCCCTTCTGACCGTGTGTGTTGGAAGGTCTGTGGCGGGGGCGAAATAGGATCGACGAGGGTGTAAAGACTGCGTTTTCGCTCGGCATGGTACCCACCGTTATCGGGCCATCTTAGTAGTTGCAAACGACAACTATGCGGAAGCACGCCTCGCTGCGTAAGCAGCGCGACAGCTTCACACTGAACTCCTGAAGGTTCGCACTTTCAGGCGGGGTTCGAAGGCACCTGGCAACAGAAGCCTTCACTTATATTCAGCGCTGATTGCCGAGGACATTTATCCCACAGAGGTTATTGCGACATCTCAGAAACCTGAGGTTTTGGGCTACCAAGCAACAAGGCGGCTGCTATAGTTTTTCAAACGCAAGGGTGATGCAAAAAGGCCGACCATGGCGAATTCCCAGTCCCCAACAGATCCGGAAGACCTCATCCGCTATGATATCTTGGCGCAGGAAGCGTTGCGCGGTGTTGTGAAAAAAGTGCTGCAGGAAGTGGCGCGGACAGGGCTTCCCGGCGAGCACCATTTCTACATCACGTTCGATACCGGACACCCCGGCGTTCGCATCTCATCGAGGATGAAAGAAAAATACCCCGAAGAGATGACCATCGTTGTCCAGCACCAGTTCTGGGATCTGGAAGCCACGGAGCACAATTTTTCCATAGGCCTGTCTTTTGACAGCATTCCGGAATCACTCCTCGTTCCCTTTGCCGCCATCCGTGGCTTTTTTGACCCGTCGGTTCAATTTGGTCTGCAATTTGAAGCGGTGCCGGAGAATGAGACGGCGGATACCAAATCGATCACAGATGCGAGCCCCGTGGTGAGCGCTCTTCCATCACCGGTGAAAGCGAACGGTCATGAAACCGGCCAAGACACCACGGAAACGGCGTCCAAATCGGAACAGAATGCGTTAACCGATGCTGCCTCCCAGGCTCAGGGCGGAACCAAGGGTAAAAGCACGGGCAGTGACAAAAGTGATGGAGATGATTCTGCCGAACCGGCCTCTGCTGATGTCGTTTCTCTCGACGCTTTTCGCAAAAAGTAATCGCGCCGGTCGCGACCGCATAGGCTATGCGCGCGCCTTGCAATGCTAAAGAAGCGCTCCATCACCATACGCGGTCACCGCACGTCGGTGACCTTGGAACCTGAGTTTTGGGACGCCGTGGAAGCGCTGGCAGCGCGACGTGGCCAGACGTTATCCGCCTTTATCACCCGCGCCGACATTGACCGGGAAGAGCACGAGAATCTTTCCTCCGCCCTGCGCCTGATCGTGCTTCGCGATCTTACGGCCCGTCGTCTAGGCGTGTAGCCGCCACGGCCCGTTGGCATGTTCGTTCATGGCATTCACCCCTCGCTTGCGCAGTTGGACTTTTTTTCCCTGAACGATTGCTCAGTCACGCCTTTGATTATTGGCCTGAACGCTGGGTGAACGGGACCTTCAGCTTCCGCTCATCGCAACTCTGACAAATTTGAAACCGTCGGAGGCCGGGGCCACACCCGTTTTCTTCTCATCGCCCCTCGATGGAAAGCGGGCCGGCTCCCGACACCTCATTTAAATTGTCTGGAGCGCTCCCGTGTCGATTTCTTTTCCCGTGTTCACCGCCGTCGTCTTGAAGCCGCTGTCTGCCTTGCTGCTTGCGATTGCCATGCTCTTTGCCCTGCCCGCACTGATAGGCACGCATCAGGCAGAGGCCGGTCTGCTGAAAAAAGTCAAAACCGGTTCCAAATTTGTTGGCAAAGGGTTTCGCAAAATGGAACGGGCCGGCCGCAAGCTGTCCCGCAAAAAAGGCATCGTCGGAAAGTTTGGGAAGAGCATGCGCAAGGTTGGGCGCGGTGGTCGCAAAGCGACCCGCGGACTGCGCAAAGGCGTGTCCCGAGGCCAACGGGCGATGAACCGTCAGCTCTCCAAAAGCAAGGCTGGGCGCGGCATGTTGAAAGCGGGTCGGGCCTACAAGAAATTTCGTAAGAACAAAGTCAACAGAGCCTTCAAACGGTGCCGCGCCGAATGGTGCGAAGATGTCCGCGACGGAGCCGACGCCCTGATCCCAGGTTGATCCCGACACGATGTTGTGCCCTACCCATCACGTTTATTCCCGATGCCATGCCAGTGCGTGGATGATTTCGGGGCCTGTCAAGCATTCATATCTCGCCCACACAGACCGCCGCAGAGGTAGGCTCGGTTGGCCTTTATGCGACGCGGGTTATAACGTGAGTGCCGTCTGGCTGGCTGGTGGAGCAAAGATCGCGACGGGGTTGTCGAAACCCTTCAGCCTTTGCTCGGTGATGAGCGTGCCGGGTTCGTCCAAGCGGTCGTTGATGGATGCGCTGATCAACACTGTGCGCTCCAGGCTTGCGCAGAGGCTTTCAATGCGGGCAGCCAAATTGATGGCCCTGCCCAGTACGGTGAAATCCAGCCGCGCCGATGAGCCCACATTGCCGTAGAGCACCTGTCCGAAGTGAAGGCCAATCCCAAACGAAACATCCGTCGCTCGACCATCCTCTTTCTTTGGACCGTCCAAGTCTGAGGCGGTTTCAATCACCGTCTGGGCCGCCAGGGCTGCATGGGCCGCTTGGAGGGCATTTTGACAAGCGTTGCGGTCGGACACGTCATCGTTGACTGGAAAAATCGCCAAGACCCCATCACCGATGAATTTCAGGATTTCGCCGCCGTGGTCTTCAACGGCTTTTACGATCACATCAAAATAGGCATTGGCCAGGTTGATCATTTCGCCGGCTGCGAGGTTTTTGCTCAGGCCGGTCCAATTGCGGATATCACTGATCATGATCGCGGCATCCAGCGTTTGGACATCGCCGCGGATAATGTTGCCGTTTAAAACCAGTTGCCCTGTGCGCTGACCCAGGTAAGCGTCTGCAATGGCCACAGCCATCTCGCGCTGTTTGTACACCTCAACCACCGGTGCAAGCACGTCGGCAATCCAGCGGAAATGGCGCAAATCTCGTTCCACAAATCCGCCCAGCCGTTCGGTGGTGAATATGACGCTGGCGGTTTTGTCATCACTGAAGAGAAGTGGAAGGCCGTAATAGTCGGTGCCTCCCTCCGCCTTGATTTCATGCAAAACGAGATGGTCGCTGTCGGTGAGTTCGTCTTCCAGCTGCTTGCGGAAGGGGGCAAGGGTTTCATTGATGATTAAAAGCGGGCTTCCGGTATAGCTTGGCCGTTTTTCAAGCCCATGGGCTGCCGTGATCTTTTGGGTTTCGCCCGTGTTCTTTTGCCAAATGGTGGATTTGGCAGCGATGAGCGGATGAAGCGTTCGGATTGACAGGCGCAAACGCCAGACCGGTGCCCCTTCGGCTTCAAAAACCGCACCGAGTTCCTGTGTCAATGTCTCAAGATCGGCGCAAAACCGGCCCTCGGTCAGCAGCCAATTGATGATGGGCCGGGAGGACCATTTCGGGTGGTCTGTCAGCTTGGGCTCCCGTTCATTGCGCTTCGACGAAGGAATCCAGCACGCGCTTTTGGCCGGCTTTGTCGAACTGGACGGTGAGTTTGTTCCCGTCGATGGATATGATCTCGCCGTAGCCGAATTTGAGGTGGAACACGCGGTCGCCTGTTGAATAGCTGCTTTCGTCAGCACCGATGACGGATTTGGCGACCAGCTCGCCGTCGATGGTTCGTGGTCCGCCGGAATAGGTGGTTTTGTAGCCGGACCGGTTGCCCCAGTTTTGCGCGGTTTCTTCCGTTTGGTTGGCTTGCGCGCGCCGCCAGCCGGGGGATGTGTAGCCGGACCTCTGGAAGGGTTCGGCACTGTCGAACCGGCTGGCGCCAAACCCGCCGCGGCCACCATTCATGGTTCCGCCCATGCCTCCAACGCCGTAGCCGCCATAGCTTGACTGGGCTTCGCGCACCTCCACGTGAGCGGCGGGCAATTCATCAATGAAGCGGGAGGGAATGGAGGCCTGCCATTGGCCGTGGATGCGCCGGTTGGACACGAACCACAAGAAGGCGCGCTTTTTGGCCCGGGTGATCCCCACATAGGCAAGGCGGCGTTCTTCTTCGAGGCCAGAGCGTCCGCCCTCATCCAGGCTGCGTTGGTGGGGGAACAGGCCCTCTTCCCAACCGGGGAGGAAGACCGTGTCGAATTCCAGCCCCTTTGCAGAGTGCAGGGTCATGAGGTTGACGGCATCGAGGTCGGGATTGTTGTCGGTATCCATGACCAAAGAGACGTGTTCCAGAAAGCCGCGCAGGCTTTCAAACTCCTCCATGGAGCGGATGAGCTCTTTGAGGTTCTCCAATCGTCCCGGCGCTTCGGCGCTTCGGTCGTTTTGCCAAAATTCCGTGTAGCCGGATTCATCCAGGATTTGTTCGGCAAGGTCCGTGTGTTTGGCGGTGTCGAGGGCTTCGGCCCAACGGGCAAAATTGGCGGCCAGACCGTTAAGCGTGCTGCGTTGTTTGGGCTTTAATTCTTCAGTGGTCACCAATTCCCGGACGGCGGCCAGCATGGGTATGGCGCGGCTGCGGGCATGGTCGCGAATGAGGCGGATCGTGGCGTCGCCCAGGCCGCGCTTGGGCGTGTTGACGATGCGCTCGAAGGCCAAATCGTCCGCCGGTTGGCACACCACGCGGAAATAGGCCATCGCGTCGCGGATCTCCATGCGCTCATAAAAGCGCGGTCCACCAACGACGCGGTAGTTCAGGCCCAGGGAAACGAAGCGATCTTCGAACTCCCGCATCTGAAAAGAGGCGCGAACGAGGATGGCGATTTCGTTCAGGCTGTGGCCTTTGGTCTGGATGCTTTCGATCTCCTCGCCAATGGCGCGGGCTTCCTCTTCGCTGTCCCAACCGGCGGCAACGGTGACCTTTTCTGCGTCTTCGTCGGTGGCGTCATCGGAATCGTTGAACAGCGTTTTGCCCAAGCGGTCTTCGTTGTGGGCAATGAGGTGGGAGGCGGATTTCAAAATATGCGTGGTGGAGCGATAGTTGCGTTCCAGACGAATGACCTTTGCGTCGCGAAAATCTTTGTCAAAGCGCAGGATGTTGTCGACCTCCGCCCCACGCCAGCCATAGATGGATTGGTCGTCATCCCCGACGCAGCAAATGTTGGTGGCCGCTTTTTCACCATCGCTTTCGGTCTGGGGCATGGCGAGCAGCCGTAGCCACAGATATTGCGCGACGTTGGTGTCTTGGTATTCGTCGACGAGGATGTAGCGAAAGCGGGACTGGTAGTCGGCCAACACGTCGGGGTTTTCGCGAAACAAACGGATGCATTCGACCAGAAGATCGCCAAAGTCGCAGGCGTTCAAAATCTTCAGGCGGTCCTGATACTGCTGGTAGAGCTTCCGGCCCTGGCCGTTGCCAAAGGCGCGAGCCTCGCCCTCCGAAATGGCGTCCGGACCCAGGGCCTTGTTTTTCCAACCGTCGATAAGGCTCGCCAACTGGCGCGCGGGCCAGCGTTTGTCGTCGATTCCCTCCGCCTGGATGAGCTGTTTCAGCAATCGGATTTGGTCGTCGGTATCGAGGATCGTGAAATTGGACTTGAGCCCCACCAGTTCGGCATGGCGGCGCAGAAGTTTGACGCCGATGGAATGGAATGTGCCAAGCCAGGGCATGCCCTCCACCGCGTCGCCCACCATGTCTGCGATGCGGGTTTTCATCTCGCGGGCCGCTTTGTTGGTGAAGGTCACCGCGAGGATTTGGCTCGGCCATGCCAGACGCGAGGCGAGGATATGGGCGATGCGGGTGGTCAGCACACGGGTTTTGCCCGTGCCGGCACCGGCGAGGACCAAAAGTGGACCCTCCGTTGTCAGCACAGCATCCCGCTGCTCAGGGTTGAGACCCTGAAGATAGGGTGCCGCCTCGCCCGCCTGCGCGAGTTCGTTGCCAAATGCGCCGGTCGACGCCCCACTCCGGGCCCCCAGCGCCCGGGCGGTTATGGAAACAGCGCCTTCAGGCTGCTTTTCGTGTCGGTCTGGCCGCTGCTTCTGCAACTGATTCTGTTCGTCCATGTTCATGATATGGACTTAGGGTCTTTTGCGACTTTTGGCGAGGGGCATCAGCGCTTCGCAAGGATGTGATCGGCGGCGGCGTTGTAGATTGCGGGCAGGAAATTTCCCGAACCGACGGTCTCGGGCGCCACTTCAATGTCGACCTTCAACGGTCCGCCGCGCTTTCCCTTCACCGAGCCGCGCCGGTAGCACAAGGTCGGAATGTTCACCACAATCTTGGTGTTAGGCAGTCTGCGCACCCCAGGGGCCGCGAAACAACTGGTTTCGGTGTCGCCGCCGTTTTGATAGCCGACAACGGTGGCGTTGGCCTGTTGTTGCAAGATGAGCGCCATGATGGTGGCCGCCGAGCGTGTTTTTGGGCTGACAAGGACGGTGATCCGGCCCTTGTAGCTGGGATTGCCAAAGGAAATGGAGCGGGATCGCAGTGTGTACAGGCCATTGCGGCGGCGGACCTTCCGAAACTGTCGGATCGCATTGGCTTCGTTGGCGCGGCGGCTAGGGCTTTTATAGTTCAGTTTGTTGAGGTGCGCTCGGGACACCGAGCGGCGATGGTAAGACCGGGCCGTGCGGTGGGATCGCCGCAAAAAATAGGACAGGATGCGGCTTGCCTCGTTGACTGCGCCTCCGGGAAGCCGGGACAGATCAAGGATCACGTCGTCGGGATTCCGCTCGATCAACATGCGCATGAGCAAATTCACGATACGCACTTGCCGCTTGGAACTTTCCAAGCGTTCGACCACCACAAGGGCGGTGCGTCCGTCATTGCTGAACCGGGTCCACATCGGCTGGCGGGTGGCGACGCCGTTCATCAGGTCCAAGGGGCGCAGGCTCGTGATATCAAGACGGCGGGGTCCGGTCAGGACGTCTTCGGCAATCTGTTCGCGCCGTAACGATAGGATTTGCGACATCCTCAGACCACGATCGAACATGTCGGCGGTGACGGGAAGACGGTGGATCGGCCGATTGCTTGTCTCGCTTGAGACCGCAGGTGAGGCTCGACGTGAGGCTGAAGGCTCCGCGCGTTCCGCGTCTTCGATCGTCTCGCTGTTGTTGGTTTTGGCAATGGCGCCTTGGCTGATGGTCCGGTTTTTGGTGGCCTGACCGTGCGCGCGTTCAAAAAGGGCGGAACTCAACAACAGTTTCGTCGTTGCATCTAACCTGCCGGTAAACAGCGCTTTGTCTTGCAAACAGCCGTCGAAGGGAAGGAGGCTTTTTATAAGGCCATGAAGGTCACGGCTTCCGAGCCCCAGATAGCGGTCAAGCGTTGACGTTTCAGCGTTGTTTGGCGGTTTGAAACGGCTGTCGACAGCGATGCGCCTTGGGCTCACCACCAGCGGATGGGGGTGTTCACCGCGGTGAACGTTGGCACTGTGACGCGGATTGTCGCGAAAGGCTTGGCGGTCCAACACGATGGCAGTGTGTTCATCGCAGACCGCCACCAGCATCTGTTGTGCTTTGACTGCGGCGGCCCAGAAACCGAGGGGCTCTTTTACGCTTGAGATGATGGCGTTGAACCGTGCGTTCAGCTGTTTGGGGCCGGAATGGGCGTAGAGGTTGGGGTGATAGGTGCGCAGCCATGTGCGCAGTTTTTTGAGGTCGTCACGCACTGCTTTTGCAGAAAAAGTCTTTTGCTTCGATAGGGGCTGTTTCGCAGATTGAGCATTGGCGAGCGCAGGGATCATTGCAGGGCCAACGGCCGTTCCTGCCGCAACAACAAAGGCCAAGCAAGCCGTCGCTACGGTCCTATTGTACCTGTGATTCCACCGAAGCATTTGGTGCGCCGCATCCTTGTCTAGCGGGTATGCTGGCGTAAAGCGTGGCGGTTGATAAAGCCGAGTGTCAAGACGCGTGCGCGCGACTTATCTGCTCTTTCAGCGGTGCTGTCGGTCCTAAATGGCTTGCACGTGGTGGGGTTTTACGCACTGTCCAAAAGGACCGAGCGAATCGCCTGCTTGAAACCTTAAAGCCCGGCAAGTTTGGCGCTGGCCGCTTCGATGGCCCCCGACCCGTGGGGCGCGCCGAGGGCTTTGAATGCGCAATCAATCGTGCCCAAAACGCCCAGGGTCATCGGTGGGTGTTGGTGGCCCATGTGGCCGATGCGGAAGCGGCTTTCATGGTCTTCAAAGCCAAGGCCAATGCCCAGCACCAGACCGGCTTCATGTTCACACCAATGGCGCATTTTGTCGGCCAGACCCGGGGCCGTTTTCAGGGCCGAGACAGCGTGGGAGCGGTTTTTAACTGCCTCCACATTGTGGCTGATCGTGTCCTGGCCCCACGCCTCCACAGCGGCCCAAACTGCGCTTGCGATCCGCCCATGGCGCGCCCAAGCTGCTTCCATGCCTTCCTCATGGACCAGCATGGTGAGCGCTTCCCGGAGGCCGTAAATGTGGTGGGTGGGCGCGGTGCCGGCGAAATACTGGTAGTAGACCTCCGGCTTCATGCGGGGCCGCCAGTCCCAATATTGCGACGGGGAAACGGTATCGCGCACCGCATCGGCGCGGTCGCTAAACCAGACGAACCCCATTCCAGGCGGTGTCATCAGGCCCTTTTGGCTGGCCGCTACCATGACGTCGACGCCCCAGGCGTCCATATGGAATTCATCGCAGCCCAGACACGCGATGCAATCGACCATCAACAAAGCATCGTGCCCAGCCGCATCCAGGGCTTGGCGCATGGCGGCGATATCGCTTTTGACAGAGGTTGAGGTGTCGGTTTGCACGGCGAGCACGGCTTTGATGGCGCGTTCTTTATCGGCCCGCAGTGTCTCCTCCAGAGCATTTGTATCCACTGGGTTTGATGTGCCGAAATCGAGCGATTGCGTTTCCAGGCCCAGGGTTTGGGCCATTTCGCCCCAGCCTTTGCCGAAACGCCCGGTTTCCAGCACCAAAACCCGCTCCCCACGGTTGACGGTGTTGGCCAGCGCCGCTTCCCAGGTTCCGTGGCCGTTGCAAATGTATATGGCGACGTGTTGGGCCGTTTGAGCCACGGTCTTCAAATCCGGCACCAGGCTTGCGGTGACATCGTGCAGCTCCCCTTCATAGATATTTGGGGACGCGCGGTGCATCGCGCGCAGCACGCGGTCGGGCATCACCGAAGGGCCGGGTATGGCAAGAAGGCTCGGAGAAGCGGGGTTCATGGGCTCATCTCTTCAAAAGGTGCAAGCGTGAGAAAAGGGTGCGGGCGTCAGATCTTTTGGCTTGCCAGTCCGTGCCACGGCTTTGTTGGTCTGAAAAGAGAAAACTCCACCGCAGCGTATGGGTCACCGCGGCCAATTGGCAGGGGCGCGTCGCTAGGTTATCAGCCTCGCAACCGGGATAAAATGCGGTTCACTGCGTCGGTTCACCGTGAACGCTTGCGATCCCTGAGCCGTTGAGAGGATTTTTGTGACCATATTCAAAACATTTGGCGGGCTGACGCTCGCAACCGCCCTGGCGGTGACCACTTTTGCCACCGCTTTTACGACCAAGGCATCGGCGCAGGAGGTGACCCTGCGCTTGCACCAGTTCCTGCCTTTGCGGTCGGCGATCCCCGCCGAAGCGATCCAACCCTGGATTGAAAAAATTCAAAAGGACAGTGGCGGGCGCATTGCGGTCCAGCATTTCCCATCCATGCAATTGGGCGGTCGGCCCCCCGCACTCTACAGCCAAGCCGCTGATGGTGTGGTGGACCTGATCTGGACGGTGCTCGGTTACACCCCAGGGCGGTTCCCCAAGACGGAGGCGTTTGAACTGCCGTTTATGACGGGCGATGCGAAGACCGCCTCTAAAGCATTTCATGAATATGTCGAAGCCAATGCGATGGATGAGTTTGGTGACACCAAACCCATCGTCTTTCACGTTCACGGGCCCGGCTATTTCCATTCCAACAAGCCGATTGCGAAGCTCAGCGATTTGGGCGGTCAAAAACTGCGCGGTCCAACGCGGGTGATCAACACCATGTTGGGCAAGTTGGGCGCGACCCCCATCGGCATGCCGGTGCCGGCGGTGCCAGAAGCCGTCTCCAAAAAGGTGATCGACGGGGCGGTGATACCGTTTGAGGTGACGTTGCCGCTTAAAATGTCGGAACTGGTGGGCAACCATGCCGGTTTCAAAACGGCACCGGGTCTTTATACGGCAACCTTCGTGATGACCATGAACAAGGCGAAATACGATAGCTTGCCCGCTGATCTTAAAAAGGTGATCGACGACAATTCCGGGCCGGAGGTTGCAGCGCTGTTTGGTGCCGTGATGGACCGGTGGGACATTAAAGGGCGCAAAACGGCACAGGCCGCAGGCAATACCATCGTTGATCTTGATGCTCAGCGCGCGGAGTGGGTGGAGGCTGCAAAGGCGGTGGAAGCGGAATGGATCGCTGAGATGGATGGTAAGGGTTTCAACGGCGCCGCCCTTGTCAAATCCGCCCGGGAGCTGATCGCTAAAAACGCCGAGTAGCGGCCCGCCATTTGGATGGCACAAAAAAAGGGCGGCCCCCTGGCAGGAGCCGCCCTTACTTGATTGCGTTGAGGTCTCGCCGTTCTCAGACCCGCCGAAGCGGTGCCGCAGGCCCTTAGCCGTAGACGCTTTCTTTGCCGAAATGCTTGGTGAGCATGTAGTAGACCACCGCGCGGTACTTGTTGCGGTTTGAGCGGCCATAGGTTTCCATCACCGAATCGATCGCTTCATCCAGTTTTGGTCCGTCGCCAAGGCCGAGCTTTTTAATAAGGAAATTGTTTTTCACGGTTTCCAACTCAGATGTGTCGGAGCCGGAGACGGTGCTGGAGTCCGCATTATAGATGGACGGGCCGCAGCCGATGGTGACCTTGGTCAGCAGGTCCATGTCCGGGTTCATTCCGCATTTGTTTTTCAGATCGTCGGCATATTTTTCGATCAGCTCAGCGCGTTTGCTCATGTCCGTGGTCTCCGCATCGGGTTCGGGGCTTGGGTTTTCGTATTCCGCCGCATGCGGCGCAATGGCCCGTGGTGCTTAGCGACTTTCGTTGCACACGTCCACGGTTCGAGCTGGGCAGTGGATAAGCCGCGATATTGGGGCCTTCGGGCCTATCCTGTGCGCCCAGTGCCCTTGCGATCCCACGCTGTTGCATGATCTTTGAACCATCGGCGTTGTGGGCGTCGATCCTAGTCTGCTTGTGTTTCGAATTTCTGCCGTCTTTTGGGAGCGACGTTTGCCATGCGCGCTTATCATGATCTGTTGGAGCATGTTCTTTCCGCCGGCGTGGATCGCGGTGACCGCACAGGCACGGGCACCCGTTCAATTTTTGGCCACCAGATGCGGTTTGATCTGTCGGAAGGCTTTCCCCTGCTGACCACCAAAAAGCTACATCTAAAAAGCATCATCCATGAGTTGCTGTGGTTTCTGCGGGGGGACAGCAATATTGGTTATCTGCGCGAAAACGGGGTTTCGATCTGGGATGAATGGGCCGATGCCAACGGCGATCTGGGGCCGGTTTATGGTGTCCAATGGCGATCCTGGCCGGATGCAAAAGGCGGAACGATTGATCAGATCTCCAATCTGGTTGAGGCGCTGCGCACCAACCCCAGTTCCCGCCGCCATATCGTTACCGCCTGGAATCCCGCGGAGGTTGAGGACATGGCGCTGCCACCTTGCCATTGCCTGTTTCAGTTTTATGTCGCCGATGGGCGCTTGTCCTGTCAGCTTTACCAACGCTCTGCGGATATTTTCCTTGGGGTGCCGTTTAACATCGCTTCCTACGCAATGTTGACCATGATGGTGGCCCAGGTGACGGGCTTACGGCCTGGAGATTTCGTCCACACGTTTGGCGATGCGCATCTTTATCACAACCATTTTGAACAGGCGCGGGAGCAATTGACCCGTGCGCCCCGTCCTTTGCCACGCATGGATTTGAACCCCGGTGTGATGGACCTGTTTGCGTTTCGCTATGAGGATTTCTCGCTGATGAATTATGATCCCCACCCCAGCATTAAAGCACCGATTGCGGTCTGAGCGATGGACATTACGCTGGTTGTTGCCTTGGCGAAAAACGGTGTCATCGGGTTACAGGGTGGGATGCCCTGGCGGCTCTCAACGGATTTGAAACGTTTTAAGGCGCTCACGCTTGGTAAGCCCATGATCATGGGGCGCAAAACGTTTGATGCGATTGGCAAGGCGTTGCCCGGTCGCACATCGATTGTCGTGACCCGGGATGAACGCTGGCAAGGGGAAGGGGCTGTGGCGGTGCGTTCCCTCGATATTGCTTTTGAGACGGCCCGTGCCGTTGCAGCCTCCGATGGGGTCGACGAGATCTGCGTTGTGGGCGGTGGCGAAATTTACCGTCAGGCGATGGCGCATGCGACGCGGCTGTGTCTGACGGAGGTGCAGATGGAGCCTGAGGGAGACACCTATTTCAGTTTCGACCGGGATGCTTGGGGTTTGGTGTCGAAAGAAGAGGTTCCGGCGGGTGAGAAAGACAGCGCGCCGACGGTATACAGCGTCTATGTTCGGCCTGATGTTTCATGAACCGCGCCCTGATGTTTCATGAAACGCAATGACTTCACTGTGGCCTGCGCTCCCATGCGGCCCACGGAAATTGTCGGCGCACGCCGTGGGCCCCGCCAGGGATGAAGCCTGCGACCTCTTTGCAAGGGGCGGCATTTATTGACCCTTAATGGTTGTGGTCGCGTTGAAAGGGACTGGGCGCGTACCTATAACCCGTGAAAGCCGATAGAAATCATGGCCCAGCCGCACAACGGTGGAGGCCACTCTCCCAAAGAGGCACAATTTTATGCCCTGGAGCAACGAAACAGGAGGCGGTATGCAAAACGGAAACGGTAGCGGCGGTCCAACCGGTGGACCATGGGGGCAAGGCCCTCGCGGCCCGCAACGTCCGCGCGGTCCTTCGGGTGGTGGTGGAAACCAGCCGCCAGATTTGGAAGAGCTGCTGCGTCAAGGGCAGGATCAACTGAAAAAAGTCCTGCCGGGCGGATTGGGTTCCGGCGGTTTCACACCCGCCATGGGCGTCATCGGCGCGATCGTGCTGGGCCTGTTTTACGTCTATATTTCCGCCTATCAGGTGGATGCTGACGAATTGGGCGTGGAAACGGTGTTCGGTAAGCCAAAGGTCGAAATTTCCCAGGCGGGTCTTAACTTCGCTTGGTGGCCGATCGAACAGGCTGAAAAGATTAAAATCGTCGAACGTCAAGTCAACATCGGCTCCACCGGTCGGGGTGGTTCCAGTCAGGGCTTGATGCTGTCAGGTGACCAAAACATCGTGGATGTGGCCTTTTCTGTCCTCTATTCGGTGGATGATCCAAAGGCTTTCCTATTCAACGTGAACGATCCTGAAGGCATGGTCAGCGAAGTGGCGGAAAGCGCCATGCGTGAAATCGTGGGCCGCCGTCCGGCGCAGGACGTGTTCCGTGATGATCGTCAGGGCATTTCTGAGGAAGTGCGCAAAATCGTCCAGCAGACCCTCACGGCCTACGGCTCAGGCATCGCAATCCGCGCGCTTAACATCGAGGATGTGGCCCCGCCGGAAGAAGTGGCGGCCGCCTTTGACGAGGTTCAGCGGGCTGAACAAAACGAAGATCAGTTCCAGGAGGAAGCCAACCAGTACCGAAACAAAACGCTGGGTAACGCCCGCGGTGAGGCGGCCCAAATTCGCGAAGATGCTGCGGCCTACAAGAACCGCGTAGTGGAAGAAGCCAAGGGTGAAGCGCAACGTTTCATCTCGGTTTACAACCAATATGCCAAGGCTCCTGAGGTGACGCGCAAGCGTATGTTCCTTGAGACGATGGAAGCTGTCTTGAAAGATTCCAACAAAGTGATCATGGAAAGCGGGAACGGCCAAGGCGGTGGAACGGGTGTGGTGCCCTACCTGCCGTTGAATGAATTGTCCCGTCGCACCGGAGGAACAAACTAATGAGCAATCGATTTGGTTTAATTCTCGCCGGCATCGCGGTGGTCCTTGGCCTGATTTACTCTGGTCTCTACGTTGTAAACGAGCGCCAGCAGGCCATCGTTCTGCGATTTGGTGAAATCATTCGCGTCGAAAGCGAGCCGGGCCTCTACTTCAAATTGCCGCTTGGCTTTGCAGGACTTGATGCCGTGCAGATGGTGGATGACCGCTTGCTGCGCTTTGATCTCGATGACATTCGGGTTCAGGTCTCGGGCGGTAAGTTCTACGATGTGGATGCGTTTTTGACCTACAAGATCAGCGATCCGCGCCGCTTCCGTGAGCAGGTTTCAGCGTCTATCGCACAGGCTGAAAGTCGTCTGCGCACGCGTCTCGATGCTGCGCTGCGTCGGACCTATGGCTTGCGTGGGTTTGAAGCGGCCCTATCGGAAGAGCGTTCGGCCATGATGCGCGAAGTGCGGGACCAGTTGATCCCGGAAGCCAATGCTCTGGGCATCGGTATCGAAGACGTTCGGATCCGTCGTACAGATTTGACCACTGAGGTGTCTGAGCAGACCTATGAACGCATGAAGGCGGAACGTTTTGCGGAAGCTGAGCGTTTGCGCGCCCGTGGTCAGGAAGCGGCCCGCCGCATCCGCGCTGCCGCCGACCGTCAGGTTGTCGAGATTAAAGCGGCTGCGCAGCGTGAGGCGGAAGTGTTGCGCGGTGAGGGTGATGGTGAGCGGAATGCCATCTTCGCCGATGCGTTCAACCGCGATCCGGCTTTCTTCGACTTCTATCGGTCGATGCTGGCGTATAAAGCGGCTCTGGAAAACTCGGACACGACTTTGGTGTTGTCACCAAATTCCGAATTCTTCCGCTTTTTCCGGGATGCTAACGGTCAAGCGACGGTGCCGAATTCGGCTGCTCCAACAGCCGGTGCGCCCGCCGGTGCTGGCGCTGCCGGCGCATCGAAATAAGGCGTTCGCGTTCGCAACGGCATTGCTCATTTTAGCGACGGACGCATGAATTGAACCGCGCCGACACGCTGTGTCGGTGCGGTTTTTGTTTGTCTGTTGGTGTCTGAAACCGTGAGAGGCGACGCTGTTCAAAACATGCCAACAGGCCCCAACACGTGAAAGAAACAGCATGTCATCATCGATTGCTGGCCTGATTGCTGGATTTGGCGTCTTCCTGATGCTTGAGGGCCTGCTTTATGCCGCTTTAACCCAAACCACGCGCAGCCTGGCGGGGTACGTGGCTTCCTCTGACGGTGCGTTGCTACAAAAGCAGGGACTTTTTGCGCTGGCGCTGAGCGTGTTTCTCGTTTGGATCATCGGTGCCCAAGACATGCACGTTCTTTTGGTGGGTCTTTTTATCATGATGGCCATAGAAGGGACAGTCTATGCGGGATTTCCCAACGGCGTGCGCCGGCTCGCGTCCCACGTTTGCGATATGCGGATATCCGATTTGAGAGCTGGCGGTTTGATTGCCATGGCCAAAGGTGCCACCGTCGTTTGGCTTGCGCTTGGTTGATCAAAAGCCCACCTTCAATAAAACATGATGGGTGTGACCAAAAATTCACGATACTGATAATCCCGAATGGGGCTACGCTACGTAGATACACAGTCGGCAGTGACGTCAGCCGGACGGCTTTAGGAGATTTTTTGAATGACTGGATTTGTGACCCATAGCTTCGCCGCTTTCCGCAGGTTGGCCCTCGTTGGTGTTTTGGCCATTACCGGTGTCAGCGCAGGCGGGTTGGTGCCTTCCTCATCCCCTCTGATGGGCTCCGCTCCGGTTCAAGCTGCGCCGGCTTCCGTGGCGGACCTTGCCGACCGTTTGATCGGCGCGGTGGTCAACATTTCTACGTCTCAAAAAGTATCCGGTACGCAGCGCCGGGCACCGCGTCCCAGGGTGCCGGATGGGTCGCCGTTTCAAGACTTTTTTGATGATTTCTTCAATCAACAACAGCCGCGTCAGCGGCCACGCCGGGGTCCGCGCTCCAGGGGTGCACAGTCGCTCGGCTCGGGTTTTGTGATCGATGCGTCCGGGATCATCGTGACCAACAACCATGTGATTGCCGAAGCCGATGAGATCACCATCGAGTTCACCGACGGCAGCGAATTGAAAGCCACCGTTGTCGGTACCGACCCCAAAACAGATATTGCGGTGTTGAAAGTTGAACCTGATAAGCCATTGCAGGCGGTGACCTTCGGCAAATCATCCACCGCCCGGGTGGGGGATTGGGTGATGGCCATCGGCAACCCGTTTGGCCAAGGAAGCTCTGTCACTCTGGGGATCGTGTCGGCGACCAAGCGCGACATTCGCTCCGGTCCGTACGACTCGTTTATTCAAACGGATGCGGCGATTAACAAAGGCAATTCCGGCGGACCCCTGTTCAACATGGATGGCGATGTGATCGGGATTAATACGGCGATCATCTCGCCATCGGGCGGTTCCATCGGTTTGGGTTTCTCTATTCCTTCCGATCTTGCGATGAACGTCATCGAACAGCTGCGCGAGTTTGGTGAAACGCGCCGGGGTTGGTTGGGCGTGAGCATTCAGCCGGTGACCGACGACATCGCTGAGTCGCTCGCCATGGGCAAAGCCCGGGGCGCTTTGGTGGCGGGTGTAACCGCCGGCGGACCGGCCAAAAATGCGGGCGTGGAAGTCGGGGACGTGATCCTCACCTTTGACGGGAAAAACGTTGCCAGCAGCCGTGACCTGCCGCGCATCGTTGCTGAAACGCCGGTCGGTAAATCGGTCCAGGTGGTCGTGCTTCGTAAGGGCGCCGAAACGACGATTGGAGTAACGCTGGGTCGTTTGGAAGATGGCGAGAAGCTCATCGCAGCCGACCGGTCTGGCAACGCTGACAAAGCTCCTGTTGAGAAAAAGACCCGCCTTCTTGGGATGACGCTGGAAAATCTCGACGATGAAAACCGTCAAACCTACGCCATCGCAAAAGATGTTGACGGCGTCCTGATCACCGCGGTTGAGAAAGGCTCCATGGCGGAAGAAAAGGGCGTGAAGCCCGGTTCTGTCATCTCAGAGGTGGCGCAGGAAGCGGTGAAGACCGCCGCAGATGTGACGAAGCGGTTTGAAGCGTTGAAGAAAGAAAACCGCCGAAAGGTGCTGCTCCTCGTGTCTTCAAAAGACGGCGAACCAAGTTTTGTGGTTCTCGATCTGAGCTAGGCTATAGAGAAAGCTAACACGTCTCAGGCGAACCGCCCGTTTCCGCCGGTTCGTCTGATTGCCTCTTCCGTTCCCCTGCTCACGCCACGTGGGGCGTGCGCGACGAGACGCTGATTGAGTTTGGGACATCGTCGGGTGTTCATTGGACATGGTCATCAGCACGGTACAGCCCCAAGAACAATCCAAGTCGGTCACGACGAAGCGCTGCCTCATCGGACAGAACCCGCGTGGTGCTTCGTTGTCGCTGGTCGGCCATTCGAGAGCCGTGTATTTGGCTCCTTGGCGATGGCGCTATCAATTGGCAGTGACGTGAAAGTCGGTCTTTCGGTAACCCTGGATGTAGAGCAAGGCTGTTAGATCGCCGTGATCGATGCGGATTTTGGCGCTTTCTGCGACCACCGGCTTGGCGTGCAGGGCAACGCCGGATCCAGCTTCCCCCAACATGCCCAAATCGTTTGCGCCATCACCCACGGCGATCACGTCGTCGGTGTCCTGGTTGCGCCGGTTGCAGATGTCACGCAGCGCATCCACCTTTGCCTCTCGGCCCAGAATGGGGGGTTGGACGGTGCCGTCAAATAACCCATTTGAGATGTGAAACGTGTTGGCGCGGTTCTCATCAAAGCCCAATTTTGCGGCCACCGCAGACGTAAATTGGGTAAAGCCGCCACTCACCAGTGCGCAATAGGCGCCATTGGCTTTCATCGTAGCCACCAGTTCTCGGCCTCCGGGCATCAGGGTGATGCGCTGCTCCAAGACGGTGTCGATGAGGCCTGCGGGCTTGCCTTTCAAAAGGCCCACGCGCTCATTCAATGCCGCTTCAAAGTCCAACTCGCCCCGCATGGCCTTTGCAGTGATGGCGGAGACATCGTCTCCGACCCCGGCGGCGTCGGCCAATTCGTCGATGCATTCCTGCTGGATCATCGTGGAATCCATATCCGCCAGCAGGATCGACTTGCGTCGAAATTCGGCATCCTGCACAACCACGTCCACAGGTTGGGACGCCAAGACAAGCCGCGCCAGCGCCATTAGTTCCCGGTTGGTGTGCTTGGTGTCAGGAAGCGGCAGATCGCAAGCGATGCCATCTGCCAGAAAATATGCCGCTGAGGCGCCCACGGCGTCGCGCACCTGGTCCACCAGCATGCCGCCAAGGCACGGCGTTTCGGGATGGGTGATCAGGGTGAGAACACGCTGGTTCTGATGCATCGTAAAAACGGGCTCAGCTCGTTGGAAAGGCGAAAATCCTAAGGCTATGACGCAGCCCGGTGCCATTTTGTTAGCGGGGCCGACAGCCAGCGGCAAGTCGGCCATAGCGTTGGCCGCTGCAAAGGCGGTGGATGGGGTGATCATCAACACCGATTCCATGCAGGTTTATCCGGTCCTTTCGGTTTTGACCGCGCGGCCCAGTGCAGCCGATGAAACGCGCGCGCCGCACCGCCTGTATGGGACTGCCGCGCTTTCACAACCTTATTCTGTCGCCCGCTGGCTTGCCGACGCAAAGGATGCAGCGGAGGCAGTATGGGCTGAGGGCAAAGTGCCCATTTTTGTGGGTGGAACCGGCCTATACTTTCGGGCCTTGGAAGAAGGCTTAGCGAATACGCCAGCCATTGATCCGGTCTTGCGGGCGGATATACGCGAAGCCTTATTTGCTGAAGGAAGTGCGGCGTTGCATGGCAAGCTGGTTGCGCACGATCCAGAAGGGGCGGCCCGATTGCGCCCGAGCGACGGACAGCGGATTGCGCGCGCTCTGGAAGTGGTGCTCCAAACGGGAAAAACGTTGGCCGCGTTTCAGGCCGAACGAGGGGCGAAGCCTCTCTTGGCTGCACGAACCCTGTGGCGGCATCTTATTATGCCGGACCGGTCTGTCCTTCACCAAAGGATCAATGATCGGGCGGAGTGGATGATGGATCACGGAGCGGTTGAAGAGGTTCAGGCCCTGCGCGCCATCAATCTGCCGCCGGACGCAACCGCGCTCAAGGCCATTGGCGTTCAACAAATCGGTGATCTGATCGATGGCAAAATTGATCGAGCGGAAGCGCTAAATCGATTAAAAGCGGCAACCCGGCAGTATGCGAAGCGACAATGCACCTGGTTTCGGGGGCAATTTAACGATGACTGGAAGGTTTTGTTTACCAACTCGCCAGACCCGGTCGAATACGGCGCGGCATTATCGTCTGCTTTAGGAAAACACCCTAAAACATCGGCAGAGTGTGCACCCAACGGGTGAATTGCAAGCATTCCTAACGCCGAATCCTCTCATGAGCCCGTTCGCCCACGGGTGGGAGCCAAATGAAACGTATCTCGGAATCCGCCTATTGGATCTACAGCGTTGCCACCATCGGCAGCCTGATCCTTGCTGCGCTCGCATTTATGCACAGCCGCAGCGGCGCTGGCCCCGAACCTGAGTATTTTGGCGTACTCCAAAGTGATCTGGCACTGATGTTGATGGGCGCAACATTGCTGTTTGGTCTGGTTTTTACGCTGCCTTCGATCCGCGAGAGCCAAACTGTTCAAAAACAACTGACGGACCGTGCCGCAAAGCTGGAAGTGGCCGTGGTCACCGACCCCTTAACGGGGCTCTACAACCGTCGATACTTTGAAGACGCGTTCGACGAATATCTCAAAGAATTCAATCGGATCGATGCGCCTTTGGCGCTGTTGACCCTCGATTTGGACCATTTCAAAAGCGTGAATGACACCTATGGGCACGATGCGGGCGACGTTGTGCTCAAACAGTTGGCGTTGCGCTTGCGGAAACTCACCCGGGAACACGACATAGTGGCGCGGACGGGCGGGGAAGAGTTCTGCATCGTTGCGCCGTTCCCAAAATCTGAGCAAATAAGGCCCTTTGCGGAGCGGGTGTGCCGGATGGTGGGTGAAATGCGAATTGATGTGGGGGCCGTGGTTTTGCGACCGACGGTGTCCATCGGTGTGGCAAGCACGTTGGACGGCGTCACAACCAAAAAAGACCTGATTAAGCTGTCGGACGAACGGCTGTATCAAGCCAAGGAGACGGGACGCAACAAAG
>JBCBCT010000010.1:0-43041 GCA_038530365.1 Pseudomonadota bacterium | reverse complement strand
CTTTGTTGTGTGAAGCCCCCGAGGGAAAAGAACAGCAGCATGTCCGCACGTTCCGCGTTGTAGCCGCCGCCTGCCAGGGCGATTTCACTTTGGCCTGACGCGATGCGCGCGGCTGCGGTTTGGAGGGCTGAAATGCCTGCCCCTTCTTCGCCCATAAAAGTGCGGGAGGAGCCGGTAACCTTGTGCACGATGGAGATATTGCCCGCCAGAAGATTGGACAGTTGCGCAAGAAACAGCGTGGGGCGTAGATCGTTGGAGAGCTTGTCGGCAAGCAATGTGTCTGTGTCCACGCCGGTGCGGGCTTCCGCCATGATCGCGGTGTCAACCTCCTCGTCCCGCTCGCCGCCGCCTGCGGCCACGATCATGTCCATCTTTGCGCATAGCGCCTCATCATCCTTGACGCCGGCATCGTCCAGCGCGAGGCCGGCGGCGTAGGTTCCAATTTGTTGCCAGCGTTCCATCTGGCGCATGTCGCGGCGGGAGATTTGGCTGGACCAGTCGGGCTCCGCCAAAGCATGGACGACAAAGGGGGCGTGGGTGCTGTCGTCAACGCCGGAGGGCTTGCCCTCGCTCAACACCTTGATGTGGGCGTTATGGCCTTCACCGGCGGCGCTGATGATGCCGATCCCGGTAATCCAGACGTCATGGTTTGACCCGGTCATTTTTGCCCCCTTGCTGCGTTTTGCGGTTTGCGCACGCCATGCCGACCACGCGTTAGCGCATGTGGTGTTTGGGTTCAATTGTCGGTTTTGTTGTTCGACTGCTGTGTGTCTGCGAAACCGCACAAGGCGGTGCCGGTCTCCCGTCTGCCAGCGAGGTCGGTCAGACCGCTTCGGGCAAATAATCTGCGGGCATGCCCACATCTTTTGCACGGTTGAGGATCAACGCCTTCAGGTCCGTTTCCGGGAAGGGAAGGGTCTTGAAGGTCAGATTGGCATCGCAGACGGGTTTGCCAGCCGATGCGATCTTCGCTTTGGTCATGGCGAAGCCTGAGCCATCGTGGACGAGTTCAGCGGTGACATCGAGAACCATGCCGGGTTCGACGAACGTGCGCATTTTTGCAGCCTTCACGCCGGCCAGAAACACCATGCTGTCAAATTTCATGCCGGCCATCAGCATAAAACCGGATGTTTGTGCCATGGTTTCGATCAACAGCACGCCGGGCACCAGGGGCATGGTGGGGAAGTGGCCCTCAAAAACCGGGCTTTCATCGGGCACCGTTGAGCTTACGGCGATGGTCTTTGCGCCATCGCCGATCTGAGTGATCCGGTCCACCATTTGAAAATATTCAAGATGCATGACCACCTCGAACGGCCTGAAACAGCCGGCAATGAGCTTTCGTGTCGGGTTTTTCGTTTAGCGCGCGCCTGCCGTCTTTAGGCTTTGGCGGCGACCAGTTCGTCGATCTTACCGCAGAGGTTTTTCAACACGAAATACTCTTCGGTTGACGCTTTGCCGTCGTTGACTTCCTGGGTCCAGGCTTCCAACGGAATCTTGATGCCGAACTCTTTGTCGATGGCGAAAACGATGTCGAGAAAGTCGAGGCTGTCGATACCCAAATCGTCGATGGTGTGGCTATCGGGGGTAATTTCTTCCCGTGGAATTTCGCTGGTGTCAGAAATGATGTCTGCAACTTTATCAAACGTGGACACTGAAGTCTCTTCCTTACTCGTTTCGGCTCTTTGGCCGTGTTTGGCTCGCTCCGGCCTTGGTGTGCTCTGTCTGGCCTAGGTGCTCTGGCCTGATCGTATTGGTGGTGGCGCGACCGTATCAACGACACATGCGTCGGTAAAAGAGTATGATCGTCGATGGTTTGGTCAAACCGCCTTGCTTGAAGACCGAGCGGCGCGATCGGATCGGAAAACCCACTAGACGTTTCAGAGGGCGGATGCAATTGCGCCGGCTGCAAAAGGCTTGGCGCTTTCATTGGAATTCATGTGTAACGCTTGCCTTGGCTATCGCTGTTGCGGTTCGCCGGACTTAAAGTTCGTTTCTATAGTGCATGGTATCGCTTCGGCAGTGGGACACACGCCACTCTATGGTGTCGTCGTCGAGGGCAATGGCGCGACGGTCGATCTCCAAAACCGGGCTGTTTGGGGGTAAGTTGAGATGATCTGAAACGATGGCGCTGGCCGCCACGGCGCGTAGCTTTTCGTGGACGTTTTTGACCATCAAACCGAACGTGTCGGCATAAAATCGGTACACGTTGTTGGGCAGCGGCAAAACGGTGTCCAGTTTCGGAAACCTCTGGCTCGGCAGCACCAGACGCTCCCACAAAATTGGCTCATCGGCCTCATAACGAACCCGTTCAAACCGCCAGACTTGAAAGTGCCGGCCGCTGGGGATTTGAAAAACGTCGCGTTCTTCCTGGCTTGCCGTTGTTTTGATGTGGCTGAGATAGTGCGATCGGGGGAACGTTTGCTCCGCCGTCCCATCGCCTATATCTCGGGTCAACCTGTAGAAGCGAAATAAGATCGCTGTGTCCTCAGCCTGGGCAACGAACGTGCCTTTGCCCTGCCGCCGCTCCAAAATGCCTTCTACCGTCATCTCATCCAGCGCCTTGCGCACGGTGCCTTGGCTCACGCCCAATTGGTCTGCAATGGCAAATTCCGATGGCAGCATTGCCCCTGGTTTCCAGTCACCTTGGATCAAGCGCTCCACAAGGCGTGTGCGCACCCGCCGATAGAGGGGTTCGGCGGTGAGTTTTTCGCTGGAGACGGGTGATTTGGCGATCATGGGTAGCGGCTGGCCGGTGTGGATAGCATGCGCGGAGCAGGAAAGCGCTTGCGCGCGCGGTCAGTATGGCGCTATCTTATCTCTTATACAAGACTTGAAGCGCTTAGGCTCAAAACAGGGAGCACACTCACCGATGAGCAATATTCCGCAATTGCTGGTGCACGACCAAGAGGACAACGTTGGCGTTGTCGTTGTTGAAGGTCTCACCGCCGGCACCGAAATGCTGTGCGTCGTCACCCATGACAATTCATCCTTTCACCTCACCGCGCAGCACGACGTGCCGATCGGCCACAAGGTTGCGCTGAAGGATATCAAGACCGGCGATACGGCCATCAAATACGGTGAGGATATCGGCAAATTCGTTGGTGATGTTTCACAGGGCGAGCACGTCCACACCCATAATCTCAAAACGAAACGCTGGTAGGGAGCGCAGACAATGAGCGATAAAATCATGGCCTATCGGCGCGAAAATGGACGCGTCGGTGTTCGCAACCACGTCATCATCCTGCCGGTAGATGATATTTCCAATGCTGCCTGTGAAGCGGTGGCCAACAATATTAAAGGCACCATGGCGCTGCCCCACGCTTATGGTCGGTTGCAGTTTGGAGAAGACCTCGATCTGCATTTCCGCACCATGATCGGCACAGGCGCAAACCCCAATGTTGCAGCGGTGGTGGTGATCGGCATCGAGCCGGGCTGGACCAAGCGCATTGCCGACGGCATCCGGGAAACCGGAAAGCCGGTTGCCGAGTTTTCGATTGAGCAAAAGGGCGATCTTGAGACCATCCGCGCGGCCAGCTGGGCTGCTAAAGAGTATGTGCACTGGGCGTCCGAACTTCAGCGCGAAGAGTGCGCGATGAATGAGCTTTGGATTTCGACCAAGTGTGGGGAATCCGATACGACCACCGGCCTCGGCTCGTGCCCAACTGTGGGCAACATGTATGACAAGCTCTTGCCCCAGGGCATCACGGGTTTTTTCGGTGAAACATCGGAAATCACCGGCGCGGAACACATCTGTAAGGAGCGGGCGATCAATGAAGAGGTTGGTGACCGCTGGTATGCGATGTGGAAGGCCTATCAAGACGACGTAATTTTTGCCCACCAGACCGACGATTTGTCCGATTCTCAGCCTACCAAAGGCAATATCGAAGGTGGCCTCACCACGATTGAAGAGAAAGCCTTGGGCAATCTTGAAAAGATCGGTCGCACGTCGCGCTATATCGACATTCTGGAACCGGCAGAGGCGCCGAAGCAGGGAAAGGGTCTCTACTTCATGGATTCGTCCTCCGCGGCTGCCGAGTGCGTGACGCTCATGGCCGCCGGCGGTGCCGTCATTCACACCTTCCCCACGGGGCAGGGCAATGTGGTGGGCAACCCCATCGTTCCGGTGATCAAAATCACCGCGAACCCGCGCACGGTGCGCACCATGGGGGAACATGTGGATGTGGACGTGACGGGCATTCTAACCCGCGAGAAAACCATTGATGAAGCCGGGGATGATCTCATCGAAATGATCCGCCGCACCGCCAATGGCCGCAACACCGCAGCCGAAGCCCTCGGCCACCGCGAGTTCTCCATGACGAAGCTTTACCGCTCCGCTTAAAGCGCGCGCTCATGGAAACGCTTTTTAAAGGTGGCACCTGTGTGCCGCCTTTTTTCATATGTTGAGGCCTTTCGATTTTGCAGCGCACTGTGTGAACCGGCACGTCTCTAGGTCTCTGTTATGGTAATTGCTGGCAGCAGTCTGCTGACGCTGTTTTGTCTCAATTGTTGGGGAACGATCTCGCCATGGAAGCCTATGCTGCTCTTTCCGGCCTTTTTGGTTTGCTCGCCATTGCCGTTTTTGTTCTGGCTATTCGCAAAAGCTATGCGATTGAGCGGGCTACGGGGCGGCGGAAGCAGGGTGATTTGCCAAGCTATACCAATGTGATTGCGACGGCAGCCGGGTGGGGCGTGTCTCCCTCGGATCAAGCGACTTGGATGCTCGTCAAGCAGTTGCGCGTGCTGCTGATCGTTGTTTTTGGTTTGCTTGTGAAGATTGGCGTCATTGCGTTTGCCGTCGGCTAGGCGATGCTGCCAATCCATCGAGTAGGCCTCTAAATTGGCGATACTTGCGCTTCATCCACCAAATGGCAGGCCACTTTGTGGCCGCTTGTTGTGCCGTCATTGTGGGCCGTGAGCGGCGGTTCTTTTTGGTGGCAGATGTCCGTCGCGACGGGGCAGCGGTTGGCAAATCGGCAGCCGGGGGGCGGGTTCACAGGGTCCGGCGGATCGCCGGGAATCAGCACCCGTTTCATGGCCGAGCGGCGGGATTTATCCACCGAGGGCACGGCTGACAGCAGGGCCTTTGTGTAGGGGTGTAGCGGATTGTTAAACAGGCTCAAACGGTCGGCATGTTCAACGATTTTGCCCATATACATGACGGCGATGGAATCGCTCATGTGCTGCACGACGCCAAGATCGTGTGAGATAAACAGGTAAGTCAGGCCAAGCTCTTCCTGTAGGCGGCGCAACAAGTTCAGGATTTGGGCCTGCACCGCAACGTCTAATGCGGAGACCGGTTCGTCACAGATGACAAGCTCCGGCTGGGTGGCCAGCGCGCGGGCGATGCCGAGGCGCTGGCGTTGGCCGCCGGAAAATTGGTGTGGGAACAGCCGCTGTTGTTCCGGCCGCAGGCCGACCGAACGAAAAAGATCATCGACAATGGATTGGCGCTCCGGCGCGGGCCCGTAGTCCAGGCTGTCGAGAGGTTCGCGCACAACGGCTTCGGCGCGCAGGCGCGGATTGAGGCTGGAGTAGGGGTCCTGGAAAATGAACTGAAGACGTGTGCGCGCCTCGCGGAGCGCTGTGCCCTCCAGTGCCATTAAATCAGTATCGCCCAGCATCACGGTTCCGGATTGGTTTTCCCGCGCGGTGGCGACAAGCTGAGCGACGGCGAGGGCCGCGGTGGTTTTTCCCGATCCGGATTCGCCCACGATGGCCAGGGTCTGCCCGCGGGGCACGGTGAACGAGACATCATCAACAGCGTTCAAGAAACCCTTGGTGGCGAAAAAGCCGCCGCGTTTCACTGGGAATGTGATCTTGAGATTTTCAACGCGAAGAAGCGGTTTGGTGTCGGCCATGGTTACACCTTGTCCACGTGCCAACACGCAGATTTTTGACCTTCGGCGAGCGCGACCTCTTGCGGACGGGCGGATCGGCAATGGTCGTCAGCTATGGTGCAGCGGGACGCAAACAGGCAGGCGTTGCGGCCAAATTCCTTGAGCGAAGGCACAATGCCGCCGACTTCCGTCAGCGTGGGGCGTTCCTCGTCCAGCTCTGCCATGAGATGGGGCACGCAGGAGATGAGACCCTTGGTATAGGGGTGTTTTGGGGCGGCGATGATGGTGTCGACCGCGCCTTCCTCCACCTTGCGTCCGGCGTACATGACGATCATGCGTTCCGCCATTTCAGCCACCGCCCCCATGTCGTGGGTGATGAGCATGATGGCCGTGCCGGTTTGCTCGCCCAGGTCACGCAGCAGATCGAAGATTTGCGCTTGCACCGTCACATCAAGGGCGGTGGTGGGTTCGTCTGCAATGAGCAGTTTGGGCGCGCAGGCCAGAGCGATGGCGATCATGACCCGCTGCCGTTGGCCGCCGGACATCTGGTGTGGATAGTCGTTCACTCGTGCCCGCGGATTGGGAATGCGGACGGCGTCCAGAAGATCGCCGGCCTTGGCCCAGGCTGCCCGTTGGCCGAGCTTTTCATGGCGGCGCAGAACTTCGGCAATCTGTTCACCCACGGTGTAGACCGGGTTGAGTGACGTCATCGGTTCCTGAAAGATCATGGAGACCGAATTGCCCCGGATTTCGCGCTGTCGGGCGTCGGAGAGTTTGGTGAGGTCTTCGCCATTAAAGACAATGGAGCCGGCGGCGACGCGCCCGACTTTGTCGGGAAGCAAACCCATCATGGCGAGGGCGGTCATGGATTTCCCACAACCGGATTCCCCCACCACGCCGAGGGTTTCTCCAGAATTGATGTGGAAGGAAAGATCGTCCAGCACAGGGGCGATGCCCGTGCGGGTGGACAGTTCCACCCGTAGGTTTTGAACCGATAGAAGCGGTACGGCTTCGCTGGTTTTTGTGGCCTTCTTTGTGTCAAGTGCCGTATTCATCACCGCTCTCTCAACTTGGGGTTGAGGGCGTCGTTCAAGCCATCGCCGACCAGTGAGATGCACAACACGGTGATAAATATCGCTAGGCCGGGGAAGGTCACGGTGTAGCTTGCGTCCAGTATGTACTGCCGGTTTGAACCGATGATCTGCCCCCAACTCACGACGTTTGGATCGGTCAGGCCGAGGAACGACAGACCCGCTTCAAACAGGATGGCCGAGCCCACCATCAGCGCCGCCTGGACGATGATGGGTGGCAGGGCATTGGGCAGGATGACGCCGAAAATCAGTTTTGCATTTCGCGTTCCTGAGGCGCGGGAGGCGGTGACATATTCCAACTCACGGATGCGCAAAAACTCGGCCCGTGTGATGCGAGCGACGGCTGTCCAACTGACAACTCCGATGGCAAAGGTGATCATCCACAGGGATGCGCCGAACAGAGCGACGATCACCATGGAAAACAGGAGGGTGGGCAGCACCTGGAAGAATTCGGTGATGCGCATCAAAACCTCTTCCACCCAGCCCCGGTAGAAGCCGGCGAGTGCGCCAACGCTGACGCCGATGACGACGGACATGAAGGCGGCGGCGACGCCGATGAGCAGCGAGACCCGCGCGCCGTGAATGATGCCTGACAAGAGATCGCGGCCCAGATAATCGGTGCCCAAAAGATAGCCCTCGTCCCCGGGCGGGGAGAACGGTGCCCACACCATATCATAGGGGTCCGTTGGGTAGAGGATGGGCCCAAAAATACCGGCCAGGGTGATAATGGTGAGGCCGATCAAGCCTGCGACGGCGGCCTTGTTTCGCAAAAACATGGAAAACGCTTCGGCAGCCGGATGGCGGGCCTTTTCCACGGGCGGTAAATGCTCATCCTGGTTGGTTTGATCGGTCATGAGGTGCGTCCCACCCGTGGATCGACAAACCGCAGTGCCAGGTCGGTTAAAAGATTGCCGACGATCACCACAAGGGCTGAAAAGAACAGGATGCCTAATATGGTGGGCGTGTCGCGGGCGATGATGGATTGAAGCGCCAAGGTGCCGAGCCCCGGCCAGGAAAACACGGTTTCCACCAGCACTGCACCGGACACAACAGCCGAAAACTGAATGCCGGCCAGGGTGATGACGGGGGAAAGGGCGTTTTTCAAAGCATGTTTGAGGACGACTTCGCGCTCCGACAGGCCCTTGGCCTTGGCCGTGCGAACATAGTCCGACCCCAAGACTTCCATCATGGAGGCCCGGCAGAGGCGGGAGTAAAGGGCGAAGAAAATGGAGGCGAGTGCAACCACCGGCAAGACCATGTGACGGGCAACGTTAAGGGCATGCGTCAACCAATTGCCCTCCACGGTCACATCATACATCCCGCCACTGGGCAAAATGGGGATTTTCAGGGCGAAGGCGATCAGGAGCAAAATGCCTGTCCAGAATACGGGTGCGCTATATCCAAACAGGGAAAACAGCGTCACAAAATGGCTGGATATGCCGTTTGGATTGCGCGCCGAAGAGACACCCAGAAGCACACCGACAACGATGGCCAGAAGTTGCGCCGTGATGACCAAAAGGAGCGTTGCGGGGAGTTTTTCGAAGATGAGTGTGGTGACCGGCTGATTGTAGAAGAACGAGTAGCCCAGATCGAAGGTGGCGACCCGTCCGATATAGCTTGCCAGTTGGATGATGAAGGGCTGGTCGAGGCCGTAGTCGCGGCGGATCTGCGCCATCATTTCTTCATCGGCGCCGCCGGCGGACTGGGCGATGGTGTCAGCAATGTCACCCGGTGCCAAATGCAGCATGGAGAAGTTCAACACCAGCACCGCAAGGAGCAGCAGAACCGCGTAGAGAACGCGCTGGGCGATGGGAATGATAAATCTCATGGAAAACACCAGGACGCCGCGCGGGGGAGACCACCCCGCCCACAACGCGTGGGCGGGAAGGGGAATGGCAGGAGGCTATCAAGCCGGATGGCGTGTTCGTTTATTTGAGAAACACGCGATCCATGGGAGCTGAGGATGCCCAAATGCCTTTGGGCGGATTGCCGACCTTATCATTGTAAATCGTGTGATAGGGCAGGGTGTTCAGCCAATAGACCGGCAGCTCATCGGCGGTGATTTTCTGGAACTCCGCGTACAGCGCCTTGCGTTTGGCCGGGTCGGTTTCCTTGCCGGCCATGTCGAGCAGTTCATCGACGCGAGCGTTTTTGTACTGCTGCGTGTTTGACCAGATCACACCTTTTTTGATGTTCGACGATTGATAGGTGCGGTGCACACCGATCACCGGGTCACCCCAGTTAAACACCGTGTCCATGGTCATGTTGAAATCGTGGTTGGATACGGTTTTTGCCCATGTGGGGAAGTCCGGAGACGCGCGGACCGTCACATCGATGCCGACCTTTTTCAAAGACGCTTTGATGTATTCGGCCTGCGGCTTCATGCTGGGCCAGCCGAAGTCGATGGTCAGCTTCATGCGTGTGCCGTCATCACCAGGCTTGAAGCCGGCTTCATCAAGCAAAGCCTGCGCTTTGTCGAGGTCCACATCATAGCCATTTACCGACTGATCGGACAGCGGACTGCCCGGATGGATTCCGGACTTTGCGTCCTGGGCCACGCCCAACATGATGGCTTTGTGAATGAAGTTTTTGTCCACCGCATAGGCGATGGCCTGTCGTACGCGCTTGTCGGCGGTTGGACCGTTTGCTGTGTTGAACGCCAGCCAGTCCAGCGCACCGATGGCGGCATATCCTTCGGACGTGGCGGTGACGCCATCGGCTTTCTTGAGGCGATTGATGTTGCGCACGGTGTTTTCAAAGGTCGACAGGTGCAATTCGCCATTTTCGAGCGCAATGGCCCGTGCTGCCGGGTCCTTGATGATGCGCATCACGATGCGATCGACGAAAGGACGGCCTTCGATAAAGTAGTCGTCGAAGCGTTCCAGGATCACGTGCTGATCGCGCTTGAATTCGACAAGTTTGAAAGGCCCGGATCCGACCACGTTTTCAGAGTTTGCCGGGTGCGTTTTCGGGTCCTGGCCGTCGCCATACACGTGTTTAGGAATGATCGGCATGAGCTGCGAAGACATCGCAAGCATCAGCGCCGGGTGGGGCTGAGAGAGTTTCAGCACCGCGGTGTGTGCGTCCGGGGTTTGGACTTCGATCACCGGCGCAAACATGGATTTGAACGGATGGTTCGCCTTGATCGTGTCGACGGAGAAAGCGACGTCTTCTGAGGTAATCGGCTTGCCGTCGTGGAACTTTGCGTTTTTGACGAGCTTTAGCGTCACTGTCAGGCCGTCTTCAGAGGTCTCCCAGCTTTCTGCAAGATAGGGCTGGGGGGTCCAGTCTTCGTCATAGCGAAGGGGGGCTGCAAACAATTGCGCACCGGGCGCGCCTGTCACGACACCGGATTGCACGGCTGGGTTTAGGTGACGCGGTGTTTGGCCAAGGGCCGTGATCAGCGTGCCGCCTTTTTTGGGTGTGTCGGAGGCTAAAGTTGGTGCCGCGACCATGGACACCAGTGCTGTCGCCACGACGAGGCTCTTCATGAAGCTGCGCATGGTTTTTCTGTCTCCCCTGTTTTCCGGGCGGTGAGGGACGATTCCCCCGTTATCCGCCAAGCCGCTGGGCCAAACATTCGTTGCGATGGGGCGCATGGAACTCAGGCACCCAGGCAGCTTCGTGGTCAGAGTGAAACAAGTTTGGAAAAATGCAAGGGGGTGAAATTAATTTTCATGTCAACTAATTTGGCATGGGAATCCTGCCAACACAGCATGGACAAATTTGCGCTCTTGCTTTCCATTCTGGAACAAAAGCCTGCGGGGAACGGACGGAACAGCGAACTATGATCACGATTTATCGCGCACGCAAAATCATCACGATGAACCCTCGAGCCCCCCATGCCAGCCATGTTGCTGTGCGGGACGGGCGCATTTTGGGGGCTGGCACGCTGGATGAACTGTCGGGTTGGGGCGACTACGAACTCGATGAGCGGTTCGCCGACCATGTGATCATGCCCGGTCTGATTGAGGGCCACAGCCACGCGATGGAAGGCAGCTTTTGGCGCTACACTTATTGTGGCTTTTTCGACCGAGCCGATCCGGACGGAAAAATGTGGTCGGGTCTTAAATCCATTGATGCGGTGATCGACCGTCTGCGCGAGGCCGACGCCGCTCTGGGCGACAGCGATGGACCGCTGCCCGGTTGGTCGCTGGACCCGATTTATTTTGACAATGAACGGGTTTCCCGGGACCAGCTGGATCAGGTGTCAACAACGCGGCCCATCGGCATTCTCCATGCGTCCGGCCACATCATGAATGTCAACTCCAAGGCGCTGGAATTGGCTGGGATGTTGAAGCCCGGCATCAACCATCCCGGTGTGCCGTTAGGAAAGGACGGTCTGCCGACGGGCGAGTTGAAGGGCCCAGACGTGATGACACCTGTTGGAATTCATGTTGGGTTTGACCGCGATATGTTGGCGGCGGACGAACGGGGTTTGCGGGATTTTGCGAAACTGTGCGTCCGCGCTGGGGTGACGACGGCCACCGATCTTGCGGCCCGTTTGCCAGACGATGCCGTTGACATGATGCTTTCGGTGACGGCGGCTCAAAATTTCCCGGCGCGCATTGTGCCGCTTCGTTTTCACCACGGGGTGACGGCGGATGAGTTGATCGCCCACGCCACAGCGCTGAAAACCAAGTCCACCGACCGCTTGCGGCTTGGCATGATCAAGGTGGTCGCAGACGGCTCGATCCAAGGTTTTTCCGCGCGTCTGCGGGAGCCGGGTTATTACAATGGGGCAGAAAACGGGCTCTGGTATATCCCGCCTGAGCAGCTGTCTTCCATTTACCATCAAGCGCTTGCCAACGATCTGCACGTGCACACCCACACCAATGGTGATCAGGCAACGCAGCTTGCCCTCGACACGCTGGAGGTGGCGTTGCGGGCGCATCCTTCGTTTGACCACCGCTTTACCCTGCAACACTGCCAGTTGGCGGATGCGGCGCAATATCGGCGGATGGCCAAGCTGGGGATGTGCGTCAACCTGTTTGCAAACCACCACTTTTACTGGGGCGATGAGCACTACACGTTGACCGTTGGGCCGGAGCGGGCCCAGCGCATGAACGCCTGTCGAACTGCGCTGGAGCATGGCGTGCCCATGGCCATCCATTCCGATGCGCCGATCACGCCACTGGGCCCGTTGTTTACGGCATGGTGTGCGGTGAACCGTTTGACGGCGTCCGGCCGTGTTCAGGGCGCCTATGAACGCATCGATGTTGCCGACGCGCTCTACGCGATCACTCTGGGTGCTGCCTATACACTCAAACTGGATGGCGAGCTTGGCTCCATCGAAGCGGGCAAGAGAGCGGATTTTGCAATCCTTGAGGATGATCCCGAAAGCATTGGCGGCGAAAAGCTGAAGGACGTGCGGGTTTGGGGTACGGTGCAGGATGGCCGTGTGTTCGCGGCGGATGAATTGTGAGGTTGACCGTTGGTTGATGCGATCCCGCTCACCGTTCTTGGGGGCTACCTTGGCAGTGGCAAAACCACATTGGTGAATAGCCTTCTGCGCCAGGCAAGCGCCCACCCGTCCGGCCCAAAGATTGCGGTGCTGGTTAATGATTTTGGCGACCTTCCGATCGATGCCGATCTCATTGAGGCCGAGGATGGTGATTTGATCAGCCTTGCGGGGGGATGCGTGTGTTGTAGCTACGGCGATGACCTGGGGCTTGCCGTGGCGCAATTGCAGGCCATGTCGCCTCCGCCGGATCATGTGCTTCTGGAAGCCTCCGGTGTTGCCATTCCCGGCGCGATTGCAGCCTCGTTATCGCTGCAAGCGGGCGTGCGGGTTGAAGCGGTGGTTGTGTTGGCCGATGCCGACCAAATCCGCGCCCGCCACCGCAGCGAGTTTTTGAGCGACACCGTAGAACGCCAATTTGAGCACGCGGATTTGGTGGCGATCACCAAGACGGATTTGGTGCATCGGAACGACATAGACCCGCTTGTCGACTGGCTGCGCAGCCTTGCACCCAACGCGGGCATGATCACGGTAGACCATCAGACTCTGCCTTTGGACGTCATGCTGGGTGTTGATGCGGGGGGCATTGTGCAGGGGCGTGGACATGAAAAGACCATCGCGCCAGAAGTTTCGGGCTCCTCGGGGCACAATCTTCACACCGAAAAGAATCCCGGCTCCCACAGCCACAGCCACAGCCACAGTCATGACCATGACCATGGACTGAACCTGTATCGTACTGTGTCTTTGCTAATGTCAGAGGCGATGGACGCTGTCGCTCTGGCGGCACGGCTCGCGGCGGCGGAGGGCGTTTTGCGGGCCAAGGGTTTTGTGCGGGGGTCAGATGGTCATCTCATGACAATCCAGGTGGTGGGCAAACGGTCGGAGGTGACGGCAGCTCCAGCGGAAGCTTCGCCCGGTTTGGTGGTGATTGGACTGCGCACCGCGCTCGATGATCAGACGCTTCAAGGTCTTGTTGCCCTCAATTCCATCGAAGAACACAGCGTCAGCGCGTAGTTCCAGCGTTTGGCGGGGGCCGTTTGTCTTCAATCGTTTGGGTACCCTGCGGGTTTTGGACGTTGCGCCGCCCGGCGCTTTCCCGCAAAGACATGCTTCAGAGGCGTTGTGCCTGAATACGGATGCTGCAGCGCTTGAAACTGGCTTCATATTGCGTTCACGACTGGCTGGGGGGATGAACATGGCGACGGTTGTCATCAGCGAATTCATGGATGATGGCGCCGTGGATCGGCTTCGGGCCGTCCATACGGTGACGTATGATCCCGACTTGGTGGATCGGGCTGATGAGCTTGCCGCTTTGTCCGCAGACGCCGATGCGTTGATCGTGCGCAACCGCACACAGGTGCGCGGTGCTCTCCTTCAGGCGTCGACCGCTTTGAAATGCGTCGGTCGGCTGGGTGTCGGTCTCGACAATATCGACATTGTTGCCTGCAAAGCGCGGGGCGTGGACGTGTTTCCCGCCACCGGGGCCAACGATTTGAGCGTTGCGGAATATGTGATCACGTCTGCGCAGGCCCTTCTGCGGGGGGCATATGCCGGTACGGCGGCGGTTGTTGCCGGTGAATGGCCGCGACAGGCGATGATCGGGCGGGAGCTTGCCGGTAAAACCATGGGTCTTATTGGCTTTGGTGCCATCGCCCGAGAGGTTGCAGGGCGCGCGCTGGCGCTGGGCATGGATGTGGTGGCCTATGACCCCCACATCCCAGCGGACCACCCGGCGTGGAGCCATCTGCGCAACGTCTCCCTCGATGGGATTGCGGATCTGGCCGACGTTGTCAGCCTCCACGTTCCTTTGGTGGAGAGCACGCGCCATGTGATCGATCTTTCCTTCCTTAAGGCGATGAAAAACGATGCTGTGTTGATCAACGCGGCCCGGGGCGGTGTGGTGGACGATGCGGCATTGGCGTTTGCACTCTCAGAAGGTGAAATCAGCGGCGCAGCGCTCGATGTGTTTGAGGTGGAGCCGTTGACGGCGGATGCCGGTGCGAAATTCGCTGGCCTCAACAATTTCATCGCCACGCCGCATATTGCGGGGGTAACAGTGGAATCGAACGTTCGCGTCAGCCATCTGATCGCTGAGAAGGTTTTGGAGCGCCTGGGTTGAACGGGGCCTGATCTAAAGTCCCGTCCAGCTCGTGTGCCGAGGCTTGTTTTGAAAGGAATTCCATGGCGCGCCTGAGCGTTGAACAAGTGCACGGTCTTGTGGTTGAGACGCTGGTGCGGTGCAAGACGCTCCCGGCGAATGCAGAAAGCGTAGCTGCTGCGCTGGTGGGTGCCGAACTGACCGGCCAAGCGGGGCACGGGCTGCGGCGGGTGCCATCTTATGCAGCGCAGGCGATGTCTGGAAAAGTGGACGGCCACGCGGTTGCGACCGCGGAACAGCGCGCCGCGGCAACGCTGGCGGTGGATGCCGCCCATGGCTTTGCTTATCCAGCGATTGATCTGGCCGTTGATGCCTTGCCACAGATGGCGAAAGCCTGCGGCATCGCCTTGTGCGGCGTGACGCGGTCTCACCATTGCGGTGTGGCGGGGCTGACGGTGGAGCGGTTTGCTGCGGAAGGCTTGGTGGCCATGATGTTTGCCAACACCCCTGCTGCCATGGCCCCATGGGGTGGCAGTACGGCGGTGTTTGGCACCAACCCCATTGCCTTTGCGGCCCCTACGGTCGGCGGTGAAGCGGCAGTGGTGATTGACGTTTCGTTGTCGAAAGTTGCGCGCGGTAAAATTATGGCGGCCCGTCAGAGGGGTGAAGCGATCCCGGAAGGGTGGGCTTTGGACGCCGAAGGTGCGGCCACCACCGACCCGGCGGCGGCGCTCTCCGGTACAATGGTCCCCATGGGGGATGCCAAGGGCACGGCCCTTGCACTTATGGTGGAGCTGCTGGCCGCATCTTTGACTGGCGCCAATACGGCGGCGGAGGCGTCTTCGTTTTTTGATGCTGAGGGCCCGGCCCCCGGTGTGGGCCAAACTTTGATCGTCATTGATCCCGCATGCATTGGCGGCGATGCTGCCGTCGCCCGCATCGGTGCCCTGCTGGCGACGATTGACGGTCAGGATGGAGCTCGCATCCCTGGGGCACGTCGGAAGGCTCTTCGGGAAGAATACCGTCGTGATGGCGTTGACGTGGACGACGGGTTGTTAAAAGAAATCGACCAAGTGGGTCGTTAAGGCCCGAAAATGAACACCGTGGCTGCGCCTGGCGCACCCTGTACGAGGAGCGGAGCGATGCTCGCCAAGGCAAATCCCTTTATGAAGCAAGCCATCTTGATCGGTGGCGAATGGCTGGAGGCCGACTCTGGCAAGGTCCTGGATGTGACGAACCCGGCGACGGGGGAGCATTTAGGCACCGTTCCAAAGGCCGGAGCGGCGGAAACCAAGCGGGCGATTGAAGCGGCGGACGCTGCGTTCCAGACTTTCAAGAAAACCACGCCGAACCAACGTGCCGACTGGTTGCGGGCTATGCACGCCGTCATGATGGACAATCAGGATGCCCTGGCCGAACTTCTGACCCTGGAAATGGGAAAGCCATTTGCGGAAGCGAAGGGCGAAATTGCCATCGGTGCCCAGTATCTCCTGTGGTTTGCGGAGGAGGGGCGGCGCATCTACGGAGACGTCGTGCCATCGCCCTGGGCAGACCGCCGGATCATGGTGCGCAAGGAGCCTGTGGGCGTTATCGCGGCGATCACGCCGTGGAATTTCCCATCATCCATGCTGGCGCGAAAAATTGGACCCGCCATCGCTGCGGGTTGCACGAGCGTTGTCAAACCCGCTTCACTTACCCCCTATTCCGGCCTCGCTTGGGGCGTGATTGCCAAGGAAGCGGATCTCCCCGATGGCGTGATCAACGTTGTTACCGGCAGCGCGGGTGAAATTGGCGATGAGCTCTGCGAAAACCCCACCGTCCGCAAAATTACGTTCACCGGGTCAACGGAAATCGGGCGCGTGCTGATGCAAAAATCTGCGGGCACGATCAAGAAACTGTCCATGGAACTGGGCGGCAACGCACCGTTCATCGTGTTTGACAGTGCCGATATCGACAAAGCTGTCGAGGGCGGCATGGCAGCGAAATATCGCAATTCCGGCCAAACCTGCGTTTGCACCAACCGCTTCTATGTTCAGGCCGGGGTATACGATGAGTTTGTTGAGAAATTTTCTGCTCGGGCCGCGCAGCTCAAGGTCGGCAACGGCATGGATGACGGCGTCGAGCAAGGGCCGCTGGTGGAGCCTGCCTCGGTGTCAAAGGTTGAGGAACTCATTGAGGACGCAACCGCAAAAGGCGCTGAGATCGTCATTGGCGGCAAGCGTCATGGCTTGGGCGGAACGTTTTTTGAACCCACGGTGATCAAGAACGCCACCCAGAATATGCGCTTTTCGCAGGAGGAAATTTTCGGCCCACTGGCCCCCGTCTTCAAGTTTGAGACGGAAAGTGAAGCGATCCAGCTTGCCAATGATACGATCTTTGGTCTCGCCTGCTATTTCTACAGCCAGGATTTGGGGCAGACCTTCCGCGTCATGGAGGGCCTTGAATACGGCTTGGTGGGCGTCAACGAGGGCATCATCACCACGCCGGAAGTTCCCTTTGGTGGGGTCAAGCAGTCCGGCATTGGTTCGGAAGGCGGTCATCAAGGCATTCAGGAATATCTCGACACCAAGTATGTCTGCGTCGGTGGTTTGGGCCTCTAGCCGGGGTACGCTTGGACTATGAGCGCTGATCTTGCGATGAGCCGTGGATGCGTCATCGTTGGTGGTGGACAAGCGGCCCTGTCTGCTGCGGCAAAGCTGCGGGCACTGGATGCTGCGGTGCCGATTACGATGCTGTCGGCGGAGACCACGCCACCCTATCAGCGCCCGCCTTTGTCCAAAAAGTATTTGTCGGGGGCCATGGACGCGGAAACGCTGCTTCTGCGCCCGCTGGAATGGTATGCTGACAATGCTGTTGCGTTGGAACTGTCGACCCGTGTTGTCTCCATCGACCGCGTTGGCAAGACCGTCACTGCAGCAAACGGGCGTTCGTTTTCCTATGGGACGTTGCTCCTTGCGACGGGGACCCACGCGCGGCATTTGCCGGCGGCGATGAGCCAAGGTTTGTCGGGTATCAGCACACTGCGCACCGACCAAGATGCGGATGACAAGCGTCCGCTTCTGTCGGCGGGCAAGCGTTTGGTCATCATTGGCGGTGGTTATATCGGCCTGGAAGTTGCCGCCGTTGCCCGAAGCATGAACCTTGATGTGACCGTTGTGGAAGCGGGGGAGCGTATTCTCCAGCGGGTGGCCTGTGAAGAAACGTCGGATTATTACCGAACTCTGCACACCAGCCATGGCGTTCGTTTCTTGGAGGTGCAGGTGGCTTCCGGCTTTGAGGGCGATGGGGGCGCTGTGTCCGCGGTCATCTTGGCCGATGGAACGCGCCTGCTTGCCGATCATGTTCTGTTGGCCATCGGCGTTGAGGCCCAGACTGCGCTCGCGTCAGATTTCGGCCTGGCGGTGGAAAGGGGTGTGACGGTCGATGCGCATTGCCGAACGACCGATCCCGCCATCTTCGCAGCGGGGGATTGCACCCAGTTTGAGTTTCGCGGCGCGGCTACGCGGCTCGAATCGGTTCCCCACGCCATCCATCAGGCGGAGACAGCGGCAGAAAATATGCTGGGTTTCGCGAAGCCTTACGAAGCAACGCCGTGGTTTTGGTCCGATCAATACGATGTCAAACTGCAAATTGCAGGGCTGAATACGGGATACGATTCAATCGTGCATCGGCCCGGTCGGAGGGCTGGAGCCCAGTCGATTTGGTACTACAAGGACGATGCGTTGTTGGCGGTGGACGCCATGAATGATGCCGCCGCCTTTATGACCGCACGCCGCATTATTGAAGCGGGGGCGTCGGTGCCGAAGGACGTGGCCGTGAATCCATCTGCAAATTTGAAAGACTATCTGCCGTGACCAAATCGAAGCGCTCACTATCAAGTCGGCCACCAACCACTTACACAGGATCAGAGCTTTGCGCGCTATCGGCAATAGAAACGGTTGCGGGTCTGAAAGGTGGCGCGTTCACCCCCTCCGAGTTGGTGGCCGCTGCGCAGGCTCGGGTGGAAGAAACGGACGGTGCAGTCAACGCAATGGTGACACGCTGCTTTGACCGGGCGCGGGACAAAATTACGTCTGAGCTTGCCACTGTCGCGGATCATGCCGCCGACGAGCCGGGTTGGCTTGCCGGGCTGCCCATAGCGATTAAAGACTTGTCGGCCGTGGCCGGTGTGCGCACCACAATGGGGACCCTTGGCATGGCTGACCATGTTCCGGCGGAAAACGATCCCATCGTCGATATGCTGGAGCACCGCGGCGGTGTTGTGGTTGGCAAAACCAACACGCCGGAAATGGGGGCGGGTGGCAACACGTTCAACGCGGTCTTCGGCCAGACGCGCAATCCGTGGGACAACCGCAAGAACGCCGGTGGGTCGTCCGGTGGTGCTGCTGTATCCCTGGCAACGGGGCAGGTTTGGCTGGCGCAGGGGTCTGATCTGGCCGGCAGTCTGCGGACGCCGGCGGCCTATTGTGGCATCGTGGGTATGCGACCGTCCCCCGGGCGGGCGTTCGGTGGGCCGATGGCGATGGGCTTTTCGGCGGAGGGGATTTCCGGCCCCATGGCGCGGAGCGTTTCCGATTGTGCTCTCTTTTTGGATGCGATGTGCGGCTATGATGACCGCGCGCCCTTAAGCCTGCCAGCACCGGCGACGCCGTTTCAGGATGCTGTCAAAAATCCGTCTGCAAAAGTTCGCATCGCCTATGCGCCCACTTTGAACGGTTTTGCTCCGGTGGAATCGGAAATCGATGACATCATGGCCGGCGCGCTTCGGGCCATGGAAGGTGAAGGCGCTGTGGTGGAGACGGCTTGTCCGTCCATGGATGGCTTGTATTCCAGTTACATCACGTTGCGGGCCATGACATGGAATTCGCTGCCAGGTCGGGCACCCCAGTCCATTCAGAAGCATTTCAAGAAGACCCTGGCGGACAATATTGAGGTTGGCCGTCAGCTCACGGTGGAAGATGTCGTGAAGGCGGGTCTCGACCGCACGGCGCTTTACCACCGCATGCGCACGTTTCTTTATGATTACGATGTGCTCGCCTGCGCCGTAGTTGGTTTGGAACCGAATGACGCGGACATCGAGTACCCCACCGAGGTCGCGGGCCAAACGATGAGCGATTACATCGATTGGCTGCGCTTTTCGTTCCTGGCAACGACCACCGGTCTGCCGGCGATCTCGGTTCCCTGCGGCTTTACCCAAAGCGGCATGCCCGTTGGCATTCAACTTATCGGACCGCCGCGGGGTGACGCAAAGGTTCTTTCCGTTGCTGCGGCACTCGAAGCCGTTCTCGATCTTGGAACGGTTCCGATAGATCCGATTGTCCGGCACCGTTGAGATACGGCACCGGTGAGGTCCAAAACGGTCCCTGATTACGCTACATCCAGAACGCCTTGGGTCGTGGTGACCGTTGCATAGGCTGCTGCAAGAGGCGCCATAATAGCGGCATGCACCTGGGCAGCCGGGACGCTGACACCATCATATTCAACATTGGCTGCGGCGCAGGCGTCATGGGCGATGGTGACGGAATAGCCAGCGTCCACCGCGTGTCGGGCGGTTGCATCCACACACATCTGGCTCATCGCGCCGCACAGAACCAAATCGTCCACATTGGCTGCCTTGAGTTTGGCATCGAGGTCGGTGTTCTGGAAACTGTTTGGCCGATTTTTAAGGATGATGGTCTCATCGTTTGCCGGTTTAACATCGGGGTGGGTCTCACTGCCTTCCGTGTTCGGGTGGAAAAAAGGCGCTGCGGTGGACGTTGCGATGTGGCGGATGTGAAAAATCGGAACGCCCTGCGCCCTGGCATGATCGATGAGTTTGGCCGCGTTTTTTGTGGCGGTCTCCATGTTGGGCAAAGGCATCTTGCTGCCATCGAACGATGGAAAGTAGTCGTTTTGAATGTCGATAACGACGAGGGCGCGCTTGGTTTTGTCTGAAGTCATAATCGGGCTCCTGGGTGTGTTGGCGTGAGGGACTGTTTCGGCACCGGCGTTGCGTTGTGCGTCCGGTGAACTGAACCAACATTGGGGTGAGAGCGCCGCCTCTTCCATTGGCGCATACGATAAGATATGTGCCAGATATGCCAAACTTCGCCCTGATCGCCTATGACGGTGTGCAAATGTCCGCGGTGCTGGGCCTTGCGGACATGTTCGACGTGGCTAACCGGTTCGCAGAGGGGTTGGATCGCAGCGCCATCCAACACACCATTGTTGAACCAACCCACTGGCAGGATCGTTTTGACCCGCAGCGTGGTCTTGGTTCTGGCCTGCCTTCTGGCTCCGCTTCGGGTCCGGATGCCAATTTGCGCTTTGACGTTGTCGTGCTTCCGCCCAATTTAGGCGGTGGTCGCGGGAACGATGATCGCGGGCTTCACGCTTGGATCGCAAGGCAGCATCATGCCGGCGCTACCATTTGCTCGGCCTGCGCTGGCGCATTTTGGCTTGGGCATGCTGGCGTTTTGGATGCCCGTCCGGTCACCACCCATTGGGCTTTGGAAGGGGAGTTTGCTGAGGCTTTTCCATCAGCCATTTTGCACCCCGAACATGTGTTGATTGATGACCATGATATTGTCACCGCCGGCGGCGTCATGGCTTGGCTTGATCTGGGCGTACACATCCTGCGCCGCTGGATGGGTCCTGATATTCTATCCAAGACCTGCCGTTTGATGCTCATCGATCCCAAGGGCCGAGAGCAACGCAATTACCGCAGCTTCCAGCCCAATCTTGCGCATACCGACGATGCCGTCCGTTCCATCCAGCGCTGGATGGAGAAAGATGTGGCGGGTGATTTGTCCGTGGTGAATCTGGCCGAGCGCGCTGGCATGTCGACGCGCACATTCCAGCGGCGGTTTACGGAGGCCACCAAACTTGCCCCCAATACCTACGTCCAGCATTTGCGGGTGGAGCGCGCCAAGGGGTATCTTGAGCGCACGTCCTTGTCGGTTGCGGAAGTTTGCTGGCGCGTTGGATACCAAGACGTCTCGGCCTTTGGTCGATTGTTTAAGTCGATATCGGGGCTCAGCGCTGGGGACTATCGCAAACGGTTTGCCCTGACATAAGACCCTGCACAGTGAAGGCGTGCGCTTTAAGCCGAGAGAAGGGCAGCCGTTCGTATTTGCGGCTACCTGGCATAAGTGCCCACCAAAGCACATCATTTCAATCACTTAGTGAATGCGTTGATTCCCAAGCCGGGTGGTCAAAGCGCCTTTTGTTCGAATCATTTTGGGTTTGGGGCGATCCCGCTCACAGGTTCCCAGGAGTGACGAAGGGGTGTGCCAAGGGGTGCGTGGCAGTTTCACGGGACAGATTAGTCGTACGCACAAAGGTGCATTGCGACATTCTTTCACCATGGCCTAGCGTCCGGCGCAGAGGACGGGAGGAACGTTTTCTGAGCGTCCCAAATGGGTCGAGGATTGGCCCAAGCTCACATCATGGGAGGAACCTGTATGAGCGATCGTAACGAGATCACGCGTCGTCGTGTGCTCAAAAGTGGCGCAGCTGCCGCTGGAGCCGTGGCGGCAACGCCGTTTTTCTTTCACCGCGCATCCGCCGGTAACCACACTGGCTATCGCAATGCACCCAGTGGTGCATCCGTCACCCTTGGCTTCAACGTGCCCCAGTCCGGCCCGTACGCCGATGAAGGCGCAGACGAACTGCGCGCCTACGAACTGGCTGTTGAACACCTGAACGGTGGTGGTGATGGCGGCATGATGGGCACGTTCTCATCCAAGGCGCTGAAGGGTAACGGCATCCTCGGCAAGAAGGTCGAATATGTGACCGGCGATACCCAGACCAAGTCTGATGCCGCCCGCGCATCGGCCCGTTCGATGATCGAAAAAGACGGTGCCATCATGATCACCGGTGGTTCGTCCTCCGGCGTTGCTGTGGCTGTGCAGGCACTGTGCCAAGAAGTTGGCGTGATCTTCATGGCCGGTCTGACACACTCCAACGACACTACCGGTAAGGACAAGAAGGCCAACGGTTTCCGTCACTTCTTCAACTCCTACATGTCCGGTGCTGCTTTGGCGCCTGTGCTTGCCAAGAACTACGGCACCGACCGTAAGGCTTACCACCTGACCGCAGACTATAACTGGGGTTACACGACCGAGCAGGCTGTGAAAGAATCCACCGAAGCGTTGGGTTGGGATACGGTTGCTGCAGTGAAAACGCCGCTGACGCAAACGGACTTCTCGTCCTACATCGCGCCTGTGTTGCAGTCCGGTGCTGACACGCTCGTGTTGAACCACTACGGCGGCAACATGGTGAACTCGCTCACCAACGCTGTGCAGTTTGGTCTGCGCGACAAGCAGGTGAACGGCAAAGACTTCCAGATCGTTGTTCCGCTCTACTCTCGCCTCATGGCGAAGGGTGCCGGCGCAAACGTGAAGGGCATCTTTGGTTCCACCAACTGGCACTGGTCGCTGCAGGATGAAGGCTCCAAAGCCTTCGTGAAATCCTTCGGCACGAAATACGGCTTCCCGCCGTCCCAGGCTGCACACACCTGCTACGTCCAGACGATGCTGTATGCGGACGCTGCTGAACGTGCCGGTACGTTCAACCCATGCGGTATCGTTGAAGCGCTCGAAGGTTTCGAGTTCGACGGTCTTGGCAATGGTAAGACGCTCTACCGCGCCGAAGACCACCAGTGTTTCAAAGACGTGCTCGTCGTGAAGGGTAAAGAGAACCCGACATCTGAGTTCGACCTTCTGGAAGTGGTGGAAGTGACGCCGGTCGACAAAGTGACCTACGCACCCGACCACCCACAGATGCGCGACGGCAGCGGAAACGCAGTTGCAGTCGGTACCTGTAACCCGGGCGCATAAGGCGACACCAAACTCTTGGGGTGGGCGGCTTCAGGGCCGCCCATCCTGATACGGCAAAAGACGCGGTTCGGCCCCGCATTTGGATCCAAGACCAATATCCTGATCCTTGGACGCGCAATCGGGGCCGATCTTGCACTTTGGCAGAGGCGTACTGCGCTTTTACCTTTCGATGCCGCACCTTCCTGTTCGCATCTGGACTTATCGGCCTGATGTCATCCCACCGGAAAGCCACGCTTGGTTTCGAGGTCTCCGGCCGCTGATCGCCAGACATGGCCAAACATGGCCAGAGAGCGCCAGAGGGACCGAACCTTTCGGCACAGATCGTGCCACAGATAAATTTGCAGGAGGCCCGCAAGGGTTCCCACGATGGAAGCCATCATTCTTCAAGTTCTCAACGGCCTCGATAAGGGATCGGCCTATGCGCTGATCGCCCTTGGACTGACGCTGATCTTCGGCACGCTGGGCGTTGTGAACTTCGCCCACGGCGCGCTCTTCATGATCGGTGCGTTTTGCGCCGTGACCCTCAGCCGCCTGCTGACGCTGTCCTATACTGTCATCGATGACACCAAAAAGGATTTCCTGGGCAACCCGCAGAAGGTCGAAGTGCCCTATCTGCACGATATATTCGGCCCCACCGTGGGGAACGGGATCATAGACTGGGCGGTGCCGATTAGTATTTTGGTGGCGATCCCAGTGATGATGCTCCTGGGCGTTATCATCGAGCGCGGGCTCATCAAGCATTTCTACAAGCGGCCCCATGCCGACCAGATCCTTGTCACGTTTGGTCTGGCGATCGTGTTGCAGGAAATCATCAAGTATTTTTATGGCGCAAACCCCATTCCGACGCCTGCGCCGGAAGCGTTTACCGGCTCGTTCGATTTCGGTGCGCTGTTGGGTTTCGATCCCAATTTGATCATCTATCCCTATTGGCGGCTCGTCTACTTCGCCTTCTCAGCCGTGATTATCGGTGGGGTGTTCGCCTTCCTGCAATTTACGACCTTTGGCATGGTTGTTCGCGCCGGCATGGCAGACCGTGAGATGGTGGGCCTGCTGGGTATCAACATCGACCGCCGGTTTACGATTATGTTTGGCTTGGCAGCGGCGGTCGCGGGGCTGGCGGGCGTCATGTACACGCCGATCAACTCACCCAATTACCACATGGGTATGGACTTTTTGGTCTTGAGCTTCGTGGTGGTGGTTGTTGGCGGCATGGGCAGCCTGGGCGGTGCGGTGCTTGCGGGCTTCCTGCTTGGAGTTCTTGAAAGCTTCGCTTCCATGGGCGTGGTGCTTCAGTACCTGCCCGGCATCAACCAAATCATCTTGTACGTCGTTGCAATCATCATCCTGCTGACCCGGCCCCGTGGGCTTATGGGGCGGCCCGGTGTGATGGAGGAATAGAACAATGCTCGGTCTTAACGCACGCGACTTTCAGCTTCTCCTTCTGGTGATTGTGCTGACGATTTTCGCACCCTTCTTCCTCAACCCGTTTCCCGTGGATTCAAGCCTTGCGCAGTTCAACGCGGGCTACCCCGACTTGATGCAACGGTTTGTGATCTTTGGCATCTTCGCCATCGGTTTCAACATCCTGTTTGGGCTTACGGGTTACCTCAGCTTCGGACACGCGGCATTTCTGGGTGCCGGGTCATACGCTGCGATCTGGATGATGAAACTGCTGACGATGAACATCGTTCCAGCGATTGTGCTGTCGATCATCATCGCTGGACTGTTCAGCCTTGCGGTGGGTTTCATTTCGCTTCGCCGCTCTGGGATCTACTTTTCGATCCTGACACTGGCCTTCGCGCAGATGTCCTATTCGCTCGCCTATTCTGTGCTGACGCCGATCACCGGTGGTGAGACCGGCTTGCAGCCTAAGCAGAACGATCCCCGCATTTTGGACGGTGCTGTTGCCGCCGGTGAAACGCCGAAAGCCAACCTCTTCGGCCTCGATATGAGCTCGAGTTACGAGCTTGCGTTCAACGGCTGGGTGTTCACCTTCAACGCTGGGTATTACATCGCGGCCCTGTTCATGATCATCGCCTTTTACGTATCGATCCGAATTTTCCGCTCGCCGTTTGGTTTGATGTTGAAAGCGGTGAAATCGAACCAGAACCGCTTGGGCTACACCGGCATCAGCGCACGGCCCTATACGCTGGCTGCGTTCGTGATCTCTGGAATGTATGCCGGTCTTGCCGGCGGCCTTATGGTGGCGATGGACAGCCAAGCGGGCGCGGAACGCATGTTCTGGACCGCGTCGGGCGAGGTCGTCTTGATGACCATTTTGGGCGGTGCAGGCACGCTGATCGGCCCGGTCCTCGGGGCTGGCATGATCAAATATATGGAAAACATCGTCTCCAAGATTAACTCCAAAATCCTCGAAGGCTGGTTCTCCTGGATGCCAGATGGTTTGCAGGATGTGTTTGTGAGCATCATTTATCCCTTCGTCGGCAAAGGCTGGCACCTCACGCTGGGTTTGGTGTTCATGCTGGTGGTGATCTTCCTGCCGGGCGGTTTGATGGAGGGCTTCGGCCGCATCGGAAAACTGTTTTCGCGCAAAAACAAAAGCGCCCGTGATGGGTCCAGCGGGGCAGGGGCTGCCATGAAGCCCACTCCGGCGGAATAGGCGCGCACGCGCGCAGGAAAGGTTCAGATATGTCTGTTGCTGAAGATCTCGCAAACGAGCCCGGTCGGAGTTTCCAACGCGGAACGCCCAATTCGGTTCTCCACATCGATGATGTGCACAAGAGCTTCGCCGGTTTGCACGCCCTGTCCGATGTGGACCTTGATGTGCGGCAGGGGGAAACCCACGCCATCATCGGGCCAAACGGTGCCGGGAAATCCACGCTGCTCAACGTGTGCGTGGGACGTCTGAAACCGGACCGGGGTGCGGTGGTTTTTGATGGCCATATCCTCACCGGGAAATCGCCCCACGAAATCAACCAGCTGGGCGTTGCGCGGGTGTTTCAGACGCCTGAGGTGTTTCCTGATCTGTCGGTCCTGGAAAACATCATGCTTCCGGCGCTGTCCAAGCGAGACGGGCAGTTTAAGCTCAATCCCTTCAAGATTTTTGCCCACGAGCGTGAAATACGCGACGAAGCGGAAAGCGTTGCCGAAAGCGTAGGCCTTCAGGCGCAGCTAACCTCCTTGGCCTCGTCCATGTCCCGTGGTGATAAACGGCGGTTGGAACTCGCGATGGGCCTGATCCAACATCCGCGCCTTTTGCTGCTGGATGAACCGACCGCCGGTATGGCGCGCCACGACACCAACGCCACGATTGATCTTCTTAAAAAGATCAAAGAGGGCGGCATGACCAAAGTCATCATTGAGCACGATATGCACGTGGTGTTTTCGTTGGCGGACCGTATCTCGGTGCTGGCCGGAGGGCGCATCATCGCCCAGGGCACACCCGATGAAGTTAAGAACAATCCAAAGGTCAAAGAAGCCTATCTTGGGGAGGAACAGGTATGAGTTCGGCTGCAGACGCACTGATTGGAACGCCTGACACCGTTTCAGCCCCGCCAGTGTCAAATTCGGCTTCGATGATGGACGCGCAGTTGCAAGATCCTAAGACGGCCTATTTCGCTGTCAGTGGCCTGAACGCCTATTACGGCGACAGCTATATCGTGCAGAACGTGTCGTTTGACATGAATGAGGGCGAAATCGTTGCGCTTTTGGGCCGAAATGGTGCCGGCAAAACGTCGACCTTGCGGGCCATCGCCCGGGCGGCCGAGCCTGAATTGCGCAGCGGCGAAGTGTGGATGCAAGGGCGACCGCTTCACGCCGCACCCTCCCATGAAGCCGCGCTGGCCGGCATTCAGCTGGTACCGGAAGATCGCTGCATCATTCCCGGTTTGACCGTGGAAGAGAATCTCGACCTGGCCTGCATTTCGGGAACATTGGGCTGGGATTATGAGCGCATTTACGATCTTTTCCCGCGCCTTAAGGAGCGGCGGAAGCAGGAGGGCACGACGCTCTCGGGTGGCGAGCAGCAAATGCTGGCCATTGGACGCGCACTCGCGCGCGATCTAAAGCTGCTGTTGCTGGATGAGCCCTACGAGGGCCTGGCGCCGGTGGTGCGAAACGATATCGAAAAGGCACTCTTGCAGGTTCGGGAAGCGGGCATCACCACCATTATCGTTGAACAAAACGCGGTGGCTGCGCTTAGAATTTCTGATCGGGCTATTATCCTCGACACTGGCGAAGTTGCTTTCCGGGGATCGGCGAAGGAAGTGCTCGACAATGAGGCGCTGCGCCACGAATATCTCGCGATCTAGGACCGAGCGTTCGGGCGACGTTTGCCCGCGGTGTTTTCGTGCAAATTTTCTCGCACTGGCTGTGAATCCCTGCCAGATGGAATTTCATGGCAGGTCCCCACACATATGATGTGATCGTTCTTGGTGCCGGTGGCGCGGGGTTGATGTGTGCGGCGGTGGCCGGGCAGGCGGGCTTGCGCGTCTGCGTGGTGGATCATGCTGAAAAGGTTGGCAAGAAAATCCTGATCTCCGGCGGCGGTCGGTGTAATTTCACAAACCTGAATCCGTTGCCGGAACGCTATCTGAGCGCCAATCCGCATTTTGCGAAATCTGCCCTTGGGCGTTACACGGCGGCAGATTTCATTGCTCTGGTCGAGGCCTACGGCATCGCTTGGCATGAAAAGACCCTGGGCCAGCTGTTTTGCGACCAATCGGCGAAGCAGATCGTCGATTTGCTGCTGGCGGAGTGCGCCAAAGGCGGGGTGGAGGTCAAAACCGGTTGCAGCATTGCCGACGTCGCGCATCGGGATGGCGATTTTCACGTCGCGACGTCCCAAGGCCCTATGATGGCTCCGCGCTTGGTCATTGCGACCGGCGGGCCATCGATCCCGAAAATGGGGGCGACGGGCTATGCCTACGATCTTGCGCGGCAGTTTGGCCTGAAGGTTGTGGAACCGCGGCCAGCGCTCGTGCCTCTGACGCTGCGTGCCGATGATGCGCTTTTTCGAGAGCTTTCCGGTGTGTCCGCACCCACCCGTGTGGCGCATCGAAAAACACAGTTTGAGGAAGCCACGCTCTTCACGCACAAGGGCTTGTCCGGCCCGGCGATCTTACAAATTTCGAGTTATTGGCGCCATGGTGATGCCATCGCTATCGACTTTTTGACGGGGCTTCCCCAGGGCAGTTTGCTGGACGTCAAACGGTCGGCGCCGCAGACTTCGCTTTTGAACGCTCTTACCCACCATCTGCCACACCACCTGCCACAAAGATTGGCCGAGGCTTTGGTGCATCGTTTGGGCTTGTCGGGACCGCTGCAACACCACGCCGATTCGCGCTTGCAGGCGGCAGAAGCGCAATTGCGCGCTTGGTCGTTCTCGCCATCGGGTACCGAAGGGTATGCGAAAGCCGAGGTCACCGCCGGCGGAATCAGCACGGCGGAATTGTCGTCAAAAACCATGGAAGCCAAGCATGTTCCGGGGCTTTATGTGATCGGGGAAGCGGTGGACGTGACCGGCTGGTTGGGCGGTTACAATTTCCAATGGGCCTGGTCCAGCGGTGTCGTGGCGGGTGAAGCCATGGCTCACTCCGTCCATCAGGCGTCGACGGTGGTTAAGGCAACACCGATGCAGCGCAACGTTCAGGCCAACTCGTAGGGCGCACAAAAAAAGCGCCGGCGCATGGGATGCGCCGACGCTCGAAGCGCGTGCTCTAAAAGCTGCCCCCCGGTTCCTTAAGAACAGGCGCAAAAACCTTAACCGGAAATCGCCGGGTGGCTGGTTTCGGTGTAGAGATCTGCCAGAGCGGGTTGGCGGTTGGTGCCGTCATCGTCCCTACGCACCCCTTCCACAGCGTTTTGTGCGATGGCATCGCTCATGAAATAGCCTTGCGCTGCAAAGACTTCGTTGGTGACGACCACTGCGGTGCCGCCGGACTCGTTGAGCGCGGCTTCCAACCGCGCTTTGGCGGCGTGGTCACTCGTTGAAAAGTTCACCGGCACTTGCAGGTAGTCGATGCGCCAGTTGGCGAAACGCTTGACGTGAGCCTCCTGTGCGGGCTGGGCGCAGCCGTTTTCACCGCGCGTGTCGATCACGCGGACGTGGCCCTCTTTGCGCAACACGGCGCAATTCAGCTCATCAAGGCGAAGCGCCAGGCGGATATTGGTCATCATTGTCATGGTATTTATGCCGCTTGCTGGAGTGTGATGGGGGGATTTTGAACGAGTGTCGCTTGAGCGGCTGCAACGCCGCTGCCCAATTCAACCGTTACACCGCAATCATGCAGCGCCATTTCTGCTGCAGCCAAGGCTTGCAACACCATGATCTCGTTGAGATTGCCCAAGTGGCCGATGCGGAAGACCTTGCCGGCGACCTTGGTGAGGCCCGCGCCAAAGGATGTGTTGTAGCGGTAGTAAGCCGTTTTCACGACCTCGGCACTGTCGATACCCTCGGGTACGAGAATAGCCGACACGGTATCGGAATAGCTTTCGGGCATCCGGGCGCAGAGTTCCAAACCCCAACCGTGGACACCGGCGCGAACAGCGGTTGCCAGACGGTTGTGGCGGGCCACCACGTTGTCGAGGCCCTCGTCAAACAGGAAATCGAGGGAAGCCCGCAGGCCATGGAACATCTGCGTTGCCGGTGTGTAGGGGAAATGGCCGGTGGCGTTGTGCTTCAACTGATCGTCAAAGGAAAAGAACGTGCGCGGTAGCGTGGCTGTCTTGCGCATGTCCAAGGCCTTTTGGCTGACGGCCATGATCGTGAGGCCGGTTGGGAGCATAAAGCCCTTCTGGGAGCCGGATACGATGACATCCACGCCCCATTCATCCATGCGGAAGTCCAGGGAAGCGACGGAGCTCACGCCATCGACGCAGAGCAGGGCGGGGTGATCAAGCTCATTCAGGATCGCGCGAACCCGGGCGATGTTTGACGTTACACCGGTGGCCGTTTCGTTGTGGCAAACGAAAACCGCCTTGATCTCTTTTTTGGTGTCCGCCTCCAACGTTTGCGCCAGGGCTTCGTAGGGCATCGGCATGCCCCATTCCGTTTGAAGCTCCACCACATCAAGGCCAAAGCGTTTCGCAAGATCGATCCACAGCATGGAAAACTGGCCGAACTCGGCCATGACCACGCGGTCACCGGCGGATAGCAGGTTCGACACAGTGGCCTCCCAACCCCCGGTGCCGCTGCCGTTGAACATGAAAACTTCGGCGCTTTCGGTTTTGAAAACTTTCTTCAGATCTTCAAAAAGCGGCAGCGTCAAGTCACCAAAATCTGGCGCGCGCATGTCCTGCATGGGCACGTTGAGGGCTTGGCGCACGCAATCGGGGACGTTTGTGGGGCCGGGGATGAACAGGCCAAGATTGCCTCGGGTGTTCTTGGTCGGTGTGATGGTTGGGGTGGTCATGGTTGAATTCTCCGCAGGACTAACACCCGCCGTGTAGGAGAGGGGGTGGTTGGGAGACAAGGAAAAGCGTGTTGTGTTGTATGTTGTGTGATTTACAAACTTGACATTTGTTGTGTTTGTAAACATCAAGCCAACATGTCATCGGAAAAAGTCTTTATCGGCCCCCGCTTGCGGGAACTGCGCCTCGGGCGCGATCTTACCCAGGCCCAAATGGCCGCGGCGCTCGGGGTATCGGCCAGCTACATTAACCTGATCGAGCGCAACCAGCGCAGCGCTTCTTTGCGCTTTTTGATTGCTCTGTCGGACGTGTACGGCGTGGATTGGCGCCAGATGACCAGCAACGCCACGCGGCTCGCCGTGGCTGATTTGCGCCAGTTGTTCCGCGACCCGGCCTTTGGTGGCGTTGAACCCGACATCGAGGAATTGCGCGCGGCACTCGATAGCGCGCCCAATCTTGTTCAGGGCGTGTTCCACCTCCACCGAACCCACCGTGCCTATGCGGAGCAATTGGCGGCGCAAAATGAAGCGATGGGGCATGCCGAAAACGGGGCACTCGTCAGTGAACCGGTGGTGCACGATTTTTTTCGCTCGCAGAACAACTATTTTGCCCCCCTAGAGGCGGCGGCTGAAGACCTGCACAGCCGCCATGGGCTTGATCCGGCGGAGATGTATGGCGGCTTGAAGCGCTATCTGGAGGAGGCGGAGGGCGTTCGGGTGGAACTCGTACCAGCCGCCGACTTGGGCAAGGCGGTGCGCGCTTACGATCGTGAAAACCGGCATTTGCGCCTGTCCCAAGCCCTCGATTATGTAAACCGCGTGTTCCATCTGGGAACTTCAGTAGGCTTTGTAAGCTATGAGCATGTGTTCGCGGATGTTTTGGAGGCGAGCAGCATCACCAATCCGCATCACCGCGCGCGGTGCCGGATGGAGCTTGGCAATTATTTCGCGGCTGCGGTGATGATGCCCTATGGCGCGTTCAAGGAAGAGGCGTTGGCTTCACGGTATGACATTGAACACTTGTCGAGTTTGTTTAGCGTCTCATTCGAGCAGGTGTGTCACCGTCTGACCACGCTGCAACGGCCTGGGGCGCGGGGCATTCCGTTCTTCTTTTTGCGAATCGACCGGGCGGGCAACGTGTCCAAACGGTTCAACGCGACGCCCATTCAATTGGCGCGTTTCGGTGGGGCTTGTCCGAAACTCGATACGCATTTTTGTTTCCGAATGCCGGGGCGAATCATGACCCAAGTGGTCGAGATGCCGGACAACACCCGCTATTTTACCATTAACCGCACCGTGGATCGTCCGTCATACCGCTATTCCAGCGAGGACAAACGGCTGGCGGTGTCGCTTGGCTGCGCGCTGCCCTATGCGGCGCAAATGGTCTACGGAGACGATATTGACGCAACCGCGCCACGACACGTAACGGAAATCGGCGTCAATTGTCGCCTCTGTCCCCGGTTGAATTGCGAGCAGCGGGCCCATGAACCGTTTTCACAAAGTCTGGTGGTGGATACGGATGTCCGTGGTGCGACACGGTTTGAAAGCTAGGACGTGGGAGCGTCCTGGCTGTCCTTTGCACCTTCCCGTGACAGGCCGTAGGGTTTGACCAATTTCCAGATGTGCTCGGGCACCATTGCCTTAATTTTTGCGGGGCTGTGCCGGCGCAGGTGCAGCACGGTTTCGATGGCTTTCATCTCCACGCGGGTGCGGGCGAATTCCTGTCCGGCTGGTCCGATTTTGGGCATCAACCACGACACGATGGGACGCACAAAACGGGGCATACGGCGTAACGGGAGGCCCCCGGCGGCGCGTTTGGTGTTTTCCATGAAACCTTTGACATGGGCCTCCCGGTTGCCGCGGCTGCCTGGTGTTTCAAGGTCGATCTCACCCTCCAAAAGGTTCAGAAGGTCTTGCCCCCGCCCGTTGCGGACGATCAACCATTGGTCCCCTTCGCCGCCCATATAACCCACCGTGATGTCACTGAGGGCATTGGTGTAGTCCACGCACGTGCGGCAGGTCAGCGGGAAGAAGTCTGACGGTAAGTCGGAGATGGGCAAGGATAGAAACGGGATTTCGCGGTGTTTGCCATCGTCAAACCGCATCTCCACGCGGTAGTCGGCACGAAATTCCAAGTAATTTACGCTTTCCGGTGCGTCCGTAAGCAGGTTGAGAAACGTGTGAAAGTTATCGGTGGTTGTGTTGTCGGAGCAGGGCGTTCCGATCACATAAAGCGCCTTCAATCCAAGCTCCGCCTGCAGGGCGCGCAGCGGATAAATCTGGCAAGGAATGCCGATGATCGCCAGCCGGGTGTGGCCGGCAGCGATGGCGGGTTCAACAAGCGCGAGGGTTGGCGCATACCCCATGCGCATGCCCCGGCAGTGTTTCAAATCGGCTGGATCGGTGATGAGCGTGGGAACCGGCTTCCAGCGGTCATCAGGATGGGGTTTGACAGCGATGACGGCGTCCACCAAGCCGGTTTCTAAGGCCCGTTGTGCGATGGTGGTGGTGATGCCGGTCCACTGTGCGCCTTGTTTGGGACGCTTGAGTTTGGCTTTGTGGATAGCGCGGTAAGGCCCGAAGTGAAGGGCGTCCGGTTGGCCGGATGTAGCGCGGTCTGCGCCGTGCACGGCGCGTTCCAGACCCGGATAGTCCGGCTTGATAAATTGGCAGGCCCGGCCACATCGGTTGGGCTGGACGGTGCGGGACACCCCACAATCGGTGCACAGTGTTCGCTTGGGTGGCGGTGCCGCAAAAGTGGGCTCTAGTGGCTCTCGTAGCCGGGGGCTTGGCTTGGCGGGCGTCTTAGACGTGTGCATGGCGTTTTTGGTTCCCTCTCGCCGTTGCGTGCGATTAGACCAGTTCTGCCCTGTACTTGTCCAATTGAATTGTCATATTGTGTGTCATCTGAAAATGACAGGCGCGCCATGCGGCAGACCAGACCCCACACCCTTGCTCTTTGTGTCCACGTTTCTTTCCCCGCACCCTGCGCTGCTTGGGAGCACGTGTGATGGCGCGCGCACGGTTCAATTATGATCCCCGGCGGGACCTTGTGCAGGCGGAGCGCCATGCGCGGCCGCCTTTGGCGACCCCAGCGCCGGCGCTTTGCCAACACATCGTATTTCACGGTGCACAAAGCGATCTCGCCTATGAGCGCCGCGCTTGCCTGAACATTTGCGAGCAATTGGAACTTTTGCCGTCGAGCGAGCTGAACGATCAAATCAAAGCCGAAGGCGCAGGGCTGACATTAAAATGGGAGCGCCACACCGAGTTCTCCTCCTACACGTTTATCGCGCACGGCATTGAAGACCGTGAAACCTTCGTGCCGTGGGGCCATCGTGATTTGGGTTGGGAAGGCGTTCCGGGGAAGGTCCTGGTTGAGCTTTTGATCGGACTCGAGACCTATACCGATCCGGTCTGGTCGTCTTTGGAGCGTTTCAGTTGGTCCGGCGAACGTCCACTGTGTGCCTCTTTGGTGATGAGCGGCACGACGGAGGTTGAAAGCGACCTTTTGACGAATGATGAGGGCATCACCCGCTACCTCGTCAAAACGTCGAGCACGGAACCGTCTCGCCTGGGCCGTTTGGTGCAGCGTTTGCTGGAGATTGAGACCTACGGTGCGCTGTGCCTTTATGCCTGGAAAGACGTGAAAGAAATCGGTCCGCTGATGGGGGAGGCGGAGGGCAAACTGTCAGACATCATCGCCCGTCTGGCGCGAAAATCCGGTGAGCCGGATGAGATGATCTTGAACGATTTGACCGAACTGTCGTCGTTCCACGAGGCAACGACGGCGCGGTCCCATTTTCGGCTTAACGCTTCGCTGGCATACCATGAAATCGTTGTGCGTCGTTTGTCTGAACTGCGAGAGGAACGGGTGGAGGGGTGCCAACGGCTTGCCAATTTTATCCAGCGGCGCATGAATCCTGCGGCGCGGACGTATCGTGCAATCCTCACCCGGCAGGAAGAGACGGCTTTGCGGATTAGCCGGGCGACCCAGCTTTTGCGCGGTCGTATTGAAGTGGCCATTGGCAAACAAAACCAGGCCCTGTTGGCCTCCATGAACGAGCGCGCCGAGGCGCAATACAAACTTCAAAAAACCGTTGAAGGCCTCTCGGTGGTGGCGATCAGTTACTATGCGCTGGGCATTATCGCATATCTCGCAGCCGCCTTCGTGGCCCAGTTGAGCGGCGTTGCACCGGGGATCGGCGTGAAAGAAATTGTCGGTTTTGCGGTGCCGTTGGTTTTGATCGCAGTGTGGGTGAGTGTTCGGAAATTGAGGGACTAGACCGATGACGAAGACGACACGAGATCAGGGAGCGGCGAACGGGAGCCGGGCAACGCTGAAACGGAGCTCTGGGCGCGGCACTGGGCGCACGTCGAAGACCACCGCCCCTAGCGTTCAAAATGCGGCCTATCCGTTTGTCGCCATTGTTGGCCAAGATGCGTTGCGCGAGGCTTTGATGCTGTGCGTGATCGATCCAAGTCTCGGCGGCGTTCTCGCCCTCGGTGATCGGGGCACGGGAAAAACGACCACGGTCCGGGGGCTGGCCTCGCTCCTGCCGCCCATTCAGGCTGTGAAGGGCTGCCGATATCTTTGTGCGCCTGATAGTACTTCGAGCCTATGTGAAACCTGCGGGGAGGGTGCCGAACTTTTGGTCGCGACGGTGCCCGTACCGGTGGTGGACCTGCCGCTTGGGGCAACGGAAGATCGTGTTCTTGGTGCGCTCGATATCGAGCGGGCTCTGGTGAGCGGTGAGAAGGTGTTTGAGCCTGGCCTCTTGGCGGACGCAAACCGCGGCTTTCTGTACATCGATGAGGTCAACCTTCTTGAAGATCATCTGGTGGACGTTCTTCTGGACGTTGCAGCCTCCGGCTGGAATGTCGTTGAGCGCGAAGGATTGAGCCTGAAGCACCCCGCAAAGTTCGTTTTGGTGGGCAGTGGCAACCCCGAAGAGGGGGAGTTGCGCCCGCAACTTCTGGATCGTTTTGGCCTTTCGGTGGACGTACAAACGCCTATGGATCCCAAAACGCGGGTTGAGATTATCCGCCGCCGCGAGGCGTTTGAAGCGGACCGGGAAGCATTCTTCAAATCTTGGCGGCGTGAGACAACCAAGCTGCGCAACCGGTTGAAGGACGCCCAAGCGGCCCTTCCAGACATTGAAGCCGACGATGGCGTCCTGATGCTGATCGCTGAAATTTGTATCGCGCTTGGCACCGATGGTCTTCGGGGTGAACTCACGCTGATGAAGGCGGCGCGCGCCTACGCTGCCTATCGCGGGGCAAAATCGGTTTTGGACGAGCACGTGCGTCACATGGCACCGCTGGCGCTGTCCCACAGGTTGCGGCGAAATCCGCTGGATGATGCCCGCAGCACCGTGCGTGTGGAGCGGATTTTGGACGAGGTCTTTGAAGCGCGCGCGGCGGCTTAAAACCGTTGGTGTTTGGCAGAGCGCTGACGCCCCGCGGAATAAGGAGTGACGATTGCAACTCTCTTTGGTTCCATCGATGAAAGAGACACGGCCATCCGCCTCCGAAGGGCTCGCGGCGCTGGAAGCGTTTCGCTGGCATTTGGCGCTTCGGGCGATCGAAGTTTTTGCGCGCCTGCAACGAGATCCTGTGCAACGCAAACACGCGGTGATGGTTGTGAAAGCCTCCGCTGGGCCGGTTCGAGATGCCTTTCGCGGGCTCCTCGAAGACGCTCTGGCCGGCACCAGCTTGCACACGCTCCCAGTATCAATTTCGTCCGAACGGCTGCTCGGCGGGCTCGATCTGACTGCCACCCTGGCAACGGGCAGCAAAGTGTTTCAGCCTGGGCTGTTGCATACGGCCCATGGTGGGGTGCTGTTTGTGCCGATGGCGGAGGGGCTGTCGGAGGCGGTTTCGGTTCAACTGACGCGCGCTCTCGATCATGGGTCTTGTGACCCTGGCATGGCGCAGGTTGCTCGTGACAGCCACAGTGCGAACGCTGCGGCCCGTTTCGGTCTGGTTCTGTTTGACGAAAGTGGAGACGGTGCTGGAAGCGCTGACGGTGGCGCTGATGGGTACGGCGTTGAGGTCGACGCGGCGATCCTGGACCGTGCGGCGATCCATGTCGATTTGCGCGGCGTCAGCATCCGGGCTTTCATGGCCGAAGGCGGCGATAGCTTTCCTTCAACGCCGGACAGGACTGGGGTTGATGATCCGCATGCGGAAGCGGTGGCTTTGGCGTTGGCATTTGGTCTGACGTCTTTGCGGGTTCCGCTTCAGCTTCTGGCTGTCGCGCGTGCGCTGGCCGGGCAACGTGGGGAAGATTTGCAGCGTTGCGATCTTGAAACGGCGGTCCACCTCTCACTTCTGGTCCGTGCGCAGGCGATGCCTGCGCAGGAAGAAGAGCAAGCAGTTGAGGAACCCCAAGCGAGTGATCCGCCGGAACCTCTCGATCCCCCAGAGCCCGATGAGAGAGATTTTGAGCTGGAAGCGGCTGACATGGAAGCAAACGACGATACCGCATCGCAGCCGACCGACGCGCCGCCGGATGAGATGACGGTTGAAAGCGTGCTTTCGAATTTGCCGGCTGGTTTGCTCGCCGCTTTGCAAAGCCATGTGAACCACCGTCAACCGACAAAAACTAGCGGACGGCGGGGCCAACGCCGCAGCGGCGGCGAGCGCGGGCGTCCGCTCGGTGCGCGGCGTGGGGCTTTGCGACAGGGCAAGCGGGTTGATCTTCTGGCCACCCTGCGCAGCGCCGCGCCTTGGCAGAAGGCCCGGAAACAACGGGTGCCAGAGCAACAGGCAAAACGTGGACCAGAGCAGGATGGTCGCGGGCACCGCCTGCGCGTTCTTCCAAGCGATATCCACGTCAAGCGTTTCAAAGATGTGGTTGGGCGCACAACCATCTTTGTCGTGGACGCGTCCGGTTCCACCGCGCTGAACCGTTTGGCGGAAACAAAAGGGGCGGTCGAACTGCTCCTTGCAGACAGTTATGCGCGCCGTGACCATGTGGGGCTCATCGCCTTTCGTGGCCGTGCCGCCCAGGTGTTGCTGGAACCAACGCGCTCGCTGGTGCGGGCCAAGCGCAGTCTGGCAACGCTGCCGGGGGGCGGCGGCACACCGCTGGCGGCCGGTCTCGATGCCGCCCACCGCATGGTGCTTGAAGAGAGCCGCAAGGGACGTGCCCCTACACTTGTTCTTCTCACCGATGGCAGTGCCAATGTTGGCCTTGATGGATTGGGTGGCCGGGCAAAGGCCATGGAGGACGCGCTGACGATGGGCAGCGCTTTGGCGCAATCCGGTGTGGCCAGTGTGTTGGTAGATGTTTCGCGTCAGCCCAGCCAGCGGTCGCAGCAGCTGGCGGACAGCATGACAGCCCGCTACGTACCGATGCCCCTGGCAAACGCTCAGGCCCTATCGGCGGTGGTGCGCGGCGGGACGGCTGCGACCCGAGCGCCGAATCTCGCGGTGGGCTAAGCCGGTGGATTGGCTTTCAAACAAAGATAGTTGGCCCAATACAGAGCACAGTGATTTTTTCCGTGCGGAAGACGTGCGGCTTCATTTTCAGCGCATGGGCAAACCGGGATCCCCCAAGCTGCTCTTGCTGCATGGCAGCGGCGCGACCACCCATTCGTTTCGTGATCTGTTGCCACTGCTTGCCGACCATTTCGACGTCTTGGCCCCTGATCTTCCAGGTCACGGCTTTTCCAGCGCATTTTCGCGCCGAGTGCCCGCGTTGGATACGGTGTGCGGTGCGATGCGGGAATTGATGGTGAGCGAAACGTTCGAACCGGTCTGTTTGGCCGGGCATTCGGCGGGGGCCGCCGTTGCGGCGCGGTTGATCTCCCGGTCGGATACGTTTGGCAATGCGCCACTCGTATCGATCAATGGCGCGTTTTTCCCTTTCCCCGGGTTGGCACAATATCTGTTCCCAGTGGCGGCGCGGATGCTGTTTCTCAACCCTGTTGCCACCCGTCTTTTCGCTTACGGAGCATCCTCGCGGGTCCGGGTGGAGGATCTTCTTTCCTCAACTGGATCCATGCTGAATGCCAGCGGCATCGATCTGTATCAGCGGGCGTTGTCCTCCCGTCGTCACATCGAAGGTACGCTTGAAATGATGTCCCATTGGGACCTCAACACCATGGAAGAGGAACTGGCCGCTTTGCCTGGGCCGGTTCTTCAAGTGATCGGCATGATGGATGGAACAATTTCACCGAAGGCGGCGGAGCGCGTTGGACGCATTCTGCAGGCGGGTGAGATCGTCCGTTTTGAAGAGGCAGGTCATCTTGTTCATGAGGAAAGACCGGAGGAAGTCGCGGCGGCCATCAAGAGCTTTTTTGATGCAGCAGGGAGCCACACCGAACCATCCGCGCCCACGGACAGCGACGCCGCGTCGGTGTGATCGCTGGCTCGTTTGATTGCTTGCCAAAGTGATTGGACACCTTGTAGTGTCTAAAAATGAATACACATGTCCCCCCTCAAAGTCTCAAAGCTCGTTCCGTCCCCGCGCGCCACGGGGGTGAGGGGCGGGCAAAAGCCATCGTTATCGGCTCCGGCTTTGGTGGGTTGGCGGCTGCCATTCGTCTGGGTGCGCGGGGCTACGATGTGACGGTTCTTGAGCGTTTGGAGCAATGTGGCGGGCGGGCCAGCGTGTTTCGCCAGGACGGTTTTACCTTTGATGCCGGCCCCACCATTGTCACGGCTCCATTTGTTTTTGAGGAGCTGTGGGCGCTGTGTGGCAAGCGGATGGCAGACCATGTGACCCTCAAGCCCATGGATCCGTTTTATCGCATTCGGTTCCACGACGGAGAGACATTCGCTTGCAATGGTGATGCGGACTTTATGGAGCGCGAGGTTTCGCGGATCAGCCCGGCTGATCTGAAGGGCTACGGTAAGTTCCTGAAGGAGAGCGAAGCGAATTATCGGGTCGGCTTTGATTTGATGGATAAGCCGTTCAGCAAACTGACCAAAATGCTGGGCTATGGGCCGGCATTGGCCATGAACCGGGCGGATCGTTCGGTTTACGGGCATGTGAAGCGGCTCATCAAAAACGAGCGGCTGCGGCAGGCGTTTAGTTTTCACCCCCTGTTTATTGGTGGAAACCCCATGGGGGTGACGGCGATGTACTCCTTGATCGCCTATCTCGAGCGGTCCGCGGGCGTTCACTACGCCATGGGCGGCACGGGGGCCTTGGTCCAAGGCATGGTGGATCTGGTGGAAGGGCAGGGCAGTACGATCCGTCTGAATGCGCCCGTTGACCACATTACTTTGGACGACAATCGGGCCACCGGTGTGGTTCTGGAGGATGGTGAGGCGATCAGCGCCGACGTTGTGGTGAGCAATGCCGACTCCGTGTTCACGCACAAACACCTGCTGCGACACAAAACAAAGCGCGTTTGGAGCGATAAAAAGCTCGACCGCCTCAAACTCTCGATGAGCCTGTTTGTCTGGTATTTTGGAACGAGCAAACGTTTTGATGATGTCGATCATCATACGATCCTGATGGGGCCGCGCTACGGTGAGTTGCTCCATGACATCTTTGAAAAGAAAGTGCTGGCGGAGGATTTCTCTTTGTACCTCCACCGCCCGTCTGCCACCGACCCCAGCGTTGCGCCGGATGGCTGCGATGCGTTTTACGTACTGGCCCCAGTTCCGCATCTGGAAGCGGATGTCGATTGGGTGACGATGGCAGAACCCTACCGGGCGCGCATTGCCAAGTTGCTTGATGAGACCATCATGCCCGGTTTCGAAAAAGATGTGGTGACGTCGAAACTCATGACACCGCTTGATTTTCGTGACCGTCTGAATGCGCCGCACGGTGCAGCGTTCGGACCGGAACCGAGGATCTTTCAAAGCGGCTGGTTCCGTCCGCACAACGAAGCGGAGGACGTGGATCGTCTCTATTTGGTGGGGGCTGGGACCCATCCCGGGGCCGGATTGCCGGGTGTCGTGACCTCCGCCAAGGTGCTGGATGCCGTTGTTCCGGACGTGGCGACCGTTTTGACCCAGCGACCCGCTTGATGAGACGTGCGGTGGACATGTCTTCCCAGGTCGCATCCCGTGGTCAAAACGCTTCGGCTTCCCGGAGTGCCCATGTCGGGCGACCGTTTTCCAACCGCAGCGATCGTGCGGCTTGTGTTGATATTATTCGCCACGGTTCAAAGAGCTTCTATGCCGCTTCCCGTTTGCTGCCGTCGACTGTTCGGTTTGATGCGATGTCGCTTTATGCGTTTTGCCGCGTGTCGGACGATCTGGTGGATGATCCCCGCGCGACGCTTGAAGCGGCCAGAAAGCTGAAAACCCGGATTGCGGCCGCCTATGCGGGCGCGCCCAATGATCATCCCGCCGACCGTCTGTTTGCCGATGTGGTCCACAAACACGCCATCCCGGAAGCCGTGCCGTTGTCGATGGTGGAGGGGTTTGAGTGGGATTTGACCGGTCGGGGGTATGAAACCATCGGTGAGGTGATCGACTACAGCGCCCGCGTTGCTGGCACTGTGGGCGTGATGATGAGCCTTTTGATGTCGCGCCGGTCGGAACGGACGCTCGCCCGGGCGTGTGATCTTGGCGTCGCCATGCAGCTGACCAACATCGCACGGGACGTGGGCGAGGACGCGCGGAACGGGCGTTGCTATTTGCCCGAGGTTTGGTTGCGGGACCACGGGCTCTCCAGCCATGCGCTTATCGAACATCCCGCCCACAGTCCGGCCCTTGGTCACGTCGTTGAACAGCTCTTGGAGACGGCAGATGTGATCAATGAACGGGCATTGACCGGGATTGGGGACTTACCCAGTTCTTGTCAAACCGGTGTGCGAGCAGCGGCCCTCGTTTATGCAGCCATCGGCAAGCAGGTTCGCCGCAACGGCTACAATTCCATCGATCAGCGCGCCTATACGAGCCGGCTTCAGAAGCTGCGATTGTTGGCGGGTGCTTATTTGGGGCGTTTGGAGCAGCATACCTGCGATGATGCTCCGGCGCTGGATGAGGTTTCGTATCTGGTGGAAGCGGCTGTTGATCATCAAGAGGACCCGCGCAGCAAAGCCGAATGGATGTTAGACCTCGTTGGCCGTTTGAAACAGCAAGAACGTTTGATTAGCTCCCGCGCATCCTGACGGTGTGTTGTGGACTTGGGCCGCGTGCACGCTTGATCATTTCATCAGAGGCGGGGCGGCTGACGCAAAGCGCGTGAAAGAGAGCGGCGGCTGTTCGCCACGGGGCAGGCCGCTTGTTGATCGAAACCGGTCTGGCTACTTCTGTCAGCGGGATCAAACCGAGGGCCTGAACATGAGTTGGTCGCTTCTCGCATTTGTTGGGTTCAATTTTCTTGCTGCATTGTCAGGCGCCGTATTTGGCCCGGGAGATTGGTTTCGCCGCTTGGAAAAACCTTCCTGGCAACCGCCCGATTGGGCGTTTCCGGTCGTTTGGTTCGTCTTGTATTTGCTGAATGCCGTTGCCGGTTGGATCATCTGGACGGAGCACGGTGATACGTCTGCCGGTCGATTTGCGTTGGCGGTTTATGGCGGTTCTCTCGTTTTGAACGCCGGATGGTCGGCGGTGTTCTTTGGTTTGAAGCGGGTGGCATGGGCGACGTTTGAGGCGGTTTTGTTGTGGCTTTCGGTTTTGGCTCAAATCATCTTGTTTGCCCAACTTACCTCCCTCGCAGGTCTGATGTTGCTGCCATACCTCGCCTGGGTCACGGTCGCGGTGGCGTTGAGCGCGAAGATTTGGCAACTCAATGGTGCGGCCCCCGCTTAGGCACCAGATGAAGAGGGACGTGTGATGAACTGGGACGCGGTTTGGACGCTTTTTGAAGTTGTCGTCTTCGCAGCGATACCGGTGTTGTTTTTCTGGTCGCAATTGCGCGCGTTGCGCAAATTGGACGAGGCGGATGCCGCAGAAACGTCAAAGACAGCCGTTGATGACGACAACAAGCCGGCCGGTTAGCCTTTGACCTCTAACCCCAGCGCGGCATCCGAAACGGCAGCATCCCGCGGACAATCGGGCTTGCAAATTTCTTTAGGTCCAAGCTCTCATGGACGGCCAGAGTCCGCTCTCCCTGAAATTCCGTGTCCAACCAGGATCGCGAATAAAACGGCGTGTCTTCCTGCGTTTGTTGAATACGAGTTTGCACTGCATCGTCCGCCAAGGTTGTTCGCGGCATCCGCCAGATCGGACAGCGCTTGAGGGTTTGGCGTTTTGGCGGCGCGGCCTGTTCAAAGGTTCCGTTGTTTTTGAAAGCAAGGGCGAGTTGACGGTTTGTGCCGTCGGTTTCAAACGCATCGTAGAGCAAGCCTGCCCCATTCTTGAGCGGTGCCCGCGACCAGTCCCAATGGGAAAACGCGGCTTCCAAAGGCTCTGAACCCCAATTGGAATCGATATAGCCGTGGCCGGAAAAC
>JBCBCT010000009.1:4849-45068 GCA_038530365.1 Pseudomonadota bacterium | reverse complement strand
GTGCTGACTTTCTGATCGGTGGGGACGGGCTAGACCGTGCCGCCTACTCCGATTCTGCAACCGGTCTGCTGGTTGACTTGCTGTTTGTGAACAGCAACACCGGTATAGCGGCCGGCGATCGCTTTTTGAGCATTGAGCATCTCTATGGCTCAAACTTCAATGACAATTTGCGGGGCGATAATCTGGCCAACACGATCTGGGGTGCCAACGGGAATGACTTCCTTTTTGGGCGCGCCGGCAATGATGTGCTGATTGGCGGCAATGGCAACGATATCCTCTACGGTGGAGCGGGAGCCGATATCCTCCAAGGTGGCGTTGGCACTGACCGGGCTGTCTACTCTGACTCTGCGACAGGCCTTTTGGTCGATCTCATCTTCTCCGGAGCCAACACCGGCATCGCGGCGGGCGATCGTTATTCGAGCGTGGAGCAGGTGTATGGTTCAAACCTGAACGACAATTTGCGCGGCGATAACTTCAACAACACCATCTGGGGCGCCAACGGGAACGACGTCATGTTCGGTCGCGGCGGTAATGACGTTTTGTTTGGCGGTAACGGCAACGATATTCTTTATGGCGGTGCAGGGGCCGACAGTCTGTATGGAGAGGCAGGAATTGACCGCATCGTCTATGCCGACGCCACAGCCGGCGTGGTGGCCGACATGGTCTACACGGCCCTCAACACAGGGTTCGCGGCAGGGGACCGATACTCGCAGATGGAACAATTGTACGGTTCCAACTTCAATGACAGTCTGCGTGGCGACAATTTTGCCAATGCACTGTGGGGTGCCGGCGGTGCCGACATTATCATGGGCCGCAACGGCAACGATGTGATCTTTGGCGGAAATGGGCGCGACACGCTGGATGGGGGCGGAAACAATGACCGTCTCACCGGCGGTGCCGAAGGAGACTTCTTCCGCTTCAGCGGTACCTTTGGGAATGACGTCATCACGGATTTCGACGCGACGAGCAATCTGGAGCGCATCGATCTGCGTGGCGTGTCGTCGATTACGAGCTGGCTTGACTTGCGCTTTGGCGGTCATCTTGCAGCGAACTCGAACACGGTGGTCATTAACGACCAGGCCGGCAACACCATCACGCTTGAAGGCGTGCTGTTTGCTGATTTGGACGCCACGGACTTCATTTTCTAGCATTTGAAAATGGGCTTTCGTCCATTGCTGTATGCCCAAAAGCACCCGCTGCGCGTGAGGCAATTATGCCTTGCGCGCACCGTTTAACTGCGGCACTAGAGCTTTAGTGCGGCGTTTTGGCCACTGCCACGATGCCCGCCTTCCAGAACGTTGCCCCGCAGGAGGCTCCCCGTGAAAGAGTGCAGTAAATCCATAGCGCGGCGGTTGAGCGACTCACGCTTCGTACGCCGGTATTTCAAAGGGGATGGGGTGGATATCGGCGGAGCGCCGGACCCACTGGTTCTCTACACCGAATTGTTTCCGCTCATGACGTCCGTGCGCACCTGGGACCTCGATGACGGGGATGCCCAATTCATGGCCGGCGTCGCTGACAACACGTTCGACTTCGTCTTTTCCAGCCATTGCATCGAGCATCTGCACGATCCCTTTGAGGGTTTGCGCAATTGGGTCCGCGTGACAAAACCAGGTGGTTACATCATCTTCGCGCTTCCCGAAGAAGACTTGTACGAGCAAGGCATCTTCCCATCGACCTTCAATCGCGACCACAAGAACACGTTCACGATGTCCAAAGCCTCATCCTGGTCCGAGCGCTCCTTGAATGTTCTGGACCTGGTCGCTGCCGCCGGTCCGGATGCGGCGGTAGAAAAAATCGAACTGCTGGATGAGACCTACCGGTACGACCTGCCGCGTTACGACCAAACAATGACGCCCATTGGTGAAAGCGCCATTGAAGTCATCATTCGAAAACGCTCGCCGGAAGAGGTGAAAGCCGGGGCACGCATCCGCAATGCGTCCCAGCCGAGCGCGGAAATGCGGCTCCATTTCAATCAATACCGGGACGATCAGACCACCATCCGCTCTGCCAATCCAGACAATCCACCGTTCAAGAACGACGCAGACATCTAATTGGCACATAAGCACGGGTAAAAAGCGGTATCTACGACACATGAAACGCCCGGGGGGGCACGGTCGAGGTAAAGATGGACGGTGAACCGGTAAAAATTCGCGCCCGTGCGCCGCTAAGGTTGGGCTTGGCCGGGGGCGGAACCGATGTGAGCCCCTATTCGGATGAATATGGCGGCATGGTTCTCAACGCCACCATTTCGCTTTTTGCCCACGCCCTTATTGAAGAGCGCAGCGACGGGCGCGTGGTGTTTGAAGCTTTAGATGTCGGCTTGTCCTTTGAGGCGGAAGCTGCCCATCCCCTGCCCACGGACCATGACCTTGGCTTGGTGGCACAGGCTTACAATCGCGTGGTGGCCGACCACTGCGGCGGAGTCCCGTTCGGCGTCACCATCCGAACCTTTGCCGACGTGCCCCCTGGCTCGGGCTTGGGCTCGTCCTCAACGTTGACGGTGGCCGTGCTGGCGGGCCTGTCCGAGTATCGCCGCTTGGCCCTGGGGGAGTATGACATCGCCCACTTGGCTTTCGAGATCGAACGGCAGGACATGGGGCTTTCCGGCGGAAAACAAGACCAATATGCAGCCACGTTCGGTGGTTTCAACCTGATGGAATTCCAGGCCAAAGACCGGGTGGTCATCAATCCTCTGCGCATGCGTGCATCCGCCGTGTCAGAGCTCGAAGCCTCGCTGATCCTCTATTATTCAGGCCGTTCACGGTCGTCTGCAACCATCATTGATGAGCAGGTGAAAAATGTTGAAGGCCGTAAAACCCGCTCCCTTGAGGCCATGCATGCCCTCAAAGCCCAAGCCATCGGCATGAAAGAGGCTTTGCTGCTGGGGGATTTTGATTATTTTGGTGAGCTGCTCCGCCAAGGGTGGACCGCCAAGCGTGAAATGGCGAGCCAGATCTCAAACGACGGCATTGATGCTGTTTTGAATTCGGCCATCGCAGCCGGCGCCAATGGCGGCAAAGTCTCCGGAGCCGGTGGCGGAGGATTTATCATGATTTCCGTGCCGCCGGAACGCAAACCCGCGGTCTTGAACAGTCTGAAAGACCATGAAGGGCGCACGTTTGGTTGTGTGTTCACATCCCAAGGGGCAGAAGCATGGAAACTACCGCGCAAGCGTTGATCGAGAGCGAGTTGGCCGGCTCCCGCGCGGCCATCAATGCCGTTTACGCCGATGAAGCCTATCGCAGCGCCATCGGTGAAGTTGCCGAGTGCTATCTGGACGCGCTCCAAGCCGGCAAAAAATTGCTGTTTGCAGGCAATGGCGGCAGCGCCGCCGACGCGCAGCACATCGCCGGAGAGCTGGTTAGCCGGTTTCATTTCGATCGCCCCGGCCTTGCCGCGATCTCCCTGTCCACCGACACCTCCATCATGACAAGCATTGGCAATGACTACGGCTATGACCGCTTGTTTGCCCGCCAGATCGAGGCTTTGGGCCAACCCGGGGACGTTTTCACAGCCATCACCACGTCTGGAAATTCTGAAAACATTCTTCAGGGCATCGAAGCGGCCCGCGCCAAGGGGTTGAAAGTTGTTGGCATTACGGGGGAGACCGGCGGCAAAATGGCGACGCATTGCGACCTCGTGCTCCACGCACCCAGCAGCAGCACGCCGCGGATTCAAGAATGCCACCTGGTCACTTATCATTTGTTGTGCGCCTATGTAGAGTCAGCGCTGTTTGGTTCGCTGGCCAAGGGGCGGTGAACGGCGATACGAGGAACCGACGGTCGTGGCCCAAGGGCGGATTAAACAAGCGGTACTTCTCGCCGGGGGTCTAGGAACCCGTCTTGGTGACCTCACCAAAAACACCCCCAAACCGTTGTTGGAGGTCGATGGGCAGCCTTTCCTAAAATTCGTCATCGATTGGCTCGCCCGCGCCGGTCTTGAGCACGTCATCATCTCAACCGGCTATCTGGCCGATGCGTTCAAACCATTCATTGAAGCGCATGTCTGGCATACGCCCAATGGTGTTCGCGTGACCGTCGAGGAGCAGGTGGAGGCGGAACCGGCGGGCACAGCCGGCGCCCTCAAACTGATGAAAGAGCGTTTGGACGACCGCTTCTTACTGATCAATGGCGACAGTTTCTTTGCCTGTGACCCCATCGCCATACTCAGTCGCGGAGAAGCACTCAACGAAAACGAGATGTTGCTCACCGTTCGCACTGTCCCCGATGGATCGCGTTTCGGCGGCGTGACGGTGGACGACAAAGGAGGCGTCACAGAATTTCTTGAACGAGGGCCGGCTGAAGAGAGCTTGATCAATGCTGGCATTTCCGTGCTGAGGCCGGAGGTTTGCGATTGGGTAGACACACTGCCCGCCTCGCTGGAGCGTGACGTATACCCCCGTCTTGCGTCGGCGGGGCAGCTTTTTGCGGTCAAGCAATCGGGTTACTTCATCGATATTGGCGTGCCGGAAGCGCTGGCACGGGCGAACCGGGAATTGCGGGAGCGCTTACGCAAACCCGCCGTTTTCTTTGACCGCGATGGCGTCCTAAACACCGACGAGGATGGCTACGCCCACGATCCCAAAAAGCTAAAACTCGTGCCCGGTGCGGCGGCGGCGGTCCGTGATGCCCGAAATATGGGGTTCACCACCGTGGTTGTGACCAACCAGGGCGGGGTTGGCCTTGGTCTTTATACCGAAGCGGATGTTGCGCGGTTCCACGATGCGCTCAACACCGCGCTGCGGGCCGAAGGAGCGTGGATTGACGCGTTTTACCATTGCCCGTTTCACCCCAAAGGCACCGTCCCTGCATTCACCGGTGATCATGAGGATCGAAAGCCCAACCCGGGCATGATTGAAAAGGCGATTGCCGATTTGAGGATCGACACCAGCCGGTCCATGCTGGTGGGCGACAAATCAAGCGATATCGAAGCGGCGCGGGCAGCCGGGATCGCTGGGCATCTTTACGGTGGCGAGCAGGATCTGGACGCTTTCTTGAGGGACAAACTCCCGGTTCGCACCCTCGAAACCAGTCACATCGCCACCCGTAAGCGACCACCGCATATTGAAGGGCCGCCGGACAAAAAAATCACACCGGATGTGGCCATCTCGACGGCCATCAACATCGCGCTGCATGCGCCGCGGGACCGTCTGAGCGATGTTGTGAGTTGGCATGCCCACATCCCGTTTGTCCGCGCGCTGATTGCGCTTGTGCGCCCAAACCAGATCGTTGAACTGGGCGTTCATAAGGGAGACTCGCTCCTCGCGATGGCTGACGCCATGGCCAGCTATGACGTGGCTGGACAGGTGGTTGGCATAGACACCTGGCAGGGAGATGAACACGCCGGGCGGTATGAGGGAGACACAGTTTTCGACGACGTTCGCCTCCGTGCAGCGCGCTACGATAACCGGGTCCGTCTGATCCGGTCCACGTTCGAAGAAGCCTGCCCGTCCTTTGATGATGGCACCGTCGACCTTCTTCATATTGACGGTCTGCACACCTACGACGCCGTGAAGCATGACTTTGAAACATGGCGGTCGAAGCTGTCGTCTCGCGGCATCGTTATGTTTCATGACACGACGGTCACCACGGGGGACTTTGGTGTTCACCGTCTTTGGGACGAGATCGCAACCCTTGGTCCGTCGTGCAACTTTTCCTTCGGGAACGGCTTGGGTGTGTTGTGTCTTGGCACAGATGTTAACACCCACGCCAAGGCGCTGATCGAAGCGCTGGATGAAAACAGGAAGCATGGCGATGTCCCGCTGATGCAGCTCTTTGCATCCATTGGTGAAACCTACGAAGGTCACTCCCTTAGAGCATTTTTTACGGAAAAACTGGCCAACCAGGACTTGGAATTCGGCGCTTTACACCGTGGCGCAGCTGCGGAGATTGAGCGGTTAAATGGTGCGCTCAAGGAAACCCATGTCGCCTATCAAGCCAATTATGAAGATCTGAAATCCGCAGGCACCTTCCAAAACACCCAATTGCAGCGGGCTCAGACGGACATCAAAACACAAGCTGAAAAGCGTGCTGCAGCCGAAGGGGAGGTCGCCCAACTCCGTGCAGAACACGCCACGCTCAAGGAGCGAAACGAGACGCTTGTTCTTACGTCGCAAAAAGACAAAGCCGCGTCTAAACGCGCCGTCACCAAACTGCGCGGCGAAAAAAAGGCTCTGGAAAAGAAGTTGGCGGCAGCCGCCGACGTTGAGCAGAATTTCAAAAAGGCGGACAGCGCCCTCAAACGCGAGCGCGCAAAGTCCACCAAACTTCGTGCCGAAAACAAGCGCGTGCAGACCCTGCTGGAAGAACAACGGGACGCCGTTTCCACCAGCGAGAAAAAACTGCGCGCAATGAAAATAAGGCTGAAGTCAGCCGAACAAGCGGTCGACGAATTTAGTCGCATGTTGGAGGTGGACGAGGCCACAACAAAGCAACAAATCGAAGTCCTCCAAGCGCAACTTGCCAGCGATAGGGTCGCCTATAAGGAACTAAGCGACCGCGCGGATATCGTGTACGCCGAAACGCAACAATGGCGTAAGAAACCGCTTCGAACCTGGGCGCGGATTCATGCGCCCCTTAATCTGGGTCTCGGGCGCCGCTTTCGCACCCTTAAGCGTTCAACCGTCGAAAACGCACGCTACCTCGCCATTAAGACGGGCGTTTTGGTGTATCGCCTGCTGCCTTTGTCGACGCCCCAAAAGCTCGCCCTGCGCAGCCGTTTGATCAATCGATTTGGGCCGATGCTGGGCTATACGCCACGGGTGGATCTCATGCCCGCCCCCAGTGGCACATTTGAGTTGGAACGTGTGAGCGACCGCGTTGTTTCGCTCGCCCGGGCATCCACCGGCGCACCGGCCAATCTGCCGCCCCGAAGTGTTTCCATCATTGTGCCGGTCTACAACCAGATCGAATACACGCTGCAATGCATCGACACGGTCCATGCCAACACCGATGTCGATTATGAGCTGATTGTCGTTGATGACTGTTCCAGCGACGACACGCTCGCCAAACTCAAGGGCCGCACAGACATTACTTACATCCGCAACACCAAGAACCTTGGTTTCATCGGATCGTGCAATGTCGGCGCTGCCCGGGCCACCAAGCAGTACGTGTGCTACCTCAACAATGACACCGAGGTGGCGGAGCACTGGGCATCGACACTCATCGATACCTTCGAACTGCACACCAATGTCGGCATGGTGGGCTCAAAGCTGATCTATCCCGATGGGCGTTTGCAAGAAGCCGGCGGCATCATCTGGAATGATTTTTCCGGCTGGAACTATGGTCGCTTGCAGGACCGCACTCATCCCCAGTTCAACCATGCGCGGCATGCAGATTACTGTTCCGGCGCAGCCATCTTGCTGCCGCGCGCGCTCAACCAGGCCTTAGGTGGTTTCGACCCAACGTTTACCCCGGCATACGGAGAGGATTCCGACCTCGCCTTTCGCATCCGTGCGCTGGGGCTTTCGGTTTTGTACCAACCGCTGTCAAACGTCATCCACCACGAGGGCATCACGTCCGGCACAGACACCACCAAAGGCGTAAAGGCCTATCAGGTCGTAAATGCCAAAAAACTGAAAGAGCGGTGGTCGCCCGTCCTGACCCATTTTGGAGTGAACGGTGTGGACGTTGATCAAGCCACGCGACGCGGCACGATTGGTAAAGTGCTTGTGTTGGACCAGATCACGCCGGAACCGGACCGCGATGCGGGTTCGATTACAGCCCTTGAGTTGATGCGGGGGCTGCGAGATTTTGGCTATGATGTGACGTTTGCACCCTGCTCAAACTACACCTTCATTCCACACTACACCGAATTGCTTTCGGCGATGGGCATCGAATCCCTGTTGTACCCCTGGTGCAAGTCCCTGGACGAGCATTTGAAGGCCCTTGAGGAGCCCTATGATTGCATCGTCATTTTCAGGGTGAACACGTTTGAAGACAATTTCGACGCGCTGAAAAATCACGCATCCGGCTCCAAGATTATCTACCACACCTCGGACCTTCATTTCCTGCGCGAGGAGCGTTCGCAGCAGTTGGAAACCGCAAAAGATCATCAAAAAGACGGCGGCCAAACGGAAACGAAGGTCAAGGAATTGCGTTTGATCAGCGCCTCCGATCTGACCATCGTCCATTCCTACTTTGAACAGGAATTGCTGTCCCAGCTTGTCCCCGACGTGAAGGTCAAGGTGTTCCCCTGGGTTTATGAGCCACGGGGGCCGGGGGCTGATTTTGATGAAAGGGACATGTCTGCCGTTTTTTTGGGGGGGTATCGCCACCAGCCCAATGTGGATGCGGTTGACCACTACGTCGCTGATATTGCTCCCCACGTCCGTGACATCTTTGGCGATGAAACGGTTGTCCTCAAGGCTATCGGCAGTCACCCGCCGGAACACTTCAACGCTTATCGTGGCGACGATGTGGACATTGTCGGTTTCGTCGAAGACCTGGAACCGGTTTTGACCGAGGCCAAGATGATGGTCGTGCCGCTGCGCTATGGCGCGGGCTTGAAGGGCAAAATCATCACAGCCATGGCCCACGGCCTGCCGGTTGTGTCCACCACGGTGGGGGTGGAGGGCATGGCCCTCACCGATGGTCATGATGTTTTGGTGGCCGACACGCCAGAAGAGTTTGCCGCCGCCATGAAGCGGTTGCACGACGATGAAGTCCTGTGGCGCACATTGCGAGACAATGCCCTGGCGTTCGTGGCCAAAACCACGTCCCGGCAAGCCGGCGACACCATTGTGCGCGCCATCCTCGACGATCTCGACCTTCCATCTTTGCCCAACAAAATCGCGCATGCGGGGGATCGCTACCAAGCCGCGTTGGGGTCACCGGACGTATTGACGGACTTGTCCAGCCTGATCGAAGCAGGCTTAACCTTGGACGATGCAGACCTACAGGAAACCGTCGTTGTCGCGGCAACCGATAGCCTCGCGGACATTCCAAGCGATCATCCCGTCATTGCGTTGAAGAACGCCAAAGACGAGCACTATCAGGGTCGAACCCTCACCATCCTCGACGCGTTGGATTGGAAAAGTACAGCCAGCGTCTCAAAATTGATTGCCAAGCGCCAAAATCGGACGGAGACCGCAACGCTCCTGTTTGTGCCGCCTCAACTCAGCGCATCGAGCGATGGCTACCGCGTACAGCACCCGTTTGCCGACCAACCCGTTGAAGCGGCTGCCGCCCGAACACCGGTCCATGTGCGATATGCCGAACTCTTGGACCATCATGATGGTGCCCAGTGGAGGGCTGACACCCGCTTGACCGGGTATGCCGGCATCATGATTTTGGACATTCCCCCCAAGGGACGCCCGTCCTAGCAAACACAGGGCCAACAGTCCCTCTCATGCCCGCCCATTTCCGCATCCTCCGGTTCGTTGCCGAAGTTTTCTGCAACCAGACACAATCATTTTTTCCTTTTGGGTCCGCATGGGGGGCAAAAGCCATAGGCTTTGTCCTTGAAATGTGAGTAGAACAGCCGGGTCGGAGACTTGGATCAAGGACGGACGTGGGGGCGGAATTCTCACGAACGTCACGCCTCCCATTTTGCCGACCACAGCTTAACCGCCAACTGATACTCGAGCAGGGGACATCATGGGCGATCAAAACCAGTCCGGTGGTCCGGGCGGGCTGAGCGATGCCGCGCAAGCCGGCTACGACTTTGCCGCGCCAACCGCAGAAATCGGTGCGGAATGGACCTTCTCTCAACCCAATGACGGCATCTTTTTGGCGCGTGCATCGGGCGGCGTCGTCACGATGAGGTTGATGGGGCCCCAGTCAGTCCAGCAGGCCCCGCAACTCACAGCGATCCACAATCCCTTCGTCGGTGACTTTCAGATCTCCGTCTATGCGGACAACAACCTGGTTCAATCAATCCCGGTCCATGAAAGCCAGACCGTCAGCCTCGACGCTCTTCCGGCATCGGCGCTCTTACGTTTTGAATTGGTGCGCCCCACAGGCGAAACGGTGTCGCAGCCCGGATTGTTGGAACTGCGGTACAGCACCCCCGGCGCCATAGAATTTTCGCCTCCCACGCCTGCCGAAACCAAGGCCCCGCCACCTTCACCATCGGTGCCACCATCTGCAGACTACCGAGATGACATCACCGGCCTGCGGGCCGTTGCGGTCATCGGTGTCCTGTTATTTCACTGGAAACTTTCCTGGTTTGAGGGCGGCTTTACCGGTGTGGATGTCTTCTTCACCATCAGCGGCTTTTTAATCACCGGCGTGATCGTTAAGCAGCATCAAACCGGTTCGTTCTCGTTTTGGAATTTCTACGCCCGCCGTGCACGGCGGTTGTTTCCGGCCCTTTTTACCACCGTACTGGTGACGGTCGCCGCTTCCTACTTGATCTTCCAGCCCATTTTGGCGTCAGACACCGCGATGTCAGCCGTTGCTGCGCTGTTTTCCGTCTCCAATATTTTGTTTTGGTATGAAGCAGGATATTTTGCGACGGACTCCGATCTAAAGCCGCTGCTGCACACGTGGTCACTCGGGGTAGAAGAGCAGTTTTACCTCTTTTGGCCCGTCGCCTTGGTGGCCGTATTGAGCCTTGGGCGGCGCTACCTCGTGCCGTTTTTGATCGCCATGGTTGTTGTCTGGACAGCGGTGGCCGAATACGTTGTCTGGACCAACGCAAGCGCGGCGTTTTTCCTGACACCCTTTCGCATAGGTCAGTTCGCGCTTGGTGGACTGTGTTGGTGGTTGCTGTCGCGCATGGCGTTGCCCCGCTTGGTCTCCACGCTTTGTGCCGCCCTTGGCCTTGCGATGATTGTGCTCAGCTTTTTTCTGTTCGATGGGAAAACCCCGTTTCCCGGTCTCACATCCCTTCTGCCCTGCCTGGGCACAGCGCTGGTTCTGTTAGCACCGCGCAATCCCATCTCTGAGGTCGCGCTGGCCAACCCGGTCTCCATTTATCTCGGCAAAATCTCCTACTCGCTTTATCTGGTTCATTGGCCGGTTTTCGTCTTCACCAGCTACAGGCTGGCAGGGGACGTGACGCTGCCATGGTTGGCATTCATCATCGTCTCAACCTTTGTTCTGAGCGCCTTGATGTTCCATTTCGTGGAAGAGCCCTTCCGGCGCAGCCCCAAATTTTTTCAAAATTGGTCGCCAAAGAAGGTCTTGAGCGCGTCAGCGGTCTTTGCCGGTGTCCTCTCAGGGACCGCGCTCGGCGCTGCGCAAATCTCTAAAGTCATGTCTGATGGGACGCAAAGCATTGAGGCGCGTCTCAAGACCCTACTTGATGACCGCTATACGCTGTTTCGCCAGCACTGCATGGACGCGAGACCCATAAATTGCCGGGTCCCCAAGGATGAAGGGGTTCTCCTCATCGGTGACAGTCATGCCATGGACGCGTTCAACGCTTTCCTCTCAGCGGCACCCAAACTGCCCTACACGTTTGACAATTGGCCCGGCTGTCCGCCGCTTCACTCCAGCAACTACGCGGTCTTAGCCGCCAATCACCCCGATCGGTCAAAGTGCATTGAAATCAATGATCGGCGCAATTCCCCCGCATATCTGAAAAAATACGGCTTGGTGGTGATCAACGTTTTGTACGGTTGGTATGAGCCCAAAATGCTGGAGCGCTACCTGCAATCCGTGCGCGCAGCCACCGATGCGCCCATTTTGGTGTTCGGACCCCATCTTGTCCTAAAACGCGATTGCCGGAAGGTCGCCCCCATTTTCGGTATCGAAGGCTGCTTTGCCGAAAGCAACATGCAGTTTGTTTGGCGGTTTGAAGATGGTGTGAAGGCGGCGGTGGAAAAGGCCAATGGCATTTACATCTCCAAGCGGGATGTGTTTTGCGATGGCACCACGCTTCAATCGTGCCGGATGTTCATCGACGGCGATCCCTGGACCATGGACCGCCATCACCTTACCCGGCGCTTCGGAGAAGAGATGGGCGCCTGGATAAAAGCGCGTTTCGACATTCGGGAAACGCCGCCCTATCTGGTGGCCAAGCCATAGGCAGAGGTTTTCGTTTCGTGCCGTGGTATGACGCGCAACCCGCTTCGTGACCCGCTTTGTCACGATGAAAACTGATATCCCGTCCGGCACGTCCGTAGCATGCCGTCAATATGGGCGCTTCATCTGCGTCTGAACGCTACTTCACCGCGTGAAACAGCGATGAGCCGGCGCCGAGGTAACCCATGTCCTTCGACCAAAAGAACCCGCAGGTGGCTTTTGAAAAACCTGCGGACCGCAGGGCATCCAGAATGTCCCAGCCAAAGTGGTAAAAACACAGCACGCCTTGGTCCGACAATGGATCGCCGTGGTATTCAGGCTCAAGGATGTGCTCGATCTCGCCTTGTTCATCAATGCGCGCCCGCATGAGCGTGTCCTCAAGGTCAAGCCGAAACGGAAATGTGGCCACGAGGTGCCCGCCGGGTTTCAGAACGCGAAACATTTCCGCAAGGGCCGCTTTATAGTCCGGGACGTGCTCCAGAACTTCAAAACATCCCAGGATGTCGAACTGGTCGTCTTCAAAGGTCAACGCCGTGATGTCCTCATGCCGAAGGCCGTTGGCATTGGTCTGGCCCGGTTTCGTCCCATCGGCGAGATATTCACTGCCGACCACACTCTCGAACTCGGACTTGAGGAGGTTAAAAAAGGGCGTCGTTTGCTCGGTCAAATAGACAGAACTGTCGGCATTTAAACCGCACCGATCGAGCATAAAGTGCAGGGAGCCGCGCAAGCGGTTGGAAATACCGCAGTCACAGACCAGCCGTTCCCGCCAGACCGGACGCTTGCCACCATCGGGCAAATCGTAGCTGATCGACCAGTCGCAATGAAACGTCGTGTCCCGACAACACACCCCACATTGGCCCGCATATTCCACCGGCTTCGACGTGTCCGTCGCCATAGCGTCTTCGAGCGCCGTGCGTTCTTGAAAGGATCGCGCGAGGTCTGCCTGACTTTTTTGAAAGGCTTCCCATGTATCAAATTCGGTGAAGTCCAGGGCCGCCGGCGGGTAGTGAAGGGAAGGTGAGGTCAAAGTTCGTACTTTCCAAAAATGATATGGTTTGCGCAGCAACTGCTTGAAACGCCAGCGCAAGTTGGCTCGGCTCATCGCGTGGTTCCAATGCACTCAACCGGACACAAACAGCGTGATTGGTTTGGCCTATTTTGTACATCCCGTCGATATACCTGCACCCCTTAATGCTGGCTTTGCGCGTGATGGTACTAGGTTTGCGGTGCGGAATGAGTTGGTTTGCCAATATTTCGCGTAAGCGTGGCAACCCAAATATTCACCGGGCGCTCCACAAACTGATAGCTGACCGCGCTCACCGCCGTCACAAGGGCAATCGTGACGACAATATAGAGCACTGCGCCGAACAAGGATGCCGTTAAACCGGGGATCACGAGAGTCATCATCGCCGCAATCAACCAGTGCCACAGGTAAAACGAGTAGGAGATGTCGCCCAAATAATTGAGGGCTCGGCTTGGCATGTCGTGCGTTCGCTCCCATTGCAGCGCCGCAAAGACGAGTATCGCCGAGGGCACACCCCAGGCCAAAACACGCATGTAGCCATTGGTCATGGAGATTGCGTCTCCCAGCACCGTGTTGAAGGCGAACGGAAACACAAGTCCCAGCACGATAAAGAGGCCCGGTTTAGGCAATCGAAACTTATCGACCAGCAGGCCCACCATGATTCCCAAGACAAATTCCAAAGAAAGGGGATGGAAGAAGACGTAAAACGGAATAATGCGCTGGCCTGCCAGCGCAACAAGGTAAAGCTGCAAGAAACACCAGATGACCAACACGGTCATGGCATGACGCCTGAACAAAAGAGCAAACGCCGCCACAGCATAAAGGTGGATTTCGTAAACGAGGGTCCAACTCACAGGGTGGGCCTTGGCCGTGCTGAGCAGAAGTAGAACCTTAGGATTTTCAATGAGATGGTCTATGGGTGGCATAAAACCGCGATAGGCATAAAACGCCACCAAAGCGGCCAGCGTGATCCAATATATGATGTAGACCCTGGCAAAGCGCTTGATGAGGAACACAAGCGCATGCTGATTGCGCCGAAATAACAGTGTAATGATGAAGCCGCTGATGACGAAGAAGATGTCGACGCCCACCGGCCCGATGTCTTTTGCGATGTCGTGCCAGCCTTTGACAATGTCATTCCCGCCGCGGGAGGCAAAACCGATGATGTGCATAATGCCCACCATGGTGGCCGCAATGCCGCGCAATGACTGGATCGCCCAAGACTTTCTCTCGGGCGTGGTCGTCAGTGGGTCAGAAGCGGTCACGGTCATAAGCGCGGTGGTCTTGTCCTTCGATAAAAACTCTATCCCAGAAATCGGTTGATTTTGAAACGTTGGCTCGCAGCAGCAGTTCCCACATTGCAGCAATTCTTATGGTAACGCGATCCGCTGGGGCTTTGAGATTTTAGATATTTCGGCCCGTCACGCCCGAACCGATGCTTCGGCTTCTTAAGCAAAGCTCTTATGGAATTGAGCGCTAATAGCGGATGTCGAGGTCTCTTCCAGCGTGATGGAGCGTCCGCCGTTTGAGCAGATATCAAAACCGTAGGAGGCTTTGGCCACGCTCACCTCGGCTTGGCTGGCGCTCACTTCAAACTTGCTAAGCTCACCATCCGTCGCAACAATATAACGCGAGAAGTTGTCATACAGGGCAACACCGCTTGTCTGCGGCGTGATTACGTAGGGTTTTTCGTGCCCCAGATCGATGTGCAACTCGCCTGTGGCGCCGAGATTGGCATCGATGACGATGTAGCCGATTTTCGACCAGGGCGAATAATGTTTAATGTTGATGCCAGCCATCGCCTGTCCGGCCTGCAGGACGACGTGGTTGTAATCATCATTTTTGATGAGCGTGAGGGGATCGCCTGACACGCTGGTCCAGTTTTCCAAACCGAACTTGAAACAGCAGTTTTGAATATTGTCCATCAGATAGTCGGATAAGCTCCAAGTGGCGTATCCGGTAGAGTTTTCACGCAGCCAAGGCTCGGATTTCGACAGAAACTTCTTGAGATTTTTTTCTGAGAAGGGAGCGAATTGATCGAACGTCCGCTCCTTCATAACGTAGTTGAACTGATCGACGAAAATCTTTCGGCGACCCAGGTGTGTTTTCATGTTGGCATGGGCAATCTCCAAGCCGGACATGCCCTGTTCGGCCGTAGGGTTACCCGTATTGGGCACCATATACGTCCCAAAATAGCTGTTGATGATGTCGTAATCCGGCTCGATGAAATGGCGATGGTGAATGAACATGATGTCACTGCCATCGGCGGCTTTGCACGGTGTTGCGTCCACCCGGGCCTCCAGCGTGAGCGCTGGAAATGAGGACTTCATGTCGTAGTAGGTCTCAAGAAACTTGAAGTCGATAAATTCCAGATAGCTTTGAAACTCCACGGACTGCTGGTCGGGGATCCCTTCACCATTTTTGCCTGCATATCCAAACTGCTCAGAGAGCGCTTTGCGCATATCCGGCCTGGCCCTGGGCGCCACATTAATGGGGTAAGAAATCAAATCTTCCCACGTGATGAAGGCAAAGGTGAACTTCTCGTCATCCCCAACCATGTCCCAAAGATCTTTGAGAATGGCGTTGTAATTGGTCCGTTCGGCGCCCCCGGCAAGGATGGAAAAAACGTGACGCCCCCGATTGATGAAGAAGTCGTACCCATCCCACGAATAGGCGACGCGAAAGCCGTAAGCCAAGCCGTGCTTTTTGATGCAATCGACAGAGAACTGAAGATCCTCCCAGAAAATTTTGTATTTTTCCGGTGCCTTGCGCTTGATGATCTCCAAGCCCGAAGGAATGAGCAGGAATAACGTATTGTAACCGTCCGCCTTGGCAGCAAGGACGTAATCCTCAAACGTGCGCCGCTTGAAGGAATCCCACATATTGATGGGCCAGTTTTCGCCGTAGATGTAACTTCCAACCAAAAATGGCACATCCGCACGGTCCAGTCGGGACAGCCCTTGGGCCGCATTGCGGACCGCCAATTTCTCGCCGACTTTGCGCGGTGTAGGTGCCGTGAGCGGTTTGCCTAAGGTCTCTTGATAATCTTTAGAAAACTGAGACAGAGCTTCAAAATAAACAGCATAGTCTAGGTGGTGAAAGGCGCGGATCTTGTTGAGGTCGGCCTTGTCGATATCGCTGGCCTTGATCGCTTGAGGCAAACGACCGGAGTCTCGGCTATGCGGAATCTCTTCGGGCAATTCAATGCCATACCGGCTCGCGAAAAGATCGAGACTCTGCTGGAAATGTTCGGTGATACCAACATACTCATAGTCGGCGATTGGCACGCCGTCTAAGTACATGGACTGTTCGTTCTGCAAACGCCTGTCGAGCGCAAACTCCACAAACGACATCTCGTTGTAATGGAACTCCAGCCAAAACTGGTTGAACGGATAGCGGTGTGTGCGCCAAAAATTATAGTGCGAGATGATACGATCGAGGGGCTCCCGCAGCCACGTTATCAGGGTCTTGTTTTCGAGGGCGGCGTGCTTTCCAGCCTTAAAGTGCCCATGGATGCAAAACTCTTTTTTTGGCGCGATCAGACTGGCCACTGCGTCGACCGGTTGACCGTAGTCCAGCACCAAATCACCTGAAAACCGCTGCTGAAGAATGTTGGTAAACGTCGTGCCACCGGTTTTGGGGATGTGGACTGAAATCAGGCGGGCTTGCTTCTGGCTCATGGCTTGCTTCTGGGGTTTTTGGTCTGGAGGATTTTGGGCGGTGCAAAAGCGAAAAACGATGCGTTTTCAGCCATCGAAAGCCGATGTGCGGGCATAAAAGAGATGATCTGCAAGTTCAAGCCAGCGGCGGTTTTAGCCCGCCCGGCACGGGGACTGACACGCGTGGCCTCAATGGTGCAGCCAGTCGTCCCTGCCAATTTTCGATAGACAGTACAATAAAAATATAAACCACTATTGCTGAGGCGCAGGGCAAATATGATCGTTCTGCAAAGGATTGAAATGGCCAAGAAATTTGTCTTGATGCGGCACCAATTGCGGTTTACCACCGCGGGCACAACATAGGAAAAACAGCCGTGCTTGGGCGCCTCAAAACAGTTCTAAAGGGTTATTCCATGGTCTCGCTTCCCGCTTTTGATGATGCCCCCACCTTGTCCCGCGGCCGTAACATCCAGGCCGGTTATCAGCGGGGCTGGGGTCTTCAGTTTGGTGACCTTGTGGGCCAACTCCACCAGGACCCGCTGTACCGTGCCGCTTTGAAGGTGAGCGCGGGGCGCACGGTGGTGTCGGAAGCCAACCGCATGAACATCTATCTTGCTTTGCGTTTTGGCATGGACGATCTGGCTCCGGGCCATATCGTGGAATTTGGAACCTATCGCGGTGGCAACGCGCTTTTCATGGCTCACATTTGTAAAGAGCTGCATCCGGACATGAAAATCTATGCCTTCGACACCTATGAAGGCATGCCCGAAACCGATGCGGAGCGGGATGCCCACCGCGCCGGCGATTTCGAGGATGCGGGCTATGAAGAAATCTTGCGCCTGATTGAAAAACAGCAGCTCGACAATCTTGTGCTGGTCAAAGGCCTCTTTGAAGACACCGCCCCCGATGCGTTGAAAGAAATCGGCCCTGTACGCCTCAACCACATCGATTGTGACATCTATTCAGCCGTCAAATACAGCTACGATGTGTCGATCCCCAACATGGTTGATGGCGGCTATTGGGTTTTTGATGATGCGCTCTATTCAAGCTGCATCGGCGCAATGGAAGCGGTGGAGGAGCTGGTGGTCCAGCGCGATGGCCGCAGTGCGGAGCAAGTGTTCCCGCATCTGGTTTATCGTAACCTCGACCCAAGTGTTTAATCGCGTCTCGCGATGGCCGACAGCGCGACGTTATACGGCGATCTACTCATCAAGGTTATTGCCAACACGATCTACGGTGACATGCCGTTCGATCCCTGGTCCGGCGGCAAATTTGAAGACGCGCTGCGTGCGGAGGGCCGTGACTGGCCGTCCCGAGCCCATTCCATGGCAGGCGTGCGTCGGCTTGAAAACGTGCGCATATTGGTTGAACGCGCGCTGAAAGAGGGTGTGCCCGGGGACCTGATTGAGACTGGGGTCTGGCGGGGTGGTTGCTGCATTCTCATGCGTGGGCTTTTGGCAGCCCATGGCGTGACCGACCGGCGCGTTTTTGTTGCAGACTCGTTCGAAGGTTTGCCACCCCCGCAGGAAGACAAGTACGCGGCGGATAAAGGCGACAGGCACCACACGTTCGAAGAACTGAAAGTCTCGGTCGATGATGTGCGCTTAAACTTCGAGCGTTATGGTCTTCTCGATGAGCAAGTCACTTTCTTGAAGGGTTGGTTTAAAGACACACTGCCGACGCTGGATCGGGGCCAGCGCTTTGCTGTCATCCGGCTCGATGGTGACATGTACGGCTCCACCATCGATGCGCTCACCCACTTATATCCAAAGCTCTCCCCTGGTGGCTTTTGCATCATTGATGACTATGGCGCGGTTCCAGCCTGTCAGCAGGCTGTTACGGATTACTGTAAGGGCATCGATTTTGAACCGGACTTAAACAGGGTCGATTGGACGGGCGCTTGGTGGCAGAAGCCTGCCGCGTAAGTTTGACGGGTCCAGGCCACGTCTCACACGCGCCGAATAAAGCCCTCCGGGTTCCATGTAACGTTTCGCCCAAATGTATCACAGCGCGCCCGATCGATTTCGTATCGGCCGCCGGTTTCCTTCAGGAACGTCTTGAGGGCCACCAAAGGGCCACCATTGTATTGCGGCCCCCAGCCAAATTCGACGAGATTGCCATCTTCCACGATCAGATAGTCTCCGGGTTCCATGGCCGGGTCGATGAAACGCAGAACGTTCAAGACATGCTCAGCCATGTGTGAGGCATCATCCATCACAAGAAGCGGTTTGGGCAGCGCCGCAATATCATCGATGCTCAGATAGGCTCCCGGCTCACTCACATCGCAATGACCAAAGACGATGCGTGGGTCTTCGAGGTCCGTCACTTTGTGCAAGTCGAGGGAGTAGATTTTAAAATCGGGCACGCCAAAAGCGGTCAACTGATCTGCAAACCACAGTGCACTGCCGCCCCGGTTGGAACCAAACTCGATGACCGTGCGTGGTTTCAAGTCCCACAGCAATTGGCTGTAGATCGCCAGATCGAACGGGCATTTCCATGTTGGAATACCGCGATAGCTCCAGTTCATGATGCCGTTTTGCGCTGGTTCAAAAAAGCTGGGTTCTAAGCTGGTTTCACCGAACGCGTAGCTTTTCTCTTTCATAGCGTGTTCCGTCCCCGTCGGTCTTGTCTGTCGAAGGCTCAAACGTCCCAATGCCCAACCATAAAACAGTCTAAGCCTTGCTTGGCACGATTGCCATCGTTAAGAGGGCGCAAACCAGAAAGGTCGGCCGGTTTGCGTCTAAGCTCACTCATACAACTGGCTTACTTCAAGTTTCTGTTGCGATACCGGCGCACCGCGCTGGGTCCGCTGTGGCTGCTTGTTGGCCCCTCCCTGTTCATAGCGCTGGTGGGCGCTTTGTTTGCCGAAATTGGTGCCGCTGACCCAAAAGTCTTCATTCCCCATTTGGCCGTAGGCCTCGTGGTGTGGACCCTCATCACCGGCTTTATTATCAACGCCGCCACGGTGTTTCAGCGCAATCGCCCGCAGATTATGCAGGAAGGCGGAAGCCTCATTCCCATCGTCATCGTGGATGTTGCGCTGGTGGTGTTTTCATTCCTGCATCAAGCGCCGATCATCCTTGTCGTCTGCATCCTCTTTGCGATTCTACCCTCTTGGGATGTCGTTTTCAGTCTGGTCGGCCTGTTCGTTCTCGTTCTGAACGGTATTTGGGCTGGCCTTGTGTTTGGCATTTTGGGTGCGCGCTACCGGGATCTCAGCGAGGTGTTTCACGCCATCATGCGCATCGCGTTCTTGGCGACGCCCATTTTGTGGATTCCGGGGGATGGTGAGCGCGGGGTTATCATGACCGCGTTTTTGGTCTTCAACCCGTTTTATCATTACATTGAAATCGTTCGTGCGCCGCTTTTGGGAAATCCCGTGGCTGGATTGAGCATTGCCATCGTATGCGCCTGCACCGTGGCTGGCTTTGCCTTGGCGTGGGCCCTGTTGCGCCGCTTCGCCCGCGTCGTGCCGCTTTGGGTGTAAGTGGGGTGAGACCGTGGGTATGAACAACGCAGCAAACGAAGTGCAGATAAGGGCCCAAGAGCCGGTTCTTGTGGCGCAGAATCTCACTTTGAAGGTGCCGGTTGTGACGCAATCGGAGCGTTCGGTACTGGCTAACCCGCTTAATTTGTTTGTCGATCTTTACACCAATTCGGGATCCCGCACCCACGCCACACTGCTCGAAGACATTTCGTTCAAGCTCTATCCCGGCCAACGCCTTGGGTTGATCGGCCGCAATGGGGCGGGAAAATCAACCTTGCTGCGGCTCTTGGCGGGTATTTATCAGCCAAGCCACGGCCATTTAGACGTGCGTGGCGTGGCCAAGGGCCTGTTCGACATTTCGCTGGGCATGCAGCCGGAAGCCACCGGCATTGAGAACGTGTACATTCGCGGCCTCCAGATGGGTCTTTCATCGCGGGAAATCCGTGAACGGATCCCCGAAATCATGGATTTTTCTGAACTCGGCGACGCAATGTCCAAGCCGTTGATGACCTATTCCACCGGTATGCGCCTGCGGTTGGCAATTTCCGTGTCCACCATGATCGAACCGGATATTTTGCTTTTGGACGAGTGGATTGGTGCGGGGGACGCGCACTTCAATGCCAAGGTGCGCAATCGCATGATGAGCCTTGTCAAAGACAGCCGGGGTTTGGTGCTTGCAACCCACAATCCGGTCTTGATGCGATCAATCTGCTCCCATGGTGTGGTTATGAGCGGGGGGCGGATTCAGTTCCACGGCGAAATTGAAGACGCTTTGGCATTTTACCGCGAGCAAAATCCCAACCCAGAACTAAACCCTAGCCCCAACCCTAACGCCGGGCCAGCACCGAAAACTCCGGCCATGAACCCATCGGCAAATCCAGCTACCAAGAGTTAAGCGCAGACACCGGTCCGATATCAGGATCAACGGAGACCACGCCCGGTGTCAAACACGGGCAGGCGATTTGCAAACGATCGCCAACACTTTTGGAATAAACATATAAGAGCGCTGGATAGTAGCCGTAGGAGTTGCGCGGATCCTGTGCATCTTCAACACGCACAGAAACCCAGTTCATAGCCGGTTCGATGGAGGTGTTGCCTTGCATCTCAACACCATCAACGAACAACCGCTGCCCGTTAAAGCGCCGAACCATGATGGTGTCATCAATCGCGCGGAAATAGCCATGAAACGTCATCGCAGACAGGCGGGGTTGATGGCGGGCTTGCAGCATAAGGTGAAACGTTTCGCCTCCCACACCAAATGGACCCAAAGAGCCGTTTCCACGGATCACTTCGCACACCCAAAACTCTGTTCCGAGGCGACGGGCACTCGGATCGCGAATTTTAGAAACCAGATCGTTGACGGATGGGGGCAATGTTGCGCCGGCCCCGCCATAGCTTGCATTGTTGTGCACGAATTTTCCGTGGCCCGTCGCGGTGCTTGAGTTGACCAAGGTCAGGTAGTCTGGCCATTGAAATGCCCCAACAGTGATGCCGTCGGCGGCTGACGCGGTAAATCGACCGCCATCACGAAACAGGTTGAAAATCGATTGGGTTGCAAGGCCGCTGTTGGGGAAGGTGACGGCACCGCTTTTTGCATCGACCCGCATAGCATCTGACCATTGGGCCCCATCATCTGAGACTTTGAGCGACCAGTCATCATCCCCCAGCAGCCCGAGCTCCGCGCGCCCTTGCCAGTTGGATTGGAAAAGCACAGCGCCGGTGTCCGTGCTTGCCGCTTTATTGACCTTCAACTGATGACCAGCACCTTCGTGGCTGAACAGACTGGCGGGGGATGAAACGGCGAGCCGGTTGGTTGCGTCCGCTGTCGTGTTCACACCGGCAAGCGCAACATTTTGAAATTCATTGCCTGAGGACACGACCTCTACCCAGCCGGTGCCATCAAACACCAGCAGGCTTTGGCTTGCCAAAGTGTAAGCACGCCATCCAGCTTTTGGGGTCAGGAAAGCCCATTCATCATCCTGAAACACCGCAACCTGAGCGGCCCTGCCATCCCAAAGACCGGTAGGTGTAGGGCCCACAGCGTAACAGTCCCCGGGATTGGGCGCGTCTGGTGGCGTGTCCATGTCTGTCGCCAGAAAGGTCAACTGCACCGCAGCGTCCAGCATCCTGATGGCGTCGTTGTGGGTGACGTGTTTCTGGGCCTGTGCTGGCAGGATGTAGGGTAGGTTGAGACGGTCTGTGGTGTCCGACATTGCGCGCTCCTCACCATCTTGATTGATGACAGGGGCAAAGCCTGCGCGGTATTCTTGGACAGGGGATAACTCAAGGCAGGAGCCGGGGCGTGGCCTATGCCTGTGCAAGCACCCGCATGTCTTCTGCCAGTGCTTCTTGCCAGGGACGGGTGCGAAACCCGAACGTGCTTTCAAGTTTGGTGCAATCAAGGCGCGAATTTTTAGGGCGGGCGGCTTTGGTGGGGAACGCCTCGCTTGTCACCGCCTGAACCTGCGCGCTGGGCAATTGAAGCGCGCGGGCCTGCCGGAAAATCTCGCGGGCGTAGTCACACCACGTTGCCGTACCCGTCCCGGCGAGATGGTAAACCCCCCAGAGATTGTCTTCGTCACGCGCCCGTTCAATTTGGCCTGCGATGGCCAGGATGCCGTCAACGATGTCAAATGCCGATGTCGGGCAGCCATATTGATCATCCACAATCGTGAGCGTGTCTCGCCCTTGGGCAAGGCTCAGCATGGTTTTGACAAAATTTTTGCCAAACGGGGACGTGACCCACGCCGTCCGCAGGATGATGTGATGGCGGTTTTGCGCGCTGACTTGGCGCTCGCCCTCAAGTTTCGTTGCGCCGTAAACGCCCAGCGGGTGGACCGGATCATCCTCCGTCCATGCCCCCGCTTTAGAGCCGTCAAATACGTAGTCTGTTGAGAGATGGATGATCGGCGCACCGGCGAGAGCTGCCCCCCGCGCCACCTGTCCGGCTGCCGTTCCATTGGCGCGCATGGCGGCCTCCGGTTCGTCTTCCGCCAGATCGACGGCGGTCCATGCTGCTGCACTCACCACAAGGTCGGGCGTGTGGTCGGCAATCTTGGCGGCAAGGTTTTCTGGGGCATCAAGATCAAACTCAGGGCGACCCAGAACGATCAGCTGACATTCCGACCGGTTCGCGCAGCGCTGTTGAAGGGCTGTGGAGACCTGTCCATGGCGGCCCGTGACGAGGATTTTCAAGTTGTTCTGCCCCCAATTGCTGATCGGATAACCGAAAGACGTGCCCTGCGTCTAAACCTTGGTGCCCCGCCGCGCGCTGGCATCGGTCGCTCGGAGGGGTCCCCACCACCATTCATTTTCTAAATACCAGTCAATGGTTTTGGAAAGCCCGGTTTCGAAGGTCTCCGATGGGGTCCAACCCAACGTCTCTTTGATCTTGTTTGCATCAATCGCATAGCGACGGTCGTGCCCCGGTCGATCTGTGACAAAGGTGATCTGCTCCCGGTAGCTCTTCCCGTCACTGCGCGGTTTCTTGAGGTCGAGCAAATCGCAAATTGTTTCGACGACCTTCAAATTGGTGCGCTCCGAGTTGCCGCCAATATTGTACGTTTCGCCCGCGCTTCCCCGTGTGATCACCGCCTCGAGGGCTCGGGCATGGTCGTCTACATACAGCCAATCGCGCACATTCTCTCCGGTGCCGTAGATGGGCAGGGCTTTGCCGTCGAGGGCGTTGAGGGCCACCAGCGGAATGAGCTTTTCCGGGAAATGAAACGGTCCATAATTGTTGGAGCAATTGGTCACCACCACCGGCAAACCGTAGGTGTGATACCACGCCCGGGCGAAATGGTCGGATGCGGCTTTTGATGCGGAATAGGGGGAGGAGGGCGTATAGGGCGTTTCTTCGGTAAAAATTCCGCTGTCAAAGGGGAGGTCGCCGTAGACCTCATCGGTGGATACATGGTGGAACCGGAAACTGTCGCGACGGTCGTTGTCCAAGGTATCGCGATGCTTGAGAGCAGCCGACAACAACTTCACCGTACCCACGACATTGGTTTCGACAAACACATCGGGGCCATCAATCGAGCGGTCGACATGGCTTTCCGCCGCAAGGTGCATCACCGCTTCGATGTCATGGCGCTGCATGATGTCAAACACGGTATCGCCATCGGTAATGTCGGCCTGCACGAAGGTGTAACCGGGCTGGTTCTCGATGGCGCGCAAAGACATAAGGTTGCCCGCGTAGGTCAGCTTATCCACGTTGATAACGGTATGACCTTTGTCCGCCACCAAATGACGGCATACCGCCGACCCGATAAACCCGGCACCGCCGGTGACCAGAATGCGCATGTCACAGGCTCCCTTCAAAGATGAACGTGTTGTCACTGTCCGCCAGAAGCGGTGCCTGCTTGTCCTTGTCTGAAAGCGTGAGCGCGTCGGCGGAAAGTGGCCAATCGATGCCGATGGCCGGATCGTTAAAACGAACCGAGCGGTCTTCCTCTTTCGAATAGGGATTGGTGACCTTGTATAAGAACTCGGTATTCGGTTCGAGGGTCACAAAACCATGGGCGAAACCCCGCGGCACCAAGAGTTGGTTGCCTTTTTCAGCGGTGATTTCAATGCCCACCCATTGGCCATAAAACGGCGAACCTTTGCGAATATCCACAGCCACATCGAAGACCGCCCCTCGGGTCACGCGCACGAGTTTGTCCTGCGCCCACGGGTCCCGCTGGAAATGAAGCCCGCGCAAAACGCCTTTGTCCCGAGACAAGGAGTGATTGTCTTGGACAAAATCCAGCTTCAATCCGTGCTTGGCCAGAACGCGGGCATTGTAGGTCTCGCTGAAATAGCCCCGTTCATCGCCAAACCGCGGCGGCACAATCTCAAACACGCCAGGCAGTTTTGTTTCGACAATTTTTGTCATCGGGCAAGTTCCGCAATGCGCCGCCTCAGATAGGTGGCATAGTCAGTTTTACCCAAAAGCTGCGCCCGCGCTTCGACCGCTTCCGCTGACAGCCAACCGTTTTCAAACCCGATTTCTTCAGGGCAGGCGATCTTGATGCCCTGACGGTGTTCGATGGTGCGCACGAATGCGCCCGCTTCATGCAAGCTGTCATGGGTTCCGGTATCAAGCCAGGCGTATCCCCGTCCAAATTTCGCCACTTGCAATGTCCCAGCGTTCAGATAGGCACGGTTCACATCGGTAATTTCCAACTCACCCCGCGCGGACGGTTGAACATTGGCGGCGATATCGAGGACATCGTTGTCGTAGAAATAAAGCCCGGTGACGGCCCAATTGGACCGTGGCGCGGCCGGTTTCTCTTCGATTGAGATCGCTTTTTGCGCCGCATCGAACTCGACAACGCCATATCGTTCCGGGTCAGCAACATAATAGGCAAACACCGTCGCACCGTGTTCATTGGCAATGGCTTGCCGGCATATGTTCGACAGTCCCTCGCCGTAAAAAATGTTGTCCCCCAGGATAAGCGCTACGCTGTCAGTGCCGACAAACGAGCGCCCGATGATAAACGCTTCCGCCAGTCCATTGGGCGCAGCCTGGGTCGCATAACGGATGTTGATGCCGAAGGCGGAGCCATCGCCCAAAAGTCGCGTGAACTGGTCAGCGTCCTGCGGGGTGGTGATCACAAGAATATCGTCGATCCCCGCCAGCATGAGCACGCTGAGGGGATAGTAGATCATCGGCTTATCATAAATCGGCAAGAGCTGTTTGGAGACCGAGATTGTACAGGGGAACAGTCGGGTGCCCGACCCACCAGCCAAGATTATGCCCTTCATGCTTCCCCCATCGGTTCTCATTGACGGCTTAAAACTTGTTCAACAGGACAGCCAGATACAGTGCGGCGGTTCCTGCGTTGGTCTGTCTCCACACATCAGAGCGTTTGAGGGAAGTCAATCGGGTCAGGGGCGATGCATGGCGAATAGACCTGAAGCGCTCCAGTGTGGCCTGAGCGTCTGGTGTTAATTCGCTAACGTTCTTGTCGATCAGGTTAAGCTGCGTGTCCTGCCAGCGTTTCCAAACCCCCGACGCGATCATCTTGATACGACGGGCGCGGGCCGCCGGAGACTGATTTTCGCCGATGAGGTTTCGCCCGTGCTGCCGGTACAGTGTGAGAGGTTGGGGATCATAAAAAACGCGACCGCCGGCCCCCGTGACGATGAGATAAGCCCACCAATCATGGGTGACCGGAGCGCCGTGGGCGAAGGAGCGTTTGATCAGATCAAAGGAGGCGCGGTTCATGGTCATCGTGTTGCCGCCAGCAATCGATTGAACCAATGCGTTTTTGAAGGCCGGTGCCTTGGGAAAAAGCGGCGAAAGCCGCCCTGTGTCGCGACCCGCCTCATCAATCATCTGCGTTCGCCCACAATAGAGCGCCGGCACACCACGGGGCTGTTTCTTCAGCCAAGCAATCGAGCGGGTTGTTTTGTCCGGCAACCAGATGTCATCTTGGTCGCTAAATGCGATGAAATCCGAGTCCGGTTGGCTGTGGAGAACCAGATGCCGGAAGTTCTCAACGAAACCGGATTGAGGGCCCGCTGCGATGGTGGCATCCACCGGATCCAACTTGGTCAGCGTGTCTGAAATGGCATCCCGTGTAGACGCATTAGCGCTGTCGTCGGATACGAAAAGCTGCACCCGTTCACATCCCTGAGCCGCAAAGGACCGGAGCTGTTCGCCCACGAAAGCCTCGCCGCGATAGGTGGCCATCAGAACCGCAAGGTCTTGTTTGTTGGATCTTATACTCAAGACGCAGCCCTAGATTTACCTAACGTGAGGCGATAACTGAATCGGGACGAAACGCAATACGGATCCGTGGATTGGCTTCTGGATCCGTCGCGGTTTTCAAACAAAGCAGCCTTTTTACTGTATTTTTCAACTTTTAAGGCACACGCTTCTCAACCAGTCTGGTAGCCTTGCTTTTCAATTTTTAGGTTTTTTGCGCTCTTGGCAGAACAGCACAAGCAAAGTCGATATGGAGCAGCATCGCGATGAGCGGGTCAGAACCCATTCAGGGTGCCGATCCATCCCTTCGTGCGCCGACGACGCCGTGGGGAAGTGCGCTGTTGTATGCCGTTGCAGGCGTTGCAGGCTCGGCCGCTGCGGTCTGGGCGATCATTGGCGGCTTGTTTGCCGTTTGGCGTCTTTATATCGTCCGGGACCTGAAGCCCCCGCCCCTGCCGGCTATGCCGCTGTTGTGGGCCACAGTCATCGCCTACTACATGGCAGGTGCGTTCTCCGCTCTGCTGTTTCCTGCTGACCAGCAAAGCCTTCAGCAGGTGGTGGAGCGGTTACCCTTCCTTCTCATGCCGCCGCTCTTGCTGCTGCTGGCGCGAAGTGAAGCAAAGGCGCTCTTGAATTGGAGCGCGTGTGGCGCTGCCATCGGCGTTGCGATTTCAGCGACATATTTGCTGGTCACCTTTGATCCTGTTCTCGATGTTCGAGCGGAAGCGTTGAGTGGCAACGCCAATGTGTTTGGCTACACCCACGCCCTGCTCGTCGTTTTGCTGTCTTTGGGATGGGGCCTTTCGGGACATCGCTGGTTGCGTGTAACTTTCGCTATTTCAATTCCGCTGGCATTTGGATTGATTTACCTGTCCGGCTCCCGGGGCGCGCTGATTTCCGCCGTTCTCACCTGCGTAATCATGGCTTGGTTTTCGCTTCATCGGTGGTCAGTCTGGACGCGCATCGCCGCCCTGCTGGCGGTTCTCGCGTTCAGCGTCGCGGTTTTGTCCACCACGCCCTTGGCGGATCGATTTACCCGAACTCTGAACGATCTGAGCGCCGAGAAGATTGATTATGCAGGCACCAACGGCGCGCGGCTTGCGATGTGGCAGTGCGGTGTGTCCAATGCATTGGAAACACCCTTCATCGGCCCCGGGCACGATGCGGCCCTTTTGTCCCTCGAAACCTGCTTGCGGGAACAGTTTGGCGTGAAGATGCGGGTTTCGCATTTCCACAACCTGTTCCTTGACCAATTTGCCAAAGGTGGGATCGTTGCGCTGATACCGGCAAGTCTACTGGCTTTTCTGCCTTTTATTTTCCTTTTGGCGTGGCGGGCGCACGCGCCGCCCATATCTCACGTTCATTCAAGCGGATTCTTATCTCAAAGACAGATGTTAATGGCGTCGATCCTGTCCCTGTTTGCCACGCAGATGGTGGCAAGTCTGTTTAACATCGGCTTTGGCCATGATGTTCTTGACGCAGGCTTCATCTACACGTTTGTTTTGCTGTTTGGTCTGTTGCACGCCCACGGGTGCGAACCGTCATTGACCCACGGGTTAATGCGCCCAGACGAACGGGAACTGTAGGGCCGGCTGTTCTTTGTTTGCTGTGCTGCCTAGATAGCGCGTGCTTGGCGTCAAAAAAGCGCTATTTGCCAGTGAATACCGTATAGTCCGCCGACAAAAGTTTAAGCGATCCGCTGGCGTATTCGTTGGGAACGTTATATCGACCTTGCTTGAGAGTGAGTGTAGCAATGTCCCATGTTATTCGGCGGCTAAGAGGATTGGTGGAATTTCTGTCGCGCCGACAACGGCGCGCAGTGCAGCTGGCTTTCGACATTTCAAGCATCATATTTTGCACGTGGCTGGCATTTCAGTTGCGCCTTGGGTTTGGCAGCGCCCTAACCCAGGCCCAAATCGTGGCCGGTTTGTTGGCCCCTGTAATCGCCATTCCAATTTACACCCGTTTTGGCCTTTATCGCGCCGTGCTTCGTTACTTGCCGGATATGGCCCTTTGGACGATCGTCAAGGCGGTCACGCTGACAGCGTTGGCCTGGGTCAGCGTGCTCTTCTTTCTCGGCTTTTACGGTGCAGAGGGTGTGCCGCGTTCAATTCCGATTATCTTTGTTGTTTTGGTCTTCAGCGTCACCTTGGTCTCGCGATTTGCAGCCAAGCAGATGCTGTACTGGGAACGCCCACGTGACCGCCGGCGCTACGCAATCTACGGTGCCGGGGCTGCCGGCTTGCAATACGCCCAAGCCCTAAGCGGCTCCGATGATGCTGAACTGTGCGCCATCATTGATGATGATACCAAGCTCTCCGGCAATGAATACCACGGTGTCCGCGTCTTTGCTCCAGTCGATCTTGAGGGACTGGTTAAGCGGCTGGGTATCGAGACCATTGTGATTTGCATGCCGTCGGTGTCCGGCCAGCGACGGTTGGAGATTGCGGCGTCGTTGACGAAACTCGAGGTTAAAGTTCAAACGTTGCCCAGTCTTGCCGCCATCATGGGCGGGAAGTATCGGGTTGAGCCCTTTGAGCACTTGGACCTAAACGAGCTTTTGGGCCGCTCCCCCGTTCCGCCGGATTTGCATCTCATCGAGACCGCAACGGCTGGGAAAACCATTGTTGTGACGGGGGCCGGTGGTTCCATTGGTAGCCAATTGGTCGATACGTTGGCCAGAAACGGGGCTGGCACCATCATCATGGTGGACCAAAGCGAGTTTGCTCTGTTTGAAATCGACCGGAAAATGCGGGCGAAACAAAGCCTTTGCATCTTCATTCCGGTCCTGGCGTCGGTGTGCGATGCCAAGGCCATGCAGGATTTATTTCAGGTCCACCGGCCCCAAGCGGTGTACCACGCAGCCGCCTACAAGCATGTGGGTCTGGCGGAGCGCAACGTGCGCTCGGCTTTTGAAAACAATGTTTTGGGTACAAAAACGCTGCTTGAAGCCTCAGCCAATCGAAGTATGCAAACCTTCGTTTTGGTCTCCACGGACAAAGCCGTGAATCCAACATCGGTCATGGGGGCTACCAAACGTTTCGCCGAGCTTTTGGTGCGTAACTACGCCGATGCATCGGATCAAGACGTGCGGTATCTGTCCGTCCGTTTTGGCAACGTCATCGGTTCCACGGGCTCAGTCATCCCGATTTTTTCCGATCAGATCCGCCAAGGCGGTCCGGTGACCGTGCGGGGCCGGGGTACCAATCGCTATTTCATGGCGGTTTCGGAAGCGTGCGAACTCATCATTCAAGCTGCGGGGCTGGCCGAAGGGGGCGAGACGTTCATGCTTAAAATGGGAGAGCCGGTTTCCATTCACGCCCTGGCTCGCAGCATGATCGAATTGTCCGGCTTGAGCGTGAAGGACGAACTCAACCCCGATGGGGATATTGAGATTTCCATCACGGAGATGGAGCCGGGTGAAAAAACCACGGAAGAACTCCTTTACGATCCCACAGCATCGGAGCCGACCAAACACAGCAAGATCGTTCGGGTAAAAAAAATGACGCGGGCCCATTTGACGGTCGGTGATGCCATCAAAGCAGTTCAAGAGGGTGTCGCAACACAGTCCAACAACCAAATACGGACCGCAATTTTCGACGCTTTGACGCGTTGCCAGCAGGACGTCATTGCAAGCGCTGAGGCCAATGTGGTGCCATTTGCGCTGAAGCACCCCCGCAAGTAACAAGGCGGTTCTTATGCGCCCATATCTGGCGGTCGGACGGGTCTGGCGGATCTGCTAGATTAGGTGGACTTGCCAGACGGGGTGGATTTGGAGGTTGCGGACGGGGCAAAAACTATGCGCATAGCAATAACCGGAGCCAGTGGATTTATCGGACGGCGGCTCGTCCCGCACCTTGCTCAGAATGGCTATGATCTTTTGTTGTTGGGACGCGATCCCAAGACATTGAAGGCCCTGTTCCCCGACCATCCATGCACCAATTACGATGGGTTGGACGCGGCTCTTGTAGGCGTTGAAAGCGTGGTCCACCTGGCCGCGATGTTGCCGGACCGCAAACAGTCTGACGAGGTGTTCGTTGAAGCCAATGTTGCGCTCACGCAAAGGCTGATCGACGTCTGTCGACGGGCTGGTGTTGCACACATCATCAACATCGCCACCCTGGGTTGGAAGCAGGGCAAAAAGCACAACGCCTACAGCCGAACGAAAAAACAGGCCGAAGGTTTGTTGCATGAGGTGGAGTTCGCCTCGGTTGCAACACTGCGCCTCCCGGCTGTCTATGATGATGAAGGCCGCGCGCCCTATCGGGGCGGACTGGCGATGCTAAACTGGGTGCCCGGGCCGGCCCAAGGGTCCTCTAAAGGGTTCGCTAAAAGGTTTGCGTTTGATGTGGTGTCGAGCCTTAGGCCCACAGTCAGCCTGTCGACGGTTGTCGTAGCCCTCGACGCTGCTCTGTCGAAACCGCACGGCACCTATGAGGTGCTCGTGTCGAATGGCCAAAAAAACAATCGCACCTACGCCGTTTTCAAGCGTTTGATGGACCTTGTTGGCGTGGTGCTTCTGTTGGGCCTTGCCGGTTGGTTGATGGTTGTGATCGCGATTGTCATCCGTCTTAAAGACGGATCACCTGTGATGTTCCGGCAGGTCCGTCTCGGCCGGGACCAAAGGCCGTTCCTGCTCTATAAATTTCGAACAATGGTCCAAGGCACACCGAACCGCGCCACCCATGAAACACCCCAAAGTGCGGTGACCTCCGTGGGCCGGGTCTTGCGCAAAACCAAGCTGGATGAATTGCCCCAGATTATCAACATCGCGCGGGGTGAGTTGAGTTTTGTCGGCCCTCGGCCGGGCCTGCCCAACCAAACTGAACTGCGAGAGGCGCGGGAACACCAAGGTGTTTTTGAAGCGTTCCCCGGTCTGACTGGCTTGGCTCAGATCGAGGGTATAGACATGCGCGACCCCAACACGCTGGCCCAAAAAGATGCGCAGTACATCGCCCTTCGCTCGGTGATCCTGGACCTCAAATTGATTTTCAGGACGATCTGGAAAGCCAAGGACATGCTGCTGCGCCGACCATGAAGTACGCTATGGCGTACGCCGGCTCTTGGACAGTCCTGACCAAAAAACGTCCGACTGAGAATGCCCGAATGAGAATGATTGGCGGCTTGGGCAGCGCAAACCGCTGACCATCCGCCAATCAAACAGCTAGGCAGCGGTCAAACTGCCCAGCCTCTCCCCCCCGGGACCTGAGTTGAGAAACGCGCTTGAAATGCTCTTGGGCGTGGTGTTTGGCTGGGCGCGGGAACGCGTTTTCTGAGCTGGAGCGCTGCTTTCCATCAATCGCTCCGTAACCCCAAGCCGCTTCCGCATGGTCGACAAAACGGCTTCGCTGACCTCAAACGTGCCAGCACACACCGGGCGGCGCCCGAAGCCATCGGACCGCCCCAATTCCTCCAGCGGTGCGCCCGCCATCTTATAGAGCCGCCGGGTCGGCGGTTCGTAGTTGGACACCATGGTGTGTATGCCATGGTCCAGGGCTGTTTCGCACAGCGCAAGCAACATCAGGCAAAACGCTTTGCGCGCGTCGATGTCAGGACGGTCCCGGGCCACCATCGCTTCATCAATGCAAAGGCGTGTGCCCTCCCAAATCCCCGGAGCTGTCAATGAAACGTTGTTGGGAAATGTGGAACGGAACACATCATAAAGCAGCGTCGGCCCCGTGGTCGGCAGCAGCCGCAAGGATCCGTAGAGCGTGCGGCGCTGTTCATCGCACCAAATCAAATAGGCGGGATTGTTGTTGTCATAGATGTCTATTTCGCCATCCGGGCCGCTATCAACATCCCATCCCAACTGGTTGTGAAAGACCTCTTCTCGCAGGAAATACATCCGTTTGATCAGATCTCGATGCGCGTGGCGGTTGTGGTTTTCAACGATAGTGAACATGCTGCCTCCTTGTCTCTTCGAGTAGAAGCGTGTTCGGATTAACCATTTCCAACAATCCCCAAGCCTCTGGCCCCCAAATTTGGGGGATGGACTCGGGATCAAAATCTCATTGACGGGATTATGCCGCGGCGCGGCGGCGTGTTGGCTTTACGCGTAAACGTCCACCGGCGTACCGGCGAGGGCGGCGACGTTGATCAGACCGCGAACGGTGATGGAGGGTGTCACGATATGGGCGCGATTGCCCATCCCCATCAGGATCGGGCCAACCTCAATTCCGCCTGCGATCGATTTCAAAGAATTTTTCACACCACCGGCGGTTTCCGCGTTGGAGAAAACGAAGGCATTGGCCGGGCCGTCCATGCGGCTGTCGGGGAGTAAACGTTCGCGGATCTCAGGGTCAAGCGCCGCGTCCACCGGCATTTCCCCCTCATAGGTGAAATCAAGATCCTGGGCATCCAGTAGCGCCAGAGCCGCCCGCATGCGCCGTGCGCTTTCCGTGTTCAGCGTGCCAAACTGTGAATTGGAACACAGCGCAATTTTTGGCTCCACCCCGAAGCGCCGTACATGTCGGGCTGTGGCAATCACCGTGTCGGCGATTTGTTGTGGTGTGGGTTCGGGATTCACATGGGTGTCGGCGACGAAGAGCGGCCCGGAATCCAAAATCAGCAGCGACAGCGCCCCGGTGGGGGCGAGTTGATCGGTTTTCAGCATCTGCGCGACATATGTCATGTGCCACAAATAATTGCCAAACGTCCCACAGACCATGCTGTCCGCTTCCCCCCGATGCACCATGATGGAGGCGATAACGGTGGTGTTGGTGCGCACGATGGCTTGTGCGAGGGTTGGGGAGATGCCGCTGCGCTGCATGACGCCGTGATACGTTTCCCAATATTCGCGGTATCGTGCATCGGCTTCTGGATTGACGATTTCAAATTTCGACACAAGGTCCGCCGGCAGGCCGTAGCGTTCCGCACGGCTTTCGATGACCTCCGGACGACCGATCAAGATCGGGGTGTCGACGGTTTCCTCCAGCATAGCCACAGCCGCCCGCAGCACCCGCTCGTCTTCCCCTTCCGCAAAAGCGATCCGCCGTTTTTGCACCATGGCGTTTTCAAACACCGGGCGCATGATCATGGAGGAGCGGTACACCGAGGCGTTCAACTCTTCGATGTAGGTGTCGAAATCCGGAAGAGGATTTTGCGCAACGCCGGTATCCATGCCCGCCTTGGCAACCGCTCCGGCCACGACTGCCAGCAGACGCGCGTCAAACGGTTTGGGGATGAGGTAGTCGGGCCCAAAGGTTAGCGTTTCATCGCCATAGACTTCCGCCGTTTCAGCAGATGAGGTTTTGCGGGCAAGTTTCGCGATCCCGTCAACGCAGGCGATCTGCATCGCATCGTTGATTTCCGTTGCCCCCACATCCAGCGCACCGCGAAAGATGAACGGGAAACACAAGACATTGTTGACCTGGTTGGGATAGTCGGACCGGCCCGTGGCGATCAGCGCATCCGGCGCGACGCTGCGCACCTCGTCGGGCATGATTTCGGGTGTAGGGTTGGCGAGGGCAAAGATGATCGGCTTCGCCGCCATGTTTTTGACCATGCTCCCTTTCAGCACGCCGGGTCCCGAAAGGCCTAGAAAGAGGTCCGCATCTTCGATCACCTCATCCAGCGTGCGCAGATCCGATGCTTGAGCAAATTCCGCCTTTTGCGGTGTCATGTCGGCCTCGCGACCTTGGTAAACGAGGCCTTCGATGTCACACAGCCAAATGTTTTCGCGCTTCACCCCTAGTTTGATGAGCATGTTCAAACAGGCGATGCCCGCCGCGCCACCGCCGGTGGAGACAACCTTGATATCTTCAAACGCCCGCCCCGTCAGGTGCAGCGCATTGGTGGCGGCCGCCCCCACCACAATGGCGGTACCGTGCTGATCGTCATGAAAGACTGGGATGTTCATCCGCTCGCGGCAGATTTTCTCGATTATAAAACAGTCCGGAGCCTTGATGTCCTCCAGGTTGATCGCGCCGAACGTGGGTTCAAGGGCAATCACGTGGTCTGCAAACCGTTTGGGATCACTCTCGTTCAGTTCGATGTCGAAACAGTCGATATGGGCAAACTGCTTAAACAGCACCGCTTTGCCTTCCATGATCGGCTTGGAGGCGAGGGGGCCGATATTGCCCAGGCCTAGGGCCGCGGAGCCATTGGTCACGACGGCCACCAGATTGCCACGGGCCGTGTAGCGACTGGCGAGCAAAGAATTTTTGTGGATGGCTGTGCTCGCCTCTGCCACACCGGGGGAGTAGGCGAGGGTTAGATCCCGCGGGTTTGCCAACGGCTTGGTTGGGCGCACCTCTAATTTTCCCGGCCTGGGGAGCGCGTGATAGCGCAGCGCCGGTGTCGCCAGTGCGGTTGCCAACGGGGCAGCCCATGCCGCATCCGATGTGGAAGCGGACATGTCGTCAGAATTTTTGGGGTAGGGTGTGCGCTGGTCGTCTTCGCTCATGGGCCGGGCGGACCTCGAATTCTTGGGCCGGGCTAAGCGTGCCCGCTCATCGGTCCATCTTGTTCCCGATCCAGAAGGCCCGCACAAGAAAAAATCGATGGCTTTCGTCAACGGGCGGTGTCGCCAAAAAATATCGCTCTCCACACAAGGGGTGGCAACAAACGGCGTGTGCCAACAGAAAACAGGTGGTGCAACAAAAAAGGGCCGCCCAACGGGCAGCCCTTCGTTTCACTCGTGGATTGGTGGTCGTCACCAATCCATTAAGCGCTCAAACCAGTCTCCAGGTCAGCGACCAGGTCAGCGTTTAGTTTAGTGCTTTGTCCGTGATCATGCTGGTCCAGGCGCCTTCCGGCTCCTTGGAGATTACCGGGTCGGAACCGCCTTTCATGAGCGTTGCCACGGTGCGCTTATAGTCGGCTTCCAACAGCGCGCCGTTGGACCCGGCGGTCAGCTTGGCGACTTCACCCATCATCCGCTTTTGATGCTTTTCGGTTTGGGCGCCTGAAGCATCGTTTTCCAGAACGATCATGGCGGCTTCATCGGGGTTCGCTTCGGCGTATTTCCAACCCTTCATGGATGCGCGCACGAAGCGCACCATTCTGTCGACAAAGGCCGGGTCTTTCAGCTTGTCTTCCAAAACGTAAAGACCGTCTTCCAGCGTGGCCACACCTTCGTCTTCATATTTGAAGTTGATGAGATCGTTTGCGGTCAGTCCGGCGTCGATGATCTGCCAGTACTCGTTATAGGTCATCGTGGACACGCAAGCGGCCTGCTTTTGCAGGATCGGGTCAACGTTAAAGCCCTGTTTCAGAACAGTCACACCGCCATCGCTTCCATCGGTGGCAATGCCCAGTTGGCTCATCCAGGACAGGAACGGATACTCGTTGCCAAAAAACCAGACCCCAAGCGTTTTGCCTTTGAAGTCCGCCGTGGTGGCCACGCCGGAGTCCTTGCGACAGGTCAGCATCATGCCGGACGATTTGAACGGCTGAGCGATGTTGACGAGGGGGACGCCTTTTTCTCGGGTTGCCAAGGCCGATGGCATCCAATCGACGATCACATCAGCGCCACCGCCGGCGATAACCTGTGGGGGTGCGATGTCCGGACCGCCCGGTTTGATAGTGACGTCGAGGTTTTCTTCGGAATAGAAACCCTTGTCCTTTGCAACGTAATATCCGGCGAACTGCGCCTGGGTCACCCATTTCAATTGCAGCGTCACCTTATCGGCAGCCGAGGCCGCCGTGGTGAGCGCTGCGGCGGCGAGCGACAGCGCGCCTGCGGCCAGCAGTGAGGTGAATTTTTTCATGGCAAGTGGTCTCCCTGTTAAGTCCGGCTGCGGGTCGACAGTCTAGCTGCGCTCCCCTCTTACAGACGGATGCCAGAAGGTGGTCCAACGTTCTAAGAGCGCCAGACCGCCGTAAAATGCGGAACCCGCCAGAGCAGCCACCGCGATCTCCGCCCACACCATATCCACATTCATCCTCCCGACTTCCGTTGAGATACGAAAGCCCATGCCGACGATGGGTGTGCCGAAGAATTCAGCCACGATTGCACCGATGAGCGCAAGGGTGGAGTTGATTTTAAGCGCATTGAAAATAAACGGCATCGCCGCAGGCAAGCGCAGCTTTGTCAGGCTGTTCCACCACGAACTGGCATAGGTGCGCATGAGATCGCGTTGCATGGCATCGGCCGCAGCCAACCCTTGAACGGTGTTCACCAGCATGGGGAAGAACGTCATCATGACGACAACAGCTGCTTTTGACTGCCAATCGAAGCCGAACCACATGACCATGATCGGGGCGACACCGATGATGGGAAGCGCCGAGACAAAATTGCCCAAGGGCAACAATCCGGCCTTCAAAAACGGTGATCGATCGATGGCAAGCGCCACCAGAAACCCAGAACCGCAGCCCAAAATGTAACCGGCAAGAACGGCCTTCAGGATCGTTTGCTGAAAATCCGCCCACAGGATGTCCGTGCTGTTGAGGATCCGCTCCCAAATCATGGAGGGCGGCGGCAGGAGCACACGTGGCACGTCGAGGCCCCGCGTTATGCCTTCCCAAAGAACCAGCAGCGTTACGCCGAAAATGAGTGGAACGGCCAGATCAATTCCCCAGCGCAACAGCTTGCTTTGACCTGTATCGATGTTCGCCAAGCGGTGGTTGAGAAACCACATAGCCAGCCAGAAGAGAATGGACAGGGCGACAAGGGTCATGGGTTGATCTTCGCCAGCTGCGCGCCAAGACCGCGCGGAAACAATGGATAGCCCCGTGGCGTATCGAGCGTTTGAAGATCAGACCACCGGGCGGTGACCGACAGACCATTGTCCTCTGCAAAGGTGACAGTTTCTTCCATCAAATCCCCGTCGTGCAGGGAGACTCGGGCCGCGTAGACGTACTCATGTCCCATTTGGCCTTCATGGGTGTAGATGTTTTCAAACACGAGGGGCGTTGTTTCAACGCGAACATCAATGTCGAGTTCCTCGCGAAACTCACGCGTTATTGTGTCCGCCCAGTGCTCTCCAAATTCCACGTGACCGCCCAGCGGACGAACACCTTTGATGCGACCGATGTCATCCGTGATCTCGGCGGCAAACACACATCCCCTTCGAAACGGAAGCCCGATGGCCTTGACGCAAATGGCTTGCTTCGGACGCCAAATCGTCATGCCGGTTTCTCCCCCATCCGCCGCAATACGTAGGAATGCGCCAGGCCCACCAGTGCCACCAGCACCGCCGCCAGCGCCGCAGCCACGAACAGCGCGGACCAGATCTGGATCGTCTGCCCGTAGTACGATCCCGCAAGCAACCGCGCGCCCAGCCCGGCCACGGCGCCCGTGGGCATTTCACCTACGATGGCCCCGACGAGAGAGGCGGCAATGGCCACTTTCAAGGAGGTAAACAGATACGGCATGGAGGATGGCCAACGCAGCTTCCAAAACGTCTGGCCGGAGGAGGCGCTATAGGTGTGCATCAGGTCCATTTGCGCGGCATCCGGTGCGCGCAGGCCCTTCACCATGCCCACCACCACGGGGAAGAAGGACAGATAGGTGGAGATCAATGCCTTGGGCAAAAGCCCGGAAATGCCGACGGCGTTCAACACCACGATGATCATGGGCGCGATGGCAAGGATGGGGATCGTTTGTGATGTGATCACCCATGGCATGACGGATTTGTTCATTGCTCGGTTGTGGACGATGCCCACCGCAAGGGCGATCCCCAATGCGGTTCCGATGAGGAAGCCCAGCAAGGTGGCCGATAGCGTGATCCAGGCGTGGTAAATGAGGGAGCGTTTTGAAAACGGCCGCCCCTTATGCACCATAGCGCCGGTGGTTTTCCAGATTTCCTGCACCACTTGGTGCGGCGCTGGAAGAACGGGCCGCTCCTGCGCCATGGTGGCTGGGATCAGCATGGCTAAGGTGGGCGCAGCCTTTCCCACCCGCTCCGCTTTGTCCCGTTCAAAGGGGGCGTTCATCACCACCACCATCACGTACCAAAAGGCAAAGATGGTCATAAGTACGGTGAGGATGGGGATGGTGCGCTTCACGGGCGACCGTTCCAGCGGGGCGTTGGGCACACGCTCTTCATCTCAAGACACAGCCTTTTCGGTGTGTTCCCCAATTTCTGACCCAGCGTCTTTCATGGCCTCTTCCGCGGTCTTTGCCACAATCTCCGCCACAGTCTTTGCCCCCGGCCAGCGCATAAACAAAACCGGCACGCCCTCTTCGGTCTGGTCATCCCGCTTCTCCGGCACTTCGACAAAGCCTTCGCGTTCATAGAAGCGTCGCGCGCGCGCGTTGGTTTCAAAGACACCCAGTTCCAGAAATGCGGGATGGGCAGCTTTGGCAACAGCCATGAGTTTGTGAGCCACCCCACGACCCCGAAGCGCGCGGCTGAGATAAAATCCACGGATGTTGCCGCCATCGATCAGCGACAAATACCCCTCGATTGTACCCTCCAAGATGACCACCCACATCGTGCGGTTGTTCAAAATGTCGGGCGAAAACATGTCCCGAATCTTTTGATGGCTGTAGATGCGGGGAACGACGTCGGTTTCATCCATCCAGGTGTTAATGACGTGGGCACAGGCGGGCAGATCGTCAGCTGTCGCTTTTCTGATCACCACATCAGTCGTCATAACTGTGCCCCGCCCGCAGGCCCTCGCGCACCCGCGCGGCCACCGCCAAAAATTCGGGCGATTCGCGAATATCGAGCGGCCGCTCCTTTGGAAGCGGGCTTTCGATGATGTCCGTCACCCGCCCCGGGCGGGGGGACATCACCACGATTTTGGTGGACAGATACACAGCCTCAGGGATCGAGTGGGTCACAAAGCAGATCGTCTTGTTGGTGCGGGCCCACAGCTCCAGCAATTGCTCGTTGAGATGGTCGCGAACGATCTCGTCCAAAGCCCCAAACGGCTCGTCCATCAACAAAAGTTCCGCGTCAAACGCCAGCGCCCGCGCGATGGACGCCCGTTGCTGCATGCCGCCGGACAATTGCCATGGGTATTTTTTGCCAAACCCTTTCAGATCAACAAGGGCGAGCACCTGCTCGGTCCGCTCTTTCTGCTCGCTTTGGTTGAAGCCCATAATTTCCAACGGCAGCTTGATGTTCTTTTCGATGGTGCGCCACGGCAGGAGGGAGGCCGCTTGGAAGACGTAGCCGAAGGATCGGTTCCGCCGCGCTTGATCCGGCGTTCCCCCATTTACCGTGATCGTTCCACCGGTGGGGTGTTCCAGATCCGCCACCACCCTTAGGAATGTGGTTTTGCCGCAGCCGGATGGGCCGATGAAAGACACGAAATCCCCCTGCGCCACATCCAGATCGACGTTTGATAGAGCGTGGACGGGCCCGTCATTGGTCTCAAACGTAAGGGAAAGGGACTGGGCGGAAATAAGCGTCATGAACGGATGCGATCAGCAGGCGTGGCCATGCCCGTATTAAGGACGCAATCCACCGCATCCGTAAAGCGGCCACC
>JBCBCT010000009.1:0-4751 GCA_038530365.1 Pseudomonadota bacterium | reverse complement strand
ACTTGGCCTGCGACTTGGCGGGTAGGGTTTTGGCCGCCTCATCCGCCGCCTTTGGGGCCCCGGCCACCACGGCCTCAAACGTGCCGTCTGCAAGTTCTGCAACAAACGCACTGCCCGACCTCACATCGTCCGTGCTGCGCAGCAGCGCCCCGCTTTCATCCTTCAATATTGCATAGCCGCGCGCCAGCACGCTCTTGTGCCCCAGGGTGTTGAGCAGGCGAGAGGCGCGGTCATATTGCAGACCGAGCCGCTCGATGTGTTGATCGATGCGCTGCGGCAGCAAGTCCGACAGACGTACGACGCGATCCCTCTGTCGGTTCAACGGTTGGGAAATCAAATCGCTACGGTGCCGTCGCGCCAAGGGGATCAAACGATCCGCGGCACGGCGCAGCGTGGCGGACAGAGCGTTGGCGTGGCGATCCTGCGCCGGCCGCAGCCGCTCCCGCGCTTGCGTTAACAGCCGCGATAAAATCACAGGGGTGTGACGTTCGACCGAACGGTCGAGCCGTCCGCGCAACCGTTCCAAAGACAGTCCATAACCGCGGTCAAACCGCATGGCGGCTTCGTCAAATTGCCGGCGCGGCATGGCAAGCAGCGTGTCCGGCGTTTTCAAACCCCGGGCCAGGGAAACCAAAGTGTTGCGTTTAAAAGACCCCGTGCGGGACATCGCCCCCCGCAGCCGGGCGGTGAGATCTGCCAGCGTCGCTTCAAGGTCCGCTTTCACGGGCACCGCTTTTTCCGCCGCTGCGGTCGGCGTCGGCGCCCGCCAATCCGCCACAAGGTCTAAAAGCGTCCAGTCTGTTTCGTGGCCGACCGCGGAAATGAGCGGAATGAACGAATCGGATGCGGCGCGCACCAGCGCCTCATCGTTAAAGCCCCAAAGGTCTTCGAGACTGCCGCCGCCGCGGGCAACGATAATCACATCCGGCTTCGGGATCGGCCCGTTATCTGTCAGCCGGTTCAACTGAAAAATTCCGTTGGCGACCTCCGCGCCGCTCGACTCACCCTGCACCCGCACCGGCCAAACCACCACATGGACGGGAAAACGGTCCGAAATCCGGTGCAAAATATCGCGGATCACCGCGCCGGTGGGGGATGTGACCACGCCGACGACCCTGGGCATGAACGGCAAAAGCTGCTTGCGATCTTCCCCAAACAAACCTTCGGCGGCCAGTTTTTTACGCCGTTGCTCCAGCAGCGCCATCAGCGCGCCTTCGCCCGCGGGCTCCAGGCTATCGATGACGATTTGGTATTTTGAGGAGCCAGGATAGGTGGTCAGCTTGCCGGACGCGATAACCTCCAGCCCTTCCTCCGGCATGTGGGCCAGTTTCGCCGCCTGTCCGCGCCAAATCACCGCTTCAAGCCGCGCCCGCTCATCTTTGAGGGAAAAATAGCAGTGCCCGGAGGAGTGCGGCCCGCGAAATCCCGATATCTCACCCCGCACCCGCACATGCCCAAACGTGTCTTCGACCGTGCGCTTGAGCTTCCCGGACAGCTCCGTGACGGTCACTTCAAGGGCATTGGAAGAGGGGGCGGATCGTGTGGCCATGCAAACCGTGTAAGGGCTAATTCGGCGGGCTGAAAGAGGGGCGTTCGGGATAAGCAATCGTTTCCACGTCAATCGCCTGTGCCATCTCCGCCCAGTCGGGGCTGGCCATAGAGTTCAGCGAGCGCCGGATGTGGCTCACCAAGGCTTCGGTCACGTCCGTCTTGTCGCGCATCCCGCGCATCAAACCGATCTGACATTCAGGAAGAGCGGGAAAACCATCCCGAGCCCCCAGCACCCGCATACCGGGACGCAGCGCCGATTCGGGCAACACCGCCACCGCGAGGCCCGATGTGACAGCAGCACCCACAACGGTAGCTGAAAAACTCGAAAACAACAGCCGGTGGGGCATCCCCTTTTCGCTCAACGCCTGAAGAGCCGACTTGCGCCAAATGCAGTGCGGCGAGCCCAGCGCCAGTGGGATCGGTTCCTGCAAATGCACGCTGTGGCGGCTCGACGTAACCCAAAGCAAAGGTTCGGTGCGGATGAGTTCCGAATGCCGCGCCACCTCGTTGTGGGTGATCACCGCCATATCCAGTTCCCCCGAGGCGATGCGCTTGTCGAGGCCAAAGGAGTTCTCACACACAACCGAAACCTCAACAAACGGGTTTGACTGCGAAAAGCCCGCCAAAATCGCCGGCAGATAGCGCTCGGCATAGTCATCAGCCGTCCCCAGATACACGTTGCCGCGCAGCGCCGTATCATCAAAGGCTGCGATGGCCTCGCGGGACTTTTCCACGATGTCACGGGCATAACCCGTCAGGCGGATGCCATCTTCGCTCAGTTCAATACCCCGCCCCACACGGCGAAAGAGCGGCTTTCCCAGCGTTTCTTCCAAGCGCTTCATCTGCATCGAGACGGCTGATTGTGTTTTGGCGACCTTGTCCGCCGCTTGGGTGAAGCTGCGCGTGTCCACCACCGCCAGGAAGGTTTGAAGCTGGTCAATGTCTGGCAGATGCATGGTGGCACAAATCATCAGTAATTATCATTGAATGCATTTATAACATTCGTTTGTCTGATGAAACAAGAGCTGCCACATGGTCCCCACCCAAAAACGCAGCACGCGATACGGGTGCTGAAAAGGCAACAAAGGAGCTTCGCCATGGCTTGGTTGACACACACACGGTCGTCTCAGATTGCAACGTCGAACACCGCTCCACAGAAAGGGGTAGCACATAAGGTTTCCGCACCTCGGGCAGACCCAAACCATGCCAAGCCCACCGTGGCGGTGCCGTCGCCCTTTGAGGCTGCAAAAGCGTTGTGGGCCCGTTGGGTCAGCCGCGTCGCTTATCGTCGGGAGCGTGCGTCCATCGCTGTTTTGCTGGATGCAGAGGATCGTCTTTTGGCCGATATGGGCGTGACGCGCGATGATGTGCGCCACGTCTTGGCGACGAAGACCCATCCGTCTGCCGCACTGCAAGACATTGCCCGACATCGCCGTCGCCGCATGGTGGTCTAGTCCCGGTCCGAGACACCAAGAGCGAGACGCTAACTCCCGGGTTTGCCCGCACCCTTGATCGCACCTTTGATGGACGAAACGATATCGGTGGCCAGGGCCTCGTTGTGCGCGTCCCAGGCTGCACGGTTGGACCGGATCAAATTGGCCTGGCTTTGCAGGATGATCCCGTCGTCCAGAACCTTGAGCCGATTGGCGCGAATGGTGGAGCCGGTGGAGGTGATGTCAACGATAGCATCGGCTGTCCCGGCTGCCGGCGCGCCTTCCGTTGCCCCCAGGCTTTCCACGATCCGGTAGACGCCGATGCCGTGGCGGCGAAAATAGCCTTGGGTGAGCTGCCAGTATTTTGTGGCCACCCGCAAGCGCCGCCCGTAGCGGGCGCGAAAATCGGCAGCGATATCATCGAGGTCCGCCATCGTGACCACGTCAACCCACGCCTGCGGCACAGCCACCACCACATCGGCATGGCCAAACCCAAGCGGCGTTTTAAAGCGCACCGCTGTGTCCACGTCGGCGATGTTTTCCCGCGCCAGATCCTCGCCGGTTATGCCCAGATGAACCGAGCCCGTGGCCAATTCCCGGGTGATTTCAGAGGCCGATACAAACATGATCTCAACATCATTGCGGCCCGCGATACGGCTTCGATAGGCACGCTGGTCCGCCGGCGTTTCGATGGGCAAACCGGCAGCGTCAAACAACGCGAGGGTGTGCTCTTTTAGGCGTCCCTTGGAGGGGACGGCAATATGAAGCGTCATGCGGCCCGCGCCTCCAGCGCCTTTTGAATGCGGTCCATGGAGAGCGAAAACCCAACGGCGGGGACGGGATTTGGGCTCCCAAGCAAGCTGCACAGTCGGTCGTAACGCCCACCGCCACCAAGGCTTAAGCGTTCGCCGGACGGGTCCGTCTCGGACGTCGCCTCAAAAACAAGCCCCGTGTAGTAGTCGAGTTTGCGCCCAAAGGCTGCCGCATAGGAAACCGTATCCAGCGACGCGCCGCGGGCGCGCAAAGCCTCCACACGGGTTTGGAATATTGTGATGGCGTCGGTGAGGTCCAATCCCGCCCACTGTGTAAACACCGCCAGTTGCTCCGCCCCGGTGTCGAGGGGGCCGTTAATGTCTAAAAATCCGCTGAGAATGCGCGCCCGGTCGGGATCGAGCTGCACGCCGCGCTCTTGGGTCTTCTCGATCATCCTGCGGGCGATGGCCCTCGGGTCTCGACCGGCGGCGGGTGAAAGACCGGCGGCGTTCATCTCGTTTTGAACCAGATTCGCTAAACCGTCTTCATCCCCCGCCAAAGCCATGCTGACCGCGGGTTCTTTTGAGGATGCGCGCGTGGCGTCACCCGATGAAGCCTCTGCGATAACCCGGCTCAATTGGCCCGTTTCCCCAAACGATCGGCGCAACCGCCGGGCGAGGGGGGCGGGGCAATCCAGGGCCGCAACGAGGGCTTCAAACAAGGCCTGATCCCCCAGGGTGATAGAAGCCCGATCTAACCCCACCAAAGAGAGGGTCGTGATGAAATCCGACAGGCATGCGGCATCGGCAGCAATGCGGTTTTCATCCCCCAGATCTTCAACGCCCACCTGATCAAACTGATTCCCGTCCGCCCGGTTTTGACGAAACACCATGCCGCCGCAGGCATAGCGCCTACGGACCTGTTGCCCATTTTGTGCTAACTTCACATGGTGCAAACCGACGGGAATGGTGAATTCCGGGCGCAGGCATAGGGTCGTGCCGTCGACGGCTTCGG
>JBCBCT010000008.1:36982-45181 GCA_038530365.1 Pseudomonadota bacterium | reverse complement strand
AACGGTTCCCAGAATCATCGCGCCGGTGGCCCCCAGTGGTGGCCCATAGCGATGGCACCGCCACAGACGTTCATTTTCTCATGCGGAATGTCGAAGGCTTGCATGTAGCGCAGAACGACCGACGCAAAGGCTTCGTTCAACTCAAACAGATCGATGTCATCCACCGTCATGTTGGCTTTGGCGAGCAGTTTTTGCGTCACATCCACCGGCCCGGTGAGCATGATGTTGGGTTCCGAACCGATATTGGCAAACGCCTTGATACGCGCCCGAGGCTTTAACCCCATGGCCTTGCCGCCCTCTTTGGAGCCCAGCAGCACAGCCGCAGCACCGTCAACAATGCCCGAAGAGTTCCCCGCATGGTGGACGTGGTTCACCCCTTCAATTTCCGGATACCGCTGCACGGACACCGCATCAAAACCACCCATCTCACCCATCATCGCGAAAGATGCATTCAAGGAGGCTAGGGACTGCATGTCCGTTGTCGGGCGCATGTGCTCATCATGGTCGAGGAGCGTCAGGCCGTTAATGTCTTTGACCGGCGCGATGGAGTTTTTGAACCGACCGTCTTCCCAAGCCTGCGCGGCGCGCTTCTGGCTTTCAACGGCATAGGCGTCGACGTCGTCGCGGGAAAAGCCATATTTCGTGGCGATCAAATCCGCCGAGATGCCCTGAGGCACGAAGTAGGCGGGAACCGCAACGCTGGGGTCCATCGGCCATGCGCCGCCGGACGCACCGATGCCCACTCGGGACATGCTTTCAACGCCGCCGCCGATAGCAACGTCATCTGCACCCGCCATGATTTTCGAGGCAGCGAAGTTCACAGAATCGAGGCCGGATGCGCAGTAGCGGTTCAATTGAACCCCGGCCACGCTGTCATCGTAATCGGCTTCGAGGATCGCCGTTCGCGTGATGTCGCCACCCGCTTCCATCACCGGGTCGACGCAGCCAAACACCACATCGTCAATAAGTCTTGTGTCGAGATCGTTGCGGTCGCGGATGTCGCCCAAAATACCCGCAGCCAAGCGGTTGCTCGGCACTTCGTGCAGTGAGCCGTCTTTTTTGCCCCGTCCACGCGGCGTGCGCACGTGATCGTAAATGAATGCTTCAGCCATGCTTGGCTCCTTCAATGAGAGATTTTTAGTGTGTCCGTCAGGCAGCGGGGCCTGAAGGAAGAATGTCTTCGGGTGTGGCGTAATTTGGCAGCGTCTCGATGCGTGAGAGCCAGGCCTTGATGTGGGGATAGTCGTCCCATGTGACGCCAAAATGATCCGGCCAGAACAGATAACCGGCCATGGAAATATCGGCGATGGTGGGCCGATCGCCAACGGTCCAGTCGCGGCCGTCTAGATGCCGGTTCAGCATCTTGATCGCTTGGATCATCCGCCCCTGCATGAACTGGGCTTCCGGGCTGTCGCCCTTGCCCACGAATTTGTTCAAGAACCGATAAACCGAAATGGCGCCGGTGAGCTTGTGATTATCAAACAAGATCCAACGCAACACCTCGCGGTGCTCTTCGCCATTGCGGGCTGCAAACTGGTCGAACCGATCCGCCAGATGCCAAAGCTGAACGCCAGACTGGCTGATGGCGATATCGCCTTGCGTGTGGTCAACCAGGGCGGGCACTTCCCCCATGGCATTGATGGCCAAATATTCGGGGGTGCGGTGTTCACCTTTAAAAAAGTTCACCCATTGGGGCTGCCAATCCGCGCCCGCCAATTGCAGCATGAGCGCGGTTTTATAGGCGTTCCCGGATTCCAAAAAACAGTGCAGCGTATAGTCAGCCATCGGCTTTCTCCGGTTCAAATTGCAGACCCGTGAAGGGCCGAAGTTTCAGGCTGGACGTGGCCCGTGCGGCGAGTTCCGTTTCATTGATGAAAAGCTTGGCCTCGGCAAATACGACGGCCTTTCCGGCTTTTGTCACTTCCGCTTCCACCCAGATGGGGCCCAGTGGAACAGCGTTCAAAAACTGCGTGTGCAGATCAATCGTCGCCATGGCGTATTGCATTTTCAGCGAGACAAACGTGTTGAAGCCCATGGCATCATCCATCATCGCGCCCAGGATGCCGCCTTGCACCACACCGCCGAAATTCACCATGTCCTTATTTGGCGCAAACGAAACCCGCGACCACATCCGCTCCGGATCATGCCCCAACAGGTCCATCCCCATCCAACGCGCAGAAGGCGGTGCCATCTGAGGTGAGAATTGCGGTTTGGTCATGGATGTGGATCCCCACTGTTCGTCATTGCCCGGCGTGTCCGGGCAATCAATGACGCGCATGGCGAGCCAATGGCATGGATTGCCGGGACACGCCCGGCAATGACGAAAGAGGAGAGATCAAAAATACGCGTCATAGTACTTGTATCCCGGCTTCGGCTCGAAGCGGTTGTCGATTTCGTAGATGCGACCACTCAAATCTTCCCAGTTCGGGTTCAACGCTTCGATCAGGTTGATCTTCCATTGGCGCTTGTAGCCCTTGAGAATTTTTTCGCGATGGATCGCAACAACGATATTCAGATGCGTTTCAAACCAAACGAGACCTGTCACGCCATATTTGGATGCGAAGCCTTTTGTTTCTCCGGCTTTGTGTTGCCAAATACATTTTGCGAGATTTGATGTGACGCCCGCGTAGAGCGTTCCAAAGGGTTTCGATGCCAGCAAATAAACGTGGCTAACGCCGTATCCCCACACGCCCTCACAAACTCCGAGCAATCAGCACTTTCATAATTTCATTTGTTCCGCCGTAGATCCTTTGCACGCGGGCGTCGCGGAACATGCGGGCGATAGGGTATTCGTTCATGTAGCCGTAGCCGCCGTGGAGTTGGACGCATTCGTCCATCACTTTGCATTGCAAATCCGTGAGCCAGTATTTGGCCATGGATGCAGTGGTGGCATCGAGACCGCCTTCCAGATGGCGGCGCACGCAATCGTCTACGAAAACGCGGGCGACGGTGGCTTCGGTTTTCATCTCAGCCAGCTTGAACTGTGTGTTTTGAAAATCGATCACGCGATTGCCAAACGCCTTGCGCTCTTTCACGTAGTCAATCGTCAGGGCCAAGGCGCGCTCGATGGCGCAGATTGCTTGGTTGGCGATCAACAGACGCTCTTGCGGCAATTGCTCCATGAGTTGGTAGAAGCCTGCCCCTTCATCTGCGCCCAACAGATTTGACGTGGGCACCCGCACATCGTTGAAAAACAACTCCGACGTGTCGTTCGCTTTCAGCCCGACCTTGTCGAGATTGCGGCCGCGTTCAAAACCTTCAACCTCATCGGTTTCAACGATAATGAGCGATGTGCCCTTCGCGCCTTGGCTCGGGTCTGTTTTCACGACCAGAACGATCAGATTGGCGTGCTGGCCGTTGGTAATGAAGGTCTTGGAGCCGTTGATTTTATAATGGTTGCCGTCCCGCACGGCTGTGGTTTTGATGCCTTGGAGATCGGACCCGGCACCGGGTTCGGTCATGGCGATCGCCCCGATGAGTTCGCCGGTGGCCATCCGTGGCAGCCATTTTTCCTTCTGCTCTTCGGAGCCGTAATGGAGGATGTAAGGGGCAACAATGGAGTTGTGGAGCGCCAGGCCAAAGCCGTCGACGCCCTGATGGCCGATAGCCTCGGCGATCACCGCTTCATGGGCATAACTACCGCCTGCGCCACCATAGGCTTCGGGCATGGAGGCGCACAAAAGACCGGCTTCACCGGCTTTTTCCCAAGTTGCGCGGTCCACCATCTCTTGTTTTTCAAACCGCTCGTAATGGGGAACCACTTCCTTTTCGAGGAACTGATTCGTCATATCTTCGAGCATCGCCACATCCCCCGTCCGCCAGGACGGGGTGTCGGCTTGTAAAACCTCACCGGGGTTCATCATAACGTCTCCTCCCAAATCCGATCCAATGAAGCCTAAAACGCGTCGGCGTCGAGGGCCATCATGCCTTCAGCGCCCGTTTGGATGCGCGTCAGCAGCAATGATGTTTCCGGCATCAAGCGGTTCACAAAGAAACGACCGGTGGTCAGTTTGGTCTCGTAAAAGGCCGCGTTGCCGTTCGCCCCTTCCTTCAGTTTGTCCCGCGCAGCTTTCGCCATCAGCAGCCACATGTGGCCAAAGGTGACGAGGCCAAACATTTGAAGGTAGTCTGTGGACGCCCCGCCGGCTTCGTCGGGGTCTTTCATCGCGTTTTGCATCAACCACATGGTGGCCGCTTGAAGATCGGTCAGACCTTTTGAGAGCGCTTCGACGAAGGGTTTGAGGTCTTCATCATCTTTGTGGGCCGAGCACAGCGAGCCAACCTCTTTGAAATAGGCCTGAACTGCGCGACCACCCTTGCTGGGCAGCTTACGGCCCACAAGGTCGAGGGCCTGGATGCCGTTGGCCCCTTCATAGACCATGGCGATACGGGCATCGCGGACAAATTGCTCAACGCCCTGGTCCTTCGTGTAGCCGGTGCCACCAAAAACCTGTTGCGCCATGACGGTGTTGTCGAAACCACGGTCGGTGATGAACGCTTTGACCACGGGGGTGAGCAAACCCATCATGTCATCGGCGGCCTGGCGTTCGTCTTCGTCCGGCGAACGGCGGTGAATATCGCCTTGCAGCGCCGTCCAATAGACCATCGCGCGGGCCGCTTCGTTGAAGGACTTGACCGTCATCAAAACGCGGCGAATGTCTGGGTGGACAATGATCGGGTCGGCTTTCAAATCCGGGAATTTCGTGCCGGAGATCGAACGCCCCTGGAGACGCTCCCGCGCCCAGTCGGCGGCGTTTTGGTAGGCCACTTCTGATTGCGACAGGCCCTGAACACCAACGCCGAGCCGGGCTTCGTTCATCATTACGAACATGGCCTTAAGGCCACGGTTTTCCTTGCCCACCAGATACGCTGTAGCCCCTTCGTAGTTCATAACGCAGGTGGCGTTGCCGTTGATGCCCATTTTGTGTTCCAGCGAACCACAGGACAGGGCGTTGCGTTCGCCGGGGTTGCCGTCGGCATCCAACAGATATTTTGGCGCAACAAACAGCGAAATCCCGTCCACGCCCTCCGGCGCGCCTTCGATGCGGGCGAGAACCAGGTGGATGATGTTGGAAGACATGTCGTGTTCGCCGGCGGAGATCCAGATTTTCTGGCCGGTGATTTTGTAGGAGCCATCCTCTTGCGGCACCGCCTTGGTGCGCAACATGCCAAGGTCCGTTCCGCAATGGGGCTCGGTCAGGTTCATGGTGCCGGACCATTCACCGCTCAGCATTTTGGGCACATAGGCTTGTTTTTGCTCTTCCGTAGCGTGCTCAATCAGAGCGGCCACCGCGCCGGACGTAAGCCCAGGATACATGCCAAAAGCCATATTTGCGGAGGAAACGTATTCAGACACCGCCGCGTTCAAAGTCGCGGGAAGGTTCTGCCCGCCATACTCTTCCGGGAAGGGCAGGGAACCCCAGCCGCCTTCTGAATAAATGTCATAGGCCTCTTTGAAGCCGGTGGGCGTTTTCACCGTGTTGTTGAAGTTCTCGCCTTCGATCCAGGCGCAGCCTTCACGGTCTCCCACTTCGTTGATGGGCTGGAGCGTTTCTTCCGACAATTTGCCGGCTTCGCCCAAAATGGCCTCGATCATGTCGGGTGAGGCATCACCAAATCCGGGCAGATTGTTGTAGCGCTGGAGGTTCAGCACATCGTTCAAAACAAAAAGAGAATCTTCAACTGGAGCGCGATATGTAGGCATCGGTGTCCTCCCTGGACGGTCGTGGCATCAATTGCGAAACCGCAGTCTGCGGTATTGTCGGTGCGGGCCTGTGTTGTCGCATCCTGCGCCAACACGGGCGGTGAAACGTGGTCCGGGACGGTCGGGCTTGTCCAATGTTGAACAGCATCACGCTTTGGCCGTGCATTCTCCCTTGTGGAAAAATGCTCCCTTAAAAGAGTGGCCGCAAACTAAAGCCTGTGTCTCGATGACGGCGATAAAAAAGCGCGGTTCAGCGACGAGGCTTCAAAAAAAGCGTGGCTTTATCATGCGCGGGCAATCCAAACCATCTGACCTGGCGACAATCTAATACGCTTGAACCGAAAAGTCCAGAACTCTTACGTTTACGCAAACGTAAGAATTTTTGATTTTTTGAGGACTCCTCCGAGGCTCACGCTAGACGTTGAGGCCTGGATGTACGGTGTTTACGCCCGAACGCCGCGTGCAAAAGCATCTTGATGGTTGCAAAATACCAGCTGCTGCCGCCGACGGCACAGCAAAACGGCGCAAGTTGATGAGAACGGCGAAGAGGAAAGAAGCCGGTTTTAGAGGCTGGCGATGGCACGCTTGAGTTCGTCCATGGCATTTTGCGTATCTTCGATGCGCTGGCTCAAAACGGCAAGTTGCTGTTCGTAGATCGATTTGATCTCGGACGAAGCGGCCTTGGTCTCATCGGGCGTCTCTAACAGGCCAAGCACCTGTGAAATCTGACCCAATGACAGACCGATACGCTTGCCAAACAGGGCCACACGCAGCCGCTCACGATCCTCGTCGGTATAATAGCGGGTGGTGCCTTCGCGCTTTGGCGTAACCAGACCACGGTCTTCATAGAACCGCAGCGTGCGAAGCGTGACGTCGAATTCCCGCGCCAGATCGCCGATTTTGTAGAGCCACTCTTGCGAACCAAGGGTCCCTGAAGCGGGTGTGCGTGGTTCGTTGATTGTGAAGTCTCGTGGTGGCTGTTTTGCCATAACATCCGCATTCGGCTGACCGCGAGACCTGCTTCTCACGTTTGAAATACCGATCTCCCTCAGCGCGCCCCCGCGATGACGTAGTGTGTTGGAACCGGGAGAGAAGTCAAATCATAGGCTCGCCCAGCCGGGGCGTGTTGCATACACATTCGCGTGTTTGGCTGTGCAACTTCTCACACAGCGCGCACCCTCCCACAGCTGATGCGCATATTCGGCTGGGGATTAACGGCCTATTTACCATGATTGTTAATGGTCGCCGGGTGGACCACCTGCGCGCGAAATCTTTAGGGCAGCCTTCTGGGCTTTCTTGAGGCATCGCGCGAGCGGTGGCGTGCAGTGTTGTTTTAGTCATTCGGACGGGCGATCAGCATCGCCTTCAGGGCCGTTAAGCGGAGACCATCCTCCTATGCGCCAAGCATTTCCTGGACACTATGGATACGGCCCCTACACGTCCCACGCCGGCGCTCCGACAGATCAGACCGATCGGCTGGCCAATATTAAGCGCGCCATTGATTCCATTGAGCAACGTTTAGGCGCCCCCTCCACTTTCGGTGCAGGCACCCCAGCTTTTGGAGCGCCTGCGGCTGATGCCGCCGCTCAGCTTGGGCAACTTCAACAGCAATTGGCGAAACTCTCCGGCAACATCCCGTCATCCTCGGGTGCATCCGATGTTGCCCGCCGGCAGGCTGAACTGAATGCCCAATCGGCGGAACAGGCACGGGCTGAAGCCAATGAGAAAGCTGCGCGTGATGCAGCTGCTGCCGCCGCAGAAGCGCAAAAACGCGCCACGGAACTCCAATCGCGCATGGAAAAGACACAGACCGATGGAAACGCCGCGTTGACAGCCATTGCCCGGCAGTTGCAGGAGCTGCGAAAAGATCTGGGAACGGTCAAACAGGAAATTGCAAAACCTACGCCGGTGCCTGCGAATCCGGTTGCCAAGGTCGACCAGTCCGACATTGACCGGATCGCCGCCGCTTTGTCGGAATTGCAATCTGACCAGGATCAGGCTCCAGATGAGACTGGTCCGCGCTTGGATACGCTCACCGCTGAGCTGAATGCACTGCGCCAAACGCTATTAGACGATCTTAAGAACGCCCGCGGTGAGGACGCCAGTACGCTCCTACAGCGTGAAGCGCATGCCCAGCAGCGTGCCGAGGAGCGCGACCAGGACATTCAACAGCGTTTGGATGCGTTGTCCCGCGGCCTCGACACTCTGGCAGACCATGCGGCAGCCACGGTGTCCCCGAAGGTTGAAAGCCTCGGTCACCGCATGGAAGAGCTGCGCACCAGCGTTGAAGACATGCCCCAGACTTTGGCCATCAGCCGTCTGGAAGACCGCATGGCTGATCTTGCCATGAAGCTTGAAGACATGGCGGATCGCCCTGCCGTTGCGGCAGCGCCTGCCACTGATATTTCTGGTCTGGAAAATCGGTTGGATGAGATCGCCCGTGCGTTGGTTGCGGTGTCCAACATGAGCCGCAAATCTCCCAAGCTCGATATGAC
>JBCBCT010000008.1:35551-36883 GCA_038530365.1 Pseudomonadota bacterium | reverse complement strand
GATGTCGAATTTGGAAGCCCAGATCGGCCAAATCCTGCGACAGTTGAACAAACAGGAGCCCCATGCGCCCATCGATTTTGCACCTGTTGAATCCAGGCTCGGTGCGATCGAAACGCAATTGGGTCAAATCCCCGGCCAATTGAGCCAAATGCCAGTGGAACTTGCCCAACAAGCCGCCGAACACGCAGCCCAGCAGGCTGCACAACAGGCTGTCTCCCTGATGGGCACCGCGCCCGAACAGGGCGAAATTTTGGCGGCCTTGTCCGAAGATCTAAAAGCGTTGCAGCACACCGCATCCAAAGCGCAGTCCGCCGCGGCACCCTCGACGGAAGTCACCTCAACGCTTCACGCTGTGCTGGACCGTTTGACGGCCCTTGAGGGCGCAGTGGAGAGCACGCCGACACTTGCGTCCGAAGCCGTAGAAGCCCGCGTGTCGTCGCTCTTGGACAGTCGCCCATTGGCTGGTCCTGTTGCAGCTGCACCAATCATGCCCCATGGCGCGCCAAACCTTGCCAATACAGCTGCTGCGCCAATGGCGCCGTTTCCCACGCAGCAGCCGATGCAAGAACCGATGCAGCCTCCCGCTGTCGATGAGGCCATGTTCGCCGCAGACGGTTTGAACGATGCCGCCGGCTCCAATGAGCAATTGGGCGTGATCCATCAGGCCGCTCTGGCATCGGGTTTTGTTGCCCCGCCAACCGCGCCTGTTGATCCCATCCAGATGCAAAACGCCATGCAAGCGGGCCAAACAGCTCCCCACGTCATGGTTCCCGAAGGTATTCCGGAAAACAACGCACCACTCGAGCCGGGATCCCCCGCACCACAAATCGACGACTATTTGAAACAGGCCGCCCAGAGCCTCAATCAAGCGCCAAATTCTCCATCGGTTGCCCAACCCGTTGCTTCGCCCGAAGCGCCGGTTCGCGTCCCCGGTGGGGATGGCGTGGAAACCGATTTCACCGCCGCAGCCCGTAAAGCCGCCGCCTACGCCCGCGATGAGGGTGCGGGCGACGCAAAAGATAAGAAGGCTAAGAAAAGCGACGCTAAAGGCGGCAGTGACCTTAAATCCCGTATTGAAGGCTTGTTGGCAAAGGCCAAGTCGGGCGAATCGCGCCGTCCGTTGATCATGGCGGCCGCCGCCGTCCTGTTGACCGCCTTGGTGTGGAATGGCTGGAGCATGCTGACCGCGCCCGACGCGCCCGCGGACCGCGTGGTTGAACAATCCGCCCCGGCCACAAATAGCACCGGTAGCGAAACGGCCGCCGATGGCAGCGAACCGTTGGACGGGGCCCGCGCAGTGCGCACGGTGGACGGCGATGATCGCGTTATGGA
>JBCBCT010000008.1:0-35452 GCA_038530365.1 Pseudomonadota bacterium | reverse complement strand
TACGGCCGCCGATGGCAGCGAACCGTTGGACGGGGCCCGCGCAGTGCGCACGGTGGACGGCGATGATCGCGTTATGGAAGGCGCGCCAAAGGCTGATCAGGCCAGTGCTGTCGTCGATCAGAACGCGCCAACCCCTGCGCCGGCCCCCGCGCCTTCAGAGCCAAATTCCGCCGCCACAAATACCCAAACGGCGAGCGATGAGAAGCCCGCTAACACAGCGCCATCTGCTGGCAGTTCCAACGATGTGGCCTACCAATCGCCGGCCACAACCAACGCGCCAGACGACGCTGCGGCCGCACCAACCGACACGCAATCCGCGACACGCTCCGTGCAAACCACGGCGGTGTACGATGTGCCTGCAACCGCCGGACCCGCAGCTCTGGTTGCAGCCGCCGGCGCTGGTGATCAAAAGGCGTTGTTTCAGTTGGGCATGCGCTATTCAGAAGGCAGCGGCGTCACCCGCAATATGAAGCAGGCCGCCGTTTGGTTCGAACGGGCCGCCAAGACCGGGTTTGCCCCGGCGCAATATTCCCTCGGTTCTCTCTATGAAAAGGGCATTGGGGTCGAACGGGATGTCGCCAAGGCCGCGCAGTGGTATGATCAGGCAGCCGCCCAGGGCAATGCCCGCGCCATGCACAACCTCGCCGTCATCCGCGCTATGGGCAATCCGCCTTCCATTCAGCCGGACATCAACACGGCAGTGGATTGGTTCCAGAAAGCGGCGGGTCTGGGCATCAAGGATAGCCAGTTCAACCTCGGCATTCTCTATGGCCGCGGCATGGGCGTCCCCCAGGATCTCGCGCAGTCTTACAAGTGGTTCGCGCTGGCGGCGAAAACCGGGGATACTGACGCTGGCAAAAAGCGTGATGAAGTCGCCAATGCCATGGACCCCAAGGATTTGGAAGCCGCGCGGAAAATCGTCCAAAACTGGCGCCCTGAAAAACTAAACGAAGCCACAAACCGCGTTGCAGTGCCCAAGGAATGGCGCGGCAATGGCGGAACGACAGGTGCTGCCGCATCCGGCAAGGCGTTAGTAAAGCAGGCACAAGCGCTTTTGAACCGCCGCGGCTTTAACGTTGGAACGCCTGACGGTCTGATCGGGCCAAAAACCACCCGCGCCATCATGGAATTCCAGCGCAGTGCCGGCTTGGCGATCACCGGCAAGGTTGACCGCACCCTCATGCAGGCCCTTGGTACGACGTAAAGATTGCCAAAGACGCTGGGTTTTGGACCGTGTTTCTTTGTGTCTGTAGCGGCAGATATAAGACCAGTTTACGTGGCATTTGAGGCCAGACCCCCTTGGCAGGCTCGCTGGAGGGTTGGCCATTTGACAGAGGTACGTTCGCGGCGCATGAGACTTTAAGGCGCAGACAAACGCCGCGTGCCGCGCGTATGTCGTCTCGTCTCACCCTTAGTGTTTGACCGACAAAGCCAGGTCCGGGCCCTTGAACCTTTACCTTCCCATCGCCGAGATGTCGGTGAATGTCTTCGTGCTTTTCGGCATGGGGCTTGGAGTGGGTTTTCTGTCCGGCATGTTTGGCGTCGGCGGCGGTTTTCTCATGACGCCGCTGTTGATTTTCTACCAAATTCCCCCCGCCGTGGCCGTTGCTACGGAAGCGAACCAGATCGTCGCCTCCTCCTTTTCTGGGGCGCTGGCCCATTTCAAGCGCGGTACGGTCGACATCAAATTGGGCATCATGTTGCTGATTGGCGGCATAGCGGGCTCAGCTCTGGGTGTTGCGATCTTCTCCTCCCTGCGCGAAGCGGGGCAGCTCGATCTCATCATCTCTATTCTCTACGTCGTGTTCCTGGGCACAATCGGTTCGCTGATGATCGTCGAAAGCCTGAACGCCATGCGCAAAGCGCGCAATGCGCCCTCGGCACCGGTCATTCGCAAAGCGCAGCGCGGTTGGATCACCAGCCTGCCGTTTAAGGTGCGCTTCCATAAATCAAAGCTCTATATCAGCGTTTTGCCGGTGCTCGCGCTTGGCGTGCTTGTGGGTCTGCTGGCGTCCATCATGGGTGTCGGCGGCGGCTTTATCATGGTCCCCGCGATGATCTATTTGCTGCGCGTGCCCACCAATGTCGTCATCGGCACCTCATTGTTTCAGATCATGTTTGTCACGATGTTCACCACCATCGCCCAGTCCACGGCGAACCAAACGGTTGATATTGTCCTTGCGCTGATCTTGATGGTGGGGGGGGTGATCGGGGCACAATTCGGGGCCCAGGCAGGCCAGAAACTGCGCGGCGAACAGCTGCGCGCTCTGCTCGGTCTGATCGTTTTGGCGGTCTGCCTGCGTCTTGGCTGGGACCTGGTCAATCGCCCTGACGAATTGTTCTCCTTAGGCTTCACGGGAGCCCATTGATGACCGCAAAAAACGCCAGCCTTTTTGTCATTCTGTTTGGACTGCTCGCGTTGCTATCGCGCCCCGCGATGGCGCAGGAAATCCAAATCGGCCTCTCCAGTGATACTGTGGCGATTTCGTCGAACTTCGATGGAACCGAACTTGTCGTCTTTGGCACAATCGAAGGAGCAGACCCCGAACGGCTGGCAAAAGGCGCCTATGACGTTGCGGTGGTCCTGCTGGGGCCGTTGGAGCCCGTGGTCGTGCGCCGCAAGGAGCATCAGTTTGGCATCTGGGCCAACGGCAAATCCATGCGGTTTGAAAACGTGCCTTCGTCCTATTCTGTCGCCACCACACGCGCGCTGAACCTGATCGCCACGGAAGACGAAGCCAAAGTCCTGCAAATCGGGCTCAACAACATTTCGATGAAACCCTTGGTGGAAAACGAGACGTCCCCCGACGTCGCCATATTCAGCGAATCCCTAAAACGCATCAAAACCACCAACGATCTCTATGTTGAGAAAATCGGAGGCGTGGATTTCATCAGCAGCACGCTGTTTCGCGCCCGCGTTCCAGTGCCGGCCAACGTGCCCATCGGCATGCACCGCGCCCGGGCTTTTTTGTTTGCCGATGGAAAAGTCATCAATGCCAAAAGTGTCACACTTCAGGTGCGCAAAATTGGCTTTGAGCAGTTTACCTATTCCATGGCACACCAAAACGGGTTCCTTTATGGGATCATCGCCGTGTTGGTGGCCATCGGAACAGGATGGCTCGCCAACGTGATTTTCCAAAAGGACTGATCAAGCTGCGCTTTCCAGAGCCACCCAGTCGCCGGCAGTCGGGCGGGGCCAATGCGAAAGCTGTGGGAAGCGTTGGTTGAATAAGAAGGTGTCCGATGGCCCAATCTTCTAGCAAGTCGTCTAACACGTCTTCTAAACCGGGAGCCGCTTCTGCCCGGACAAACCCAACCCCCTCGACCTCCTCTCGCACAAAAAACGTGCCGTTGATCGATCAACCGGCTCTTGTGGCGGCGGCGGCCCATCGTCGAAAAACCGTGTGGGCGCTGTCCCTCGGCGGCGTGTTGCCTTTCTTGGCCCTAACCCTGTTTTTGGTGCTCGTAAACGCCAGCCACCCACTCCACTCCTTGGCTTTGGACGGTTTGAAAACCTACGGCGCTGTTATCCTGTCGTTCCTCGGTGGTATCCGCTGGGGCCTTGCCTTGGAAGCGACAGACCGCCAAGCCGCGAGTCGCATCCATATTGCATCTGTTGTTCCCTCCCTGCTGGGCTGGTTCGCCCTGTTCCTTCCAGACGCAACCGGGCTGGCCGTGTTGGCCGTTGGGTTCGCGGCGCAGGGGGCCTGGGATTCGTTTGCGGGCCAAGCGGGGACGTTTCGCAATTGGTTTGTCCAGATCCGCATGGTCATTACAACCATCGTTGTTGTGCTTCTGGGCCTTGCATTTTTGGTGACCGTTTAGGCGCCTCAGACAGCTAAGCCAGACAGCCAAAACAGTCTCCTTCATTGATCGCCACATCAGCCCGCTTTATGAGGAGGAGACAAACCCTTCGCCTTTTCGCCTTCCGCCCTCTTTGATGAAAGTTCTCGTGTGCGGGCAACGCAGCGATGACCGTGATGAAAGGACCACTATGTCCAATGCAGTAACGCGCTTTTTGGGGGATTCACCGCTTCGCATCGCGATCAAGCTTGCGGTTATTTCCGTCGTGGTGGGCATCATCATGCGGGCCATCGGTTGGCGTCCCCAGGACATCTATGAAGGCATCGTCTCCTTCTTTGGCGATCTGTGGAACCTCGGGTTTGAAGCGATTTATGGCGCGCTCGATTACCTGCTTCTGGGGGCTGCGATTGTCGTCCCAGCCTTTTTCATCCTGCGGCTTTTGAGCTACCGAACGGGCAACAAATAGGGTGAGGATAGCCGCTCAAGCGCAAGGTTCTCAAACCAACGGCGTCCCTTTGCATCGAAGCAGCCTTGTGAGTTTGCGCTGACATGATGATCCGCGAGAGCCCTGAGCAAACTCAATCGCCGCATTCAGAACCAAGGCCGGTCCGACCGTTTCAAGTCACCCACAGGCGTGTTGCCGGTATTGCGGCCCCCATGACCTTAGCGTTTTTATCGACGCCGCTGTTGGGTCTGGCGGATACCGCCGTCATTGGACAATTGGGCAGCGCGGCTCTGCTCGGGGGTCTCGCCATCGGTGCCATCCTGTTTGATTTGCTCGATGGCACGTTCAATTTCCTGCGCTCATCCACCGCCGGTTTTGTGGCCCAAGCGGTCGGGGCCGACGATAAGGACGAGCAACAGGCGATCTTCCTGCTTTCATTGACCATCGCCATTGTGTGCGGTCTCGCGCTCGTGGCTTTAGCACAGCCGTTTCTTGCGGTGGGTTTGCCTTTGATGGGCGCGGACGGGGAGGTCGCAAAGGCCACCCGTGCCTATGTCGAAATTCGCATGTTGAGCGCGCCCCTGAGCCTCATGAACTATGCGGTGTTGGGCTGGTTGCTGGGGTTGGGGCGTGCCGGAACCGGCCTTGCTGTGCAATCGGTCTTGAACGCGCTCAACATTGGTCTTTCTGTTCTGTTGGGCTTGCATTTTGGCTACGGCATTGAAGGCGTTGCCTGGGCTACGGTCATTGCCCAAGCCGTTGTTGCGCTTTTGGGCCTTTGCCTTTTTGTCTGGATCACGCGGGGTGCAAAGCGGCCAAATTGGGTGGCGATCTTTGCGGTCAATCGGGTTCTGCGCTTGATGGTGGTCAACCGCGACATCATGATCCGCTCTTTCATTTTGATGTTCGCCTTCGCCTTTTTTACCGCCCAAGGCGCACGTTTTGGGGAGACGACCCTCGCGGCTAACGCCGTCTTGATGCAGTTTTTTCTGATTTCCGGCTATTTTCTCGACGGCCTGGCAACAGCCGCCGAACAATTGGTAGGCCGGGCCATTGGCGCAAATTACCGTCCAGCCTTTGACCGCGCCGTGGCCCTCACCATCCTGTGGGGGTTCGTATTGGCTGGTATCGCCACGGCGCTGTTTTACCTTGCCGGTCCGTTTTTGATCGACCTCTTGACGACCAATGAAGCGGTCCGAGCCGAAGCGCGCATCTATCTCATATGGGCGGCTCTAACGGCGGTGATCGGCGTTTTGGCGTTCCAGATGGATGGGGTCTTCATCGGGGCCACCTGGTCGGTGGAAATGCGCAACATGATGCTTGTTTCGTTGGTGGCCTATCTGGCGGTCTGGTGGCTGGCCACCCCAAGCCTGGGCAATCACGGCCTATGGCTGGCGCTGGAGGTGTTCCTCGGCGCACGGGGCATCTCGCTTTATGCCCGCGTGCCGGCTAAAGCGCGGGCTGCGTTTACGGCGTAAGTGCTTTGGACGCCCACGCGTCCCGCTGCGTGCCCACCAGATCGGTAATCTGCGCAACGCCCGTGCGGTCTAAAGCCTGGCCCATGCCGCGCAAAATCGACCCCACCAGGCCGGGACCTTCGTAGATCAGGCCCGTGTACACCTGGACGAGGGATGCACCGGCCTCGATCTTTGCCATCGCTTGTTCGGCACTCGCCACACCGCCCACGCCGATCAGCGGGAAGGTGTCCGGCAAGCGTTGTCGCATGCGGGCAAGCACGATGGTGGAGCGTTCAAACAGCGGCGCGCCGGACAGGCCGCCCGCTTGGTTTGCATGGGCAGAGCCCTGTGTTCCGCTCCGGGAGAGGGTGGTGTTGGAAACGATCAGCCCATCGGTTTCAGACGCCCCCAAGGCCGCGGCAATCGTGTCCATGTCTTCATCGCTCAAGTCCGGCGCGATTTTCAAAAACACCGGAGGGCGCAGGTTCGAGCCGACAGGCTGAGGGCGCGCATCGTTCACCCGTTTAAGCAGATCAAGCAAAGGTTCTTTGCCCTGCAAAGCCCGCAGTCCCGGCGTATTCGGCGAAGAGACGTTGATTGTGAAGTAGTCGGCAAGGCCTTCAAACGCTTTGAGACCCAAAACGTAGTCGGCTGCAAAATCCTCGCTGTCCTTGTTTGCCCCCAGGTTCACGCCGACAAGTCCGCGGGCCTGTGGGCCGGATCGATGGGGTTGGACCTCCCTTTGTAGACGGGCGACGACGGCTGCATGGCCTTGGGAGTTGAAGCCGTAACGGTTGATGACCCCACGATTTTTCGGCAGGCGAAACACCCGGGGGCGCGGATTGCCCGGCTGTGGACGCGGTGTCACGGTGCCAAGTTCAGCGTGGCCAAACCCCATATTGATCAGCGCCAGCGGCACTTCTCCGTCTTTATCGAAGCCGGCTGCCATGCCAAGCGGGTTGGGAAAGCTGAGACCGGCAAGAGCAACCGCCAAGCGAGTGTCTTGAGCCGGAGCAAAACGGGGCGCAAGGCCCGTTTTGAGCCCGGCCAGTGTGAGTGTGTGGGCACGCTCCGCATCAAGGCCAAAGAGCAGCGGCTGGGCGAGTTTAAACAACATAGGTGTCACGCGCTCCCACGCGTTTCTGCGGTCGACTTGCTGGTCTTATTATCATGGAGCGCAGGGAGCATGGGCACGCCGTCATCACCTGTAATCATGGCCCGCGCCCATGTCACAGAGGCCATGTCGAACGCGCCATAGAGGTGGGGAAAAAGCGCGCCGCCGCGGGATGCTTCCCATTTCATGTCGGCACCGTAATGGCTGGCATCAACCGCCACGAGCATCAAATCGGTCTGCCCAAAAAAGTGCTTTTCAGCGGTTTCCTGCGCCTGTTCAGCGGTGGAAAAATGGATGAAGCCGTCCGCAATATCGATGGGCGCGCCGGCATAGAAGCCGCTTTTTTGTGCCATGTCCCAATCGGTCCGGGCCATGATTTTATAAACTTGCATGTCGTCTTCCTGCCTGGCTGACACGGTGCCGCTGGCAGCCCTGTGCAGCGCGCCTTGCCTTCGCCATTTTGCCTGCCATAGTGCGGTGTCCTTTGGAAGAGCGCAGTTTGATACGGGATGAACCGTCCCTCAAATCGTCAAAGTGACGACTCAGCGCCTCAAGAATGACACGTCAAAGGCAGGCTCCATCGGCAAGGTGAACCCCATGCAAACCAATCGCTCCTTACCTGCTGCTATGATGGGCGTTGTGCTCAGCGCAACGCTTACCCTCACCGTGCCCCAAGCCGATGCCAGCGAACCTGCACCGAAAGTACCGGCTCAGAAAAAAGTGGAGACGTTCGATCCTGAAAAATTTGCCCTCGTGACCACGCAAAACGGTGTCGTGCGCATCAACCGCAAAACCGGCACGGTCACGTTTTGCCAACAGCGTGCCGGTGCGCTGCGCTGCCAATTGGCAGCGGATGAACGGGCGGCTTGGCTTGCGGATATGGAGGCCATGGGGGCGCGCATAGAGGCGTTAGAGGCACGCATTGCAACGCTGGAAACACAACCCAAGCCCTCCACCCAAGCGCCCGTTGAAAGCGAAGGCTTTTTGTCGAAGAAAACGCGCGATGACATGGAAAACATGCTCACCGCTGCCGAAAAAGTTGTGCGCCGCTTTGCAAGCACCGTCAAAGAATGGACGCGCGACGCGCCAACGGACAATTAGTTCTCAAATGCCGAGGCACGCAACGTTCTGACAGGCGCGGGTAGGGCATCGGTTTTTCTTCGACGGGCGATGAGATAGCCCAAGGCAAGAACGCTGCTGGCGGCGGCAAGGCCAATGCCGCTGCTCACAATGAAATCCGACGGACCGAATGCTTGCAACGTGGCGTACGCATCGACGTTTTGATGCCGAAGTGCCACCGCACCCACCGCACAAACTGGCCCCAAAATCAGCGCCGCTGTCGAGGCCCAATAGGGGATGTGTGAGAGCCAGCAGGCGGCAAACACCACCGAAAAAGACCCCGACACCAAAACGCTCGCGGCGATCAGAACCAGGGGCAGAAGCGCGGTCGTGTCTGCAAGCACCACATCGCTAAAGCCGATCAACGCTGAACACACCGCCACCGCAGACATCCGCGTTGCAAACATCGACCGTTCTCCAGGATCAAGATTGCGTGTTCGGCGGATGGTTCGGGCCAGTGCCGCGCAACTGGTAAACACGCCCACGGTAAAAGCACTGAATGCGGCGGCGAGAACAGCAACCGCCGGCAGAACGGGAAGGACTGGCGTGGCTTGAAAGGCGACAGCCAATGTTTCGTTTCCCGCCCTTGGATCGAGCAGGAACAAAGACAGCGGCAAGGCGCTCACCCCCAAGAAAAGGCCAAGAGCGGATCGGGTGTTGCTCTCCGCAGCCCCCCGCTCATCTTCGGCCAGTGAAAGGCGCGAAAGCCCCATGGGCATCACACTCATGGCGGCCGCCAAAAGACCAGCAAACGCCAGGTTGGCCCAAAAACCGGCCAAGGTCGCAAAGCCTGTTCGACCCTCCGCCGCCACAACAAAGAGCGACCGAAGGTCGAGCGCTGACGTCGCATCGCTTGCCCGTGTTGCCGTGCCAATGGACCCAAGCCAGCCGGAGAAAAAGCCGGCTGCAACGGCTGGCATGAGGAAGCTGATCAGGACGAACAGGGCCAAAAGCGCCGTGATAATCAGCAGCGAGCGCCATCCACCAAGCACAATGCTGATGGCCGTTAGACCAAGAAACAACGTCATCGCCGTTTGAGGATCAATGGAAAGGAGGGCCGCAAGCAGGGTGATGCCAACTTTAAGTTCCGCCAGCAGCAAAAGCGTGGCCACCAAAAGCACAATGATCAGGGCGACGGCACCGGTCAGGCGGCTTTCAAATCGCCATGCGAGGAAACCCGGCAGGGTCGAAACCCCTGAACGATGGAACCCGCTGGAGAATAACAGCGTTTGAAGGGCAAGTCCTGACAGTATGGCCCCGATAAAAAGCGGACGTATGCCGGTGGGCGACAGCAAGACGAGCATCAAAAGAACGCCGGAAAACCCGCCAAGGCAGCCGCCAATCCCAATCAGAACGTTGGGAGAGTTTCGCCCCGCATAGAAAAATTCCACGCTCACCATGGTTTTGCTTAACCATGCCGCCAACAGGACAACCGCCCCAAGACCCGCAACCAGCAAGACTTTGGTGAGGGCGCCGGGAAGGCCAAGGCGCGCCAGCAGCAGGAATACGAAAATTACACCGATGAGCCCAAAGGCAAAGCTCCAAAGCGTGACGACCATGCGCTGCGCATTCAAAGAGCGGATGTGAGAGCGAATGGGTAGCATGACCGTGAGTGGCTCTCAGCGCACGCTTAAAGGCCGCGACGGGTGTTGAGCCGCGTTTGAACGCGCACAAAAATCGACAGCCCGGTGACAACCGCAAGGGGAAACAGCGCGTAAACAAACGGTCCAAACGTTGGTCGGAACTGGCCATCCACGCCCGGCTGGGCGAGCGCAACCAAGAGGAGCAGAAGACCCATCAGCGCTGCCGAAAACAAAGCCGTCACCCAGGCAACCCGCTTCCAGTAAGAGATGCGTTTCAGATGAATCCGCCCAAGTGTCATTAAAAAAACTTTCAACCTCGTCAGCCAGGCAGAGTCGCCGAAGTGTTGTCGCGCAAGCGATGCACAAAACGCAATCCTCAGAGCGGCCACAGCCTTAGCCCAATGGGCAATGGACTTTAACCGTTGTGAGGCAGAAACTTTGCGCCAAAGCCTAAACTTTCTCCCCATCCGCACCAGCAAAGAGCGCGTTGACCATGCCTGCAACTGCTGAAATGACCCTCGTCCCAGACAACGCAGTGGCAAACCTTGTCATCGTTGATGACCACCCCCTTTTTCGCGGCGCCATGCGTCAGGCCCTGTCCGGCAGTCTTGATGTCGGCCCCCAGGGTATCGGGCCCGTGGCAATCCTAGAAGCGGGAAACTTTGGCGAGCTCCAGAGCCTCCTGCGCACCGACAGTGATCTTGATCTGATCTTGCTTGATCTTTCCATGCCCGGTGTTTCGGGCTTCTCAGGTCTGCTCGCCCTGCGCGCCGAATATCCCACGATCCCGGTGGTGATTGTGTCGGCCAATGACGACCCCGCCACCGTGCGCCGCGCCATCGAACTTGGCGCATCGGGGTTCGTTCCCAAATCCGCCAGCATCGATACCATCCGCGATGCCATTTCAAGCGTGCTCCAAGGGGATGTCTGGCGTCCCGATGACATGGAAATCGGCGCAGAAGCCGACCCGGAGGTCGCCGACCTGATTTCGCGTTTGGAAACGCTCACGCCACAACAGACTCGGGTTCTGTCGATGATTGCGCAGGGTTTGCTGAACAAGCAAATCGCCTACGAATTGTCGGTGTCGGAGGCCACGGTGAAGGCCCATGTGTCGGCGGTGTTGCAAAAACTAAACGTCGACAGCCGCACGCAGGCGGTGATTGCGCTGGGTAAACTGGGCGCGGACGCCATCGCCTCCCAAGGTACGTTTTAGGCGTTAAGGCGTGAAAGGCCCGTTGCGGCCGCAGCCAAAACCATCTCATTGGTCCTGGGCATCGATCCTTGAACCGGATCGCACCCCGGTGGCATTGGAAGTTTCATTCGAAGTGTCATTCAAAGTATAGGCCAGTCGGGTTGTGATACACGCCCCCTTGCGCGGAACGGCGAGGCCGTTGCAAAAGCGCCTCGCAGTTTATTCAGCGGCCACGGTATCCGCCGACGGCGTCCTGCGGACCGCCTGACGCACTAGCGCGCGCAGAGCGGCGGGTTTCAGTGGCTTGTTAAGCATTGTTACATCGACGGCTTTCGCCGCCTCCCGCACCGCCGCACTTCTGTCGGCGGTAATCAACACGGCTGGAAGTTCCGCCCCCAAATTTGCCCGCACCAATGCAATGACGTCGATGCCGGTTTCGTGGTCCAGGTGATAGTCCGCCAAAATAATGTCCGGTTTGATCTTTGGAAGCGCCGCCGCCAAGCCTTCGGAACTGGAAAAGGTAAACACCTCACACTGCCAGCCCTCCAACAGCACCCGCATTCCGTCGAGGATCCGTGGTTCGTTGTCGATACATAGCACACGGGCGGCGGCGACCGGCTTGGGCTTGCTATGGTTGCTGGCATCGCTGGTCATGTCGTCCTGCGCCTTTTGAACACCCAGTGGCACCTTGACGCAAAAGGATGAGCCAACGCCTGGCCTTGATGTGAACTGGATGGAATGGCCCAGGGTGTCCGCCACCCGCTTGACGATCGAAAGCCCTAGACCAAGGCCGCTGGCCGCATCTTTGCCGGCTTCCAAGCGGTGAAATTCCTGGAAGATCGCATCCCCATCGGCTTCCGCGATGCCGTGGCCGGTATCGGCCACCAGAAACACCATATGGTTGCCCTCAACGGTCGCATTCAACGTCACGCTGCCTTTGCTGGTATATTTGATGGCGTTGGAAACGAGGTTTTGAAGCAGCCGCCGCAACAGGGCGTAGTCCGACCGGATCGTGAAATCGCTGTATTTTACATCGAGCTTCAATCCCTTGGAGATCGCCGTTGGCGTGAACTCAACGTCCAGCTTTTTCAGCAAACGATCGGCGCTGAATTCGGTCACGTTGGGCGTGAGTGCCCCCGCGTCCAAGCGTGAAATTGTGAGCACCGAGCCGAGGATTTCTTCCACGGATTCAAGCGAATCATCAATATGTTTGGCAAGTCCCGCCGTTTGCGGCACTTCAAGCTGCTCCACCAGGCTGGACGTGTAGAGCCGTGCCGCGTTGAGCGGCTGCAGAATGTCGTGGCCAACGGCGGCCAGGAACCGCGTTTTCCCGATATTGGCACTTTCAGCCGCCTCATGGGCCCGAGCGAGGTCGCGGTTGAGTTTGGTTAGCTCTTCTGTGCGCTCTTTCACCCGCCGTTCCAGGCTTTCATTGGCAATCTGAAGCGCCCGCGCCGCGGTGGCCCGTTCCGTCATATCGTTCCAAGAAATGACCACACCGCCGTCGGGAACGGGGCGCGTTTGAACTTCGATGATCCGGTTGCTGCGGTCGACGGTCAGGTAGGTAGGTGAGGTCGTATCGAGCAGCAGTTTCACCAGATTGTTGCTGGGGCTGCTGGTATAGGATGCCCGTTCGGAAATCGCCGCCGCCACATCGCTCAGCCGCGTGCCGGGTCGCCCCATTTCGTGGGGCAGTTCCAACAGCAGGCGAAACTGCCGGTTCCAACTCGACAGCTTGAATTCGTGGTCGAAGACGCTGATGCCTTGCTCGACCTGATCAAGGGCGGTCTGCAACAGTTCGTGGTTGTAGCGCAGCGCGCTTGAGGCATCATCAAGCAGTTTGATCGTCGTTTCGGGCACCGTCGTTGTGCGCTCCAAAAGAAGCGACATGACCAACCGCGCCGAAGCGCCGCCAATGGCACTTGCAAGGATTTGTTCGGTGTGCCGGATGAGGTCCGAGCCCGCCGTCGCCCGCGTGTCGTTTTTGAGCCCGTGCTCGTGGAAGTAGGCATCAAACGCGCGCTTGGAGCGTGCATGGCCCAGATAGTTGGCAACCACGTGGCGAAGATCGGCAACGGTTATCTCTTTGTCAGGCTGGCCGAGGGTTCCGGTTTCCTGATCGCCAAAAAACCAAAATGCGTTCGCTTGCATTTGATCGATGCCTTTTTCCGGCGCGTTCAGCGGCCACACCTTTGACACCACCACGTAGGCGAGGGTGTTCAGCAGGAGGCTCACAAAAACGCCGTGGCTCAGTGGATCAAAGTTCGTGTATAAAAGACCGTGGGGTTTCAGGAACGTCAGACCCAAGGGCCCAGCGACGGTAAAGGCACTGTCAGGCCCCAACAGTGTGGGCAGGAATAGGGTATAGGACCACGCGAAAAACCCGATGCTCATGCCCGCCAGCGCGCCCCGCACCGTGCCCGCTCGCCAGAAAAAACCGATGAAGAAAGCGGGTGCAAACTGCGCAATGGCCGCAAAGCTCAGAAGGCCGAACTGGGCCAATGCTGCGGAGTCTCCCGCAATCTGAAAATAGATATAGGCGAGGGTCAGGACGCCAAAAATGGCGGTCCTGCGGATATTGAGCAAAACCGGCGCCATATCGCGGCTAGGGTTTGCCCGGCGCACCATATCACCTTCGTCGATCCCAGACGTTGCAGAGAAGCGGCGCGCCAAACCCCGTTCGCCCCCTAGGATGAGCGGCAGCACCAAATTGTTTGAAATCATGATGGACAGCGCCACGCTGGCCACAATCACCATAGCTGTCGCCGCTGACAGTCCACCCAAAAACACGATGACCGAAACGACCGACAAATCCTTCGATATGGGCAGGGCCAAAACGTAATTGTCTGCGTCTACGCTTTGCCCAAACGTCAACATGCCGGCCAAGGCCACGGGCAGCACGAACAAATTGATGAGGAACAGGTAGAGCGGAAACATCCAGCGCGCGGTTTCCAATTCGCGGGGATGCTGGTTTTCCACAACGCCGACGTGAAACTGCCGCGGCAAAAGCACAAATGCGAAAGCGCTGAGCAGCGTAAAGACCAAGAACGTTCCGGGATTTATTCCCAAAAAGAAGTTCGACTGCACATAGCTGGACTGCATCGCTTTGCCGACAAGGTCCGACGGGCCGTCAAAGAGGACGAACAACGCCGTCAAACCCGCCAGGACAAAGGCAAACAGCTTGACGAGAGATTCCCCAGCAACCGCCAACATCATGCCGTTTTGGTGCTCGGTGGCGTCCGCATGGCGGGTGCCGAACAGGATGGCAAAGACGGCAAGCACAAAGGCCACAAAAAACGACGTGTCCACCGGAATACCGGCGGGCCCCAGGAGGCTGGGCTGATCCAACGCCACCATGGTTTCAAAGGAGTTGGCGATCGCCTTCAATTGGAGCGCAATGTAAGGCACCGTTCCAATGACGGCGATGAGCGTTGCCATCACCCCAACGGCGGTGCTCTTTCCGTATCGGGAGGCCAAACTGTCGGCGACCGAAGTGATGCGCTCCCGTTTGGCCACTGCAATAATGTGGCGCAACAGTGGATAGCCCAGCGTCATCATCAGGGCCGGGCCGAGATATATCGCCAAGAAGTCAAGACCGGACGTGGTGGCCAGGCCCACCGAGCCAAAAAAGGTCCAAGAGGTGCAATAGATCGCCAGCGACAACGAGTAGATGAACGGCCGACCGTTTTGAGATGTCTTGCGTCGGCGCCTGTCGCCAAAACTGGCAACGATAAACAGACACAAAATATAGGCTATGGCGACAAGGATTATGCCCCAACCTTGCATCGCACTCTCCCTCTTGTGCGCTATGAATGGGGTTGTAGAGCTGGAGAACGGCCCGCTCCCATCCCATCAGGACACCATACCATCGCCAGTTTGTCCAATAGAGCGGACAGGAATGACGAGGGAGTGTCAGACAGCTTGGACACCAAGCGCTGTAAGTTACCTTTCGTTAAGTGCTGTGCTAACGTTAAGTGGTTGAACCGACAGTGGACGGTTCCGCTGTTGGCCTAGCTAACACATTTGAACCTGAGGGGACGTTGGAGTGATCAACGAATTCAAAGAATTTATTGCCAAAGGCAATGTGATGGACCTGGCGGTTGGTGTCATCATTGGTGCCGCATTCGCCGCAATTACGGCATCTCTTGTCGCTGATGTTATGATGCCAATTATTGGCTTTATTTTCGGCGGCCTGGATTTTTCCAACTACTTCATTGCTCTGGGCAGCGAAGTGACGGCTCCAAGCCTTGAAGAAGCTAAAAAGCAGGGTGCTGTGCTGGCCTACGGTAGCTTCATCACCGCCATCGTGAATTTCCTCATCATCGCGTTCATCGTGTTTTTGATGGTGAAGGGCGTAAACAGCATGCGCCGCAAGGAAGAGGAAGCGCCCGCTGAGCCGGCCGCTCCGCCCGAAGACATCCAATTGCTGACAGAGATTCGCGACGCTTTGAAAAAGTAACGCGCGATTTCTTCGCAACCTGTTTCCCAGACCATGGGGAGCCTGGGAGAGCCCTGGTCGACGCAAGTTGGCTGGGGCTTTTTATTTTCGGCCAAATACGGCCCAGGGTGGTCAAGTCTGCCCCAGTCTGCCCCAGTCTGTTCAAGTCTGGTCCGGTCCATCCGCATCCGGCAGATTTCAGTCACGGATATGGCGAACCGTTTGCCAGGCGTGGAAACCAGTTTTAACGACTGATGCGCGAGTCGGCCCGCGACGGGTGTCACACGGTCGCTAATTGCGCAGTTCAGTCGAATTATTAACGCGCGGCCCCTATCTCATGACAACGCGCCCGGGGAGATTTGCTGTCATACAGCATCCGTGCGGCTGAATGGGGTGGTGGACCTTACGGTGTTTTTTGATCGCACGACGCATCCGGTCATTGAACGGTTTCAGCCTTGGTTCGCCAGGGGTGTGTCGGCGGAAAGCCTGTAAAGCTGCAAGCGCACAGCAATGATGAGCGCCCAAGGGAAGGACCAAAGACGTGACGGAACTGAAAGCTGCAAAAAAACGCTTTAACCGCGTCCTTTTGGCAATGGGCGGATTCTCGCTTGTCTTGAACCTGCTGTTGCTGACCATGCCGCTGTACATGTTGCAGATCTACGACCGCATCTTACCGTCGCGGAGCATGGACACCCTGATTTTCCTATCGCTCATCGCAGCAGTTGCTTTGCTGGTTCTGGGTTTGCTGGAAGCCGTGCGCTCAGTCATGGCCTCCCGCGCCGCTGCGGCCTTGGAAACCGGGCTTGGCCCGGCGGCCTTGCGTGTGTCGGTGTTGAACAACAATCCTATGCAGGGCGCTAAAGGTTCCGAAGGGGGCGGCTCGCCGAACCAAAGCCAAGTGATGCGTGATCTGACCACGGTGCGCAGTTTCATCGCCTCCCGCGGTCTGTTTGCGTTGCTGGATCTGCCGTTTGCACCGCTCTTTGTTGCGGTCATTTATTTCATCCACCCAACTCTGTTTTGGCTCACCACAGCCGGCGCAGTCGTTTTGCTGTTCTTGGCCGTCCTGAACCAAGTGATCACGGCGCGGCCCACGGAAGCGTTTGTGGAACGCCAGGGCGGGGCGCTGGCCGCCGCTCAAGCCCTTTCAGGCAACAGCGCCACGGTTCGTGCCATGGGCATGACGGAAAATGGCGTTTCAGCCTGGGGTGCCCATGCGGCTGAGGCGTTAAAGTCCCAGGCTTTGGTCGATACGCGAAACGCCATCATGACCGGCCTGTCGAAGGCGCTGCGCATGGCCCTTCAGATCGCGATCCTCGGTGTCGGGGCGTGGCTTGTTTTAGAGGGGCAGATGACGGCAGGCATGATTTTCGCAGCCTCCATCATTTCCGGGCGAGCACTCCAACCCATCGATCAGGTCATCGCGGTCTGGAAGCAATTCGGCGTGACCCGCAGAAGCTGGCGCAACCTGAGCAGCCTTTTGGAGCGCCACACACCCACTCAGGATAAAACGACCCTGCCGCCGCCAAACGGGGAAATCACTGTCGACAGCGCACGGATTATGTCGCCCCTGGGCATCTCAAAACCGCCGGTGTTGAACCACGTCTCTTTTCGTCTGCAACCGGGCGAACTGCTGGGTGTGGTGGGGCCTTCGGGTTCGGGCAAGTCCACTCTGGCGCGGCTGCTGACGGGGGCTCAAAAAACCCACTCGGGCGCAGTGCGTTTGGATGGGAACAATATCGAAGACTGGGACATGACCGAACTTGGCCGACACATCGGCTACGTTGGGCAGGAGGTGGAGCTGTTTCCCGGCACGGTGCGGGAAAACATTGCCCGCCTCTCCAGCCAGCCAGACGATTCGGCGGTGTTGGAGGCGGCGGGCAAGGCACAGGTACACGAGCTGATCCAAAACCTGCCAAACGGTTATGACACCGTGGTGGGCGCGGGAGGGCTTGGCCTCTCCGGTGGCCAAAAGCAGCGCATTGCATTGGCCCGTGCCTTTTATGGCAATCCTCGGCTGATGGTGCTGGATGAACCCAACGCTAATCTCGATGAAGAAGGCGAGATGGCGCTCTTTCGTGCGCTGTTAGCTGCCAAGAAAGCGAGGGTGACCACCGTTATCATCACCCAGCGAAAACAAGTCCTCAAAGCGGTCGATAAAATCTTGCGTCTGCATTCCGGCACCGTCGATTTCTTCGGAACGCGGGATGATTTTGTCGACGCCCTTCAAAAAGTGCGGGAACAGACCACAGGTCGACCAAGCGGCGCCACGATGCCGCCTGTCGCACAAAACAAAAACACCCCCCGGGCCGAACGCATGTCTGAGACTTCAGCGGCAAAACCAGCGGTCAAAACATCGCCAAAACCCGCCGGCAAAGTCTTTAGCGGTACATGGGCCGACGTTGCCATGCGCAATCCGCAATCGGCAGGGGCGAAGAAGGGAGGGCAAGGCAAATGAGCAAAGAAGAGCAAGTGAGCCAAGAACTCGGTCGCATCACACCAAAACGCGTGCCTGCGTCCCAGGCCATACCCGGCAATGCGGAGCACGCACGCTTGATGGCGCAGGCAGGACAAAAAACAGCAACCGCTCCAAACCGGAACGCGGGAAGCCAGGACGCGCTCCAATGGTCGAAGGGTGTGAAGACCGGCATCGTCGGCCCTTCATTGATTGGCCTTGCGGTGCTGGCTCTGTTTGTCGGTGGTTTCGTGCTTTGGGCCACGATGGCACCCCTCGCCGGCGCAGCGATTGCCCCCGGGGTCATCGCGGTCAGCGGTCAGAACCAAAACATCCAGCACCTGGAAGGTGGAGTTGTCGACAGTCTGTTGGTGAAAGAGGGGGACCGCGTCAGCCAAGGGCAGGTCCTGCTCCGCCTCGACCCCACCCAGGCGAAGTCCAACCGGGACCGCCTGAAAAAAGCGCTCATCGCGGCGCAATTGCAGGCCAGCCGTCTGAAGGCCGAGCGGGACGGCGAGCCGCTCTCCTTCGACCCCAAACTGGTTGCCGCCGCCGCCGCTGAGGGCATGGCCGGCAGCCTCCAGGAGCAGCGCAACGAGTTTGACAAACGCAAGGCCCGCTTTCGCACCGAAACGCGGATTCTCGACCAGCAGGTTTTGGCTGCCGAAGATCAAATCCGTGGTTTGCAGGCGCAGGTGCAGGCGACACGCGACCAAATTGCGGTCCTGTCGGAAGAAATCGACATGAAGCAAAGGCTTCTCGATCAGCAATTGACAAACCGATCCCAGGTGTTGCGCCTTCGGCGGCAAAAATCTGAGTTGGAAGGCCGGGCTGGCGAATTGACGGCGAATCTGGGCCGCGCCCGCACATCCATCATCGAGGCGCGCCAAAGGCAGGCGAGGCTCGCGGCCGAAGGGGCGGAAAAAGCCGTCACCGCACTGAACGAAACCCGCCGCATGATCGCCGATGTGACGGAGCAGATCAGGTCCGCTGAAAACGTGCTGCGCCGTGTCGTCATCCGTTCGCCGTCCGATGGGGTCGTCGTGCGCATTCACAAGAACACCACCGGCAGCGTCGTTCGCCCCGGTGAAGACCTGTTGGAATTGCTCCCAACCGGCGGGGAATTGATCGTGGAGGCGCGCTTAAACCCTCTGGATGTCGATGTCGTGCGGGTCGGTCAGACCGCCAGTCTGCGCTTTTCAGCGCTGAACACCCGCACAACCCCCGAGGTCCCCGCGGTGGTTCGTTACGTCTCTGCTGACCGCCTGACTGACCCCAAAACCAATGAAGCGTACTATTCAGCCCGATTGGAGATCGCGCAAAACCTACCCGACGCCATCAGCCGTGAGCAGATTTTTCCCGGCATGCCGGTGGAAACCTATATTGAGACGGGGGACCGGACGTTCTTTGAATATTTGGGCAAGCCGCTCACCGATTCCTTCAATCGGGCGTTTCGCGAAGAATGACGGCGGGAGTCTTGCTCCGCTAAGACTTCTGGTAGGCGATGGCCCTATTGCCAGCCCTCAGAAGCCATGGCGCGTAGGCGGGTTGGGTCGAGGATAACGATCCCCCCCTTGGTGCGTTCCAGAATGCCCGCCCGCTCCAGCGCTTTCATTTCCCGCGATACAATCTCGCGTCGGCTGGAAATGCGATCGGCAATATCGGCCTGGGGCGGAATGGGGGAAATGATGCGTTGCAGTTCGCCGGTCTCTGGGTCGTTACCAGCGGCTGCATGGCCTGGTCTGTCGCGCGACATGCGTAACAGCTCAGCGAAAAGGCGATGTTTTGCTTTAAGGAAGCTGAACTCGGATAAGCGGTCCGACAGGCGCCGGATGTGAGCGACCAGATGGTTCATGACCCGCCAGGAAATTTCAGGCGACACCGCACACACTTCGCGAAACACCTGTTGCGGCATGATGCACAAGCGCGCCCGTGTCACCGCGGTGACATTGGCGGATCGGACCCCCTCATCAATGGCAGCCAATTCGCCAAAGAATTCCCCGGCTCCGCAATCGTTGAAAATGACTTCGCGCCCTTCCGCCATACGCACAACAACGCGGGTCAGGCCGCTCAGGATAAAGCGGACATCCTGGGACGATTCATGATGGTCGATGATGAGTTCAGACGGTTCATACGTGCGCCATGTGCAGCGCTTTGCAAACGCTTCCGCGTGCTCGTGACCCAGTCCCCTCAACAAGGGAATGGCCTCAAAGTCTTCCATAACTGCCCCAAGTCGCAAGTCACTGGTGGGCAGCCCGTCCGGCACCCATTCCGTCGACAGCATACAGACTTTCAAGACGGAGGGAAATGCCGCCCTTTTGGGGTATGGGCTATGGACTTTTGGCTAAGGGGAGCCATCATTGAGGGCACCGCGTTCTGCCGCCGATGGCGTGCTTCTGGGGTATGACAACTTTACGTGCCGGATGTTGGACGAGGCTTGGGGTGTGTCAGGGGCACATCGAAATTGGCAAGGCGAAAGCGTTTCATCTCCTCGTCTGTAAACACATAAAGCTTGTCCGGAGGCGTTGCGACGGCTTTGAGCCAGACCTTGAGATCAACTCCCATGTCCACCAACAATTGCTGGCAAAGGGCGGTCACGAACTGTGCATCCCGCATGCCCACTTGGAGCGTCCCAACCGCACTCGGCAGAGCGTAAATCTGGTGCACCCCAACAAAGGCTTCGCGGCCCACCCGCCGGTAAAGACCGCTCGCCAGCACCAAGGGACAGGCCGACGCACAATAGCCGTGGGCGGCCACCGCAGTGCTGATACCCGCTTCGCGCAGCGCCCGTCCCATCGCCAGCGCATCCCGAACCGAGCCACCGGGGGAATGAAGGGTGATCTCACTCAGCTTTTCGCCCTGGGATTTCACGAAGGTTTTGAGGCGATCAAATGCTCCTGGATCAATGGTTCCCACTGCTGACGCCCGTCCGTCGGCCCCCATCACAAATTGCATTGGCCCGGCCATGGTTGCCACGTCCAACGGATCGAGCCAGCCAGGCAAATCTGGTTTTCGGCGGGACGGGCCAAGGGGCATGGTGCGGGGCAGGTAAGGGCGGGTCTGGTCCCCCGGCGAAGGCAGGGTGAAGGGCGCGGGGGTGCCGGTCCTGTCCCCGGGCAGGCCGCGGGGCGCATTGGCCACAAGCTCCCGGTAGTCCTGAACCACGATGGAAACGGTGAGCCCGAGCAGCCCCAGAAAAACAACCTTGAGGAACCGACCATCGGCAACGGTCGCCAAAAACGCGCTCAAGGGGCGCGCAAAGCGTGCCTGACGAGCTGTTTTCCCCGTCGATTTCAGATCGCCTGTAGAGCCAGCTTCGAGGCTTGGCGGCGCGCGCGAAGGACCCTCCATGGGAATGCCTCAGCCGCCGCTGCTTGATGCTGGGCTTACGGGCGTAGAGGGCGAAAGAGATGTCACCTTGGGGTCATTTTGAACGGCGGGTTGGCCAGGGTGAACCCCCGAAGCAGAGGGGACCCGATGGGCAGGCTCCGGCGAGGTTTGCGGCGTGGCAGCCACCGGCATGACCGGCATTGGATCGCCATCTTCCAGCGGACCCATACGGTTTAACTCTTTGTACAGCCTTACCGCGCGGATCATATCATTGGCCGTCACTTCGTTTGCCGACCCGTCTTCGCCCTCTTCCTTTCGGATGGCGGCTTGCACAGCGCCCAAAATAACGATCAAAACAGCCGGTAACAGATCAATGGAAATCGCCCCGGCCCAGGACGGCATAAAATCGCCCGCATAGCGCAACACGGCTTCCGGTGAGGACAGGGGTGTAAAGCGCACAGTTTGGGCTGCGGGGCGCGCGATGATCTCATCGGCAGCGCCCGCAAGGGCAGAGCTTTGGGCCTTCACGGCCGTTTCCACCCGCGAGACAACGTCGGATTGACGGTTGGCCAAATCAGCGTTCGAACCATCGGCCACCGGCGCAATAAAACTGCGGCTTAAATCTTCAGCAGCCCGTTTCACCGCCGGCGCAATGGAGCTTTGCTGGAGGGCGGCAATGGTGCCGGAAAGGGCCACCGCTTCATCGGCAAACGCATTCGCCCGGGTGGCCACCGGCCCTTGCAGTGAGACGAGCTTTCGCATGGTGGCGAGGCGCTGAACGCCCTCTTTGAACAGATTATCCGTTGGCTCTTTGGACGCTGCTATCTCACCGCCGAGCGCGTCCAACTGTTGAGACATTTGCCGCAACAATTGCACCACCGTTCCGCTGCCTGCGGTGCCGGTGAGGGCTCCGCTTGCGGCTTCTTCCTGAGCTAGCTCGGAGAAGCGTCGCGTTGCGATCTGAATGTCCGGTTGCAGACTGCGCGCCGCCAAGGCGTTGTCGTGGGCGACCTGCAATTCCTGCTGGTAGCGCTCTGTGGTGTTGGCCAAATGCTGCTCCAGCGCCGCGCCCCCAGCCAGCGCCGCCGCGTTCAACCATGACGACATCGCCACGATCATCGCGCTCCCCAGCGCCATGGCAAGGTAAAGCGTGCCCCGGCCATAGCCTGGCCTCACATGGGGCATGAAGCGCATGAGATAGGACCAGAACCCAAAAATAGCGACCGATACGGCAACCGAGTAAACCACCGCCCCGTAGAACACGATGGTGGGGGAGCCGTTGAGCAACTCCCGCACACCCAAATAGGTGTAAACACCGGAGGCCAGGGCCAAAATGCCCAGCGTCGCGGTTGTCATGGTTTCAAGCCCGGCTTGCGCTTTTCTAAGATCCCGACCCATGGTCCGCCCCACTTTCCGTCACGCCTTCACCCCACCGAGGTCTCCGGCCTCGCCACACTTAACGTGCCTAAGAAACCCGTAGTTCCCATCGTGATAGACGGCATATGTGGCAAAAACAGCGGCGAAGGGCCACTCACTTGCTGGTGGCACGGTAAATGCCATCCCAGTCCGCTGGCACCCCTTCCAGAGCAAGGTGGTCGAGGCGCGCCTGATAAAGATCGTAGAGAGCGGTGAGGTCGGGAACCGGCGCACCGCGTTCGACGAGCCTTGATGCCTGTTCCCGCGCGGCGGAGACGGCCTCTTGTCCACCCGTCACATCGCCATGACGAAATCCATCAAGCATGGCTTGGTGCGCAGTTTGGACGTCTTGAAACGCCGCTTCAAAATCGCGGAGCGCGTCCGTCCGCGCAAGCAAGGTCCAGACCGTCAGCGGCTCGTCGCGTCCCACCACCTGAAGACGGTCCACCTCCAGAGCAATAAAGCCCTCAACACCCAAAAGCGTTTCGGCGGCCACCAGATTGTCGAGACCGTATTGCTTGGTTTGGCCCTCCACTCGTGAGGCGACGTTCACAGCATCGCCAATCGCCGAATAGCTGAACCTTTGATTGGAGCCCAGATTGCCCACGCAACACGGGCCGGAATTGAGACCGATCCCGATGGCGATGGGTTTGGGCAGCGTCGCATTCAACGCCACCAGAGCCTCCCGCATGGCCATCAAGCCTTCACAGGCCAGTTGTCGGTGGTCGTCTTGGGGCAGGGGCGCGTTCCAAAAGGCCATGATCGCATCGCCCATGTATTTATCGATGGTCGCACCCCGCTCCAGCAAAGCCGTCGTCATGGGCGTCAAAAAGCGATTGAGAAGCTCCGTCAATTCCGTCGGCTGAAGCCCTTCCGACAGGCTGGTAAAACCGCGAATATCGCAGAAAAGAAGCGTGAGTTCTTTTTCTTCACCCCCTAGGGTCAGCTCGTCCGGTTGGTTGGCAAGACGCTCCACCATGGTGGGAGAAAGATAGCGCCCAAACGCCGTGCGCACCCGGTGCCGTTGCCGTTCGGTGATCAAAAGGTTGGCCGCCGTCGCGCCAACAAACGATAAGCTCAGCGAAGCGCTGGCCAGAAGCGGGCTGCCAACGAGCGCCTGCTGGGCAAACAGGAACCAAAAGCCTGCAACAGAGCCGGCAATCAAGACCATCACCAGCAGTGTGCCTGCCACCGCACCCAAAAACGGCAGGGCCGCCAGCAGGATAAGCACGCCCACCACCGCCACGAACCATTCCAGCCCCAAGATCCAGTCCGGACGGGTGAGATATGCACCTGACAAAACCTGGTCGATAATGTCGGCGTGGATGGAAACGCCGGGTACAACTGGTTCAATGGGTGTCGCCCGTAGGTCCAGCAAACCCGCCGCGGACGTGCCCACCAGGACGATTCGACCTTCAACGGCCCGTCGCAGCTTGGCCGCTTCTTCTCTCGATGGTTGCTGAGCCAGCAAACGTGCCGCCGAAAACACCGGTTTGGAGGACGCCCGCGAGTGGTAGATCAACAGCGATCCGTCTTCATGGGTCGGAATGGTGAGCGCTCCGACACGCACCGACACCACGGCGGAACGCCCGCCGGACACCTCGCCGCTGCCATCGCTCATTTTCAACACGAATGCGCCGGCGCCCTGTGCCACCCGCAACGCCTCCACCGCCAAAGAGGGATAAAACTGGCCGTTGCCCGGGCGCAGCAGCGGCGCATAGCGCACCACGGCATCGGCCTGACGGCGTGTTTCAAAGCTAAAATCTCCGACCCCCAAGGCCGCAGCATCAAACAGATCAAGATTGCGAACTGCGGTCATGACCGCCCCTTTTTGCGCTTCTGGGAAGTTGCCCGATAAAGCCGTGCCCGCCTTGGGCTTGGGGGGAACGGCGCTGCCGGAGGCGAGCACCATGCCCGTGACCACGCGGTGCTCTGCGATGGCTTTGGCGAAGATCTGATCGTGATCCACCGCGTCCCGGTCGAGCGTTGCAGGCAACGTCACCGAAACGCCCGCCGTGCGAAGCCGCTCTATCGACAAGGCAACCGAGGTCCGGTCTTGCTCGGCAAACACCATGTCAAACACTGTGACCGCCGCCCCAAGCTCCCCCAGCCGGCGTGTGAGTTTTGCTAAAGTCGTCCGGGGCCAGGGCCATTGGCCCAGCGCCGCAAGCGACGCCTCATCGATATCCAGCACAACCACGGGGGAACCACCCCACTGCCGCGGCTTTGCCTGCTGGTAACCGTCGAAGATCAGGGTATCGATGCGGGCAAGCGCACTTTGAATCGTCGAACTTCCCGTCAGAGCGATCCAAAACGTTAAAACCAGGCCCAGCCCGCCCAGCCAAACCGAGCTTAACTTGTTGCGAAAAAAACGCATGGGCGCACAAACCTAACGTCTAACGGGCTTCAGCCTGCAAAACAGCGGGATTCCCTTACCATGGCATTTGACGATGAGGAACGCGGTGGGTCATGAAATGGTTAGGTGAAGGAGATCGCCATGTCGCCCAGGTTCTTTGCGCCCGACACAGCCCGAAAGATGCGCCGCCAGCAAGCGTTGCCGATGGCGCTCGCAAGCGCGCTTTGCGGCATCGCACTAGCCGCGCCCGTTGCCCAGTCTCAAACGGCGCCGACGGTGACCTATGAGCAAGTCCTTGCCGCCCCCGACGATCCAAACCTGAATCTCGCCTATGCCCGTCAGCAGGTTGACGCGGGAAACCTGCAGCAAGCCGGTGCGTCTCTGGAGCGTCTTTTGCTGGTCTACCCAAACTGGGATTCCGTGCGCTTGTTTTACGGCGTCGTGCTTTACCGCTTGGACGAACTTGAGGGTGCAAAACGTGAATTGAAGCTTCTGGAAGGCCGGGGCCTCAGCGCGGTTCAAGAGGGTGAGCGTGTTAAATATCTGGCGCTGGCGGAGCAACGCAGCAAGCGTCTGCGCATGTCGGCACGACTGTCCCTGGGCGTGCGATACGACAGCAATCCATCGCGTTTGAACACCGACCAGTTCTTTTTCAATGTGGACACGGACCCCGATGCCGCACTGACCGCCTTCGGCAATTTTCGTGTTGAAGCAGACCTTGAAAACGGTCGCAGTGACTTCCTGTTTGCGGAGATCGGCGGGATTGCCAACAATTTCTTCCAGGTCAACCAGGCGGACTATTGGCACGCCCCCGCGCGGGCTGGCATCCGCCTTTACGGCACCGGTCGCATCATCACGCTCTACGGTCTTGCCAGCACCACCAACGTCAACGGCAACCACTTCCGCCAACAATGGGGTGGCGGCATTGACACCACGTGGAGTGTGGCCAGCAATGTCGATTGGTTCTTGAACGGGCGCGCCCGTTACGAGGACTATGCCGATATTGGTCCGCCCAGTCCCGGCAGCCTGCGCGACGGCGGGCTGTACGAGTTGGACACCGGTATCAAATGGCGCATGGACGACAAACACACCCTCACGCTGTCGGGGTATTTGGCGCGAAAAGATGCGCGCAATGAAGGCTATGCCTACGACCGTGGACGGTTGAAAATCTCCACGCTTTCCATGCTGGGCGGCGGCTTCTACCTCACAACCCGCGCCAGCTACACGCGCACGGAATATGATGGCCCTGATTTTGTGTCTACCTTCTCCGATCCAAGGGTAGATGACCGTGTGGATGCTCGGGTGGCTCTGGGTGCGTCCTTAGGAGCGTTGTTTGCCCATGCCGACATAGAACTGCCCGAGGCTGTGGCAGATATCGTCGGTCAGGTCGGGGTGTCTTACACGGACCAGGGTTCGAATGTGACCAACTTCGAGTATCAAAATTGGTCTGCTGATCTCATTTTTACGAAGAGGATTGCGTTTTGATCCGGTTTTTTCCTCTTCCTCAAAAGTCGTTGCGTCTCCGCGCGGTTGCAGTGGCGGTCGCCACTCTGGCTGTGATCAGTGGGCCGATTGGTTCCGCCACAGCCGCTCCCGTCATCGGCACCAGCGCTGCCGTTCGTGGAGAGGTGTTCGTCACCACGCAAGGGGCCGAGCGCAAAGCCCGTGTACGGGATTCGATCAAGCTACAGGATCAGGTGCTGACTCGTGACGACAGCGCCCTCCAAATTCTGCTTCTGGACCAAACGACCTTCACGGTTGGCCAAAACTGCCAAATGACCATCGACCGGTTTGTCTACGATCCTGCAACGTCGGCTGGGCAGGTCGGTGCGCAGGTCGCTAAAGGCGCTTTTCGGTTCATGAGCGGGCGGATCGGCAAACAAAATCCAACCAATGCATCCGTCAGCACGCCCGCCGCCACAATCGGCATTCGCGGAACGTCGTTTGAAGGAATTGTCGGCGTCGATGCTCTGGCGCTGGCCGGCCTTGCGGGCCTGTCCACGGAGGGCGCGGACCCAGATGGCGCAAGCATTATCATTTTGAAGGGCCCGGGCCCCCGTCGCAATTCAGCGGATCGCATTGGTGCCATCACAGTATCAAACGGCGCGGGCAGTCAGGTTCTGACGGCCCCCAATTTCGCCGTCTTTGTTCCTTCAGCAGGCGCAGCCCCCGTGGGCCCGTTCAAAGTCACCGCCGCGATGCAGGACTATCTCAATTTCTTCCTGCGCTCTGAACCCAACGGCTCCCCGGTCAACCCAGCCCCCACACCTGAAAGCGCAGCAGCAGCCTCCGGCGATGTGGATATCGAACTGCCAGGTCCCGACAGTGGTCCTGTGGATCGAGAGGCCGACGATGGCGTGCAAGACGAGGGGGCGGATCCATATGGATATCCCGGGACGTTCTAGCGAGGGCCGCGCCCCCTCATCAAGCAAAGCTTGCCTCACCCCGATCGTTCCCACCCCTCATCGTGAGGAGCCATCGCAGATGGCGTCTTGAACGACGAGGGCCTGGCACGCAAGCCGCCCTTCGAGACGGCGCTTTGCGCCTCCTCAGGATGAGGTCGGAGGGTTGGTCGCGCAATGGAAACCGCTGGGGGTTTGGGCGGAGGGCTGCGGCGGTTGATTGGAACCGCCGCAACCGCGCCGAGTAGCCCCCTGCGCCTACAAACTTCCAGGCAGAAAACCAGGAATTTCATCCAGCGGTGGATAGTTGGTCACGGCGTGGGCAGCGAGGCGGCCGCTCATGACGGTGCCTTCGACCGAGCCGACATTGAGCCCGGTATAGGCCCAGTCACCGGCGAAGACGAGGTTGTCATAGCCCGTCTCCCAAGCCTTGATGCGACACGCGGTCGAACCCGGTGGAGACTGCGTGTAGCGCTCGTTGGGGTCGATGTTGGCGCGCCAGAACTGTTCGTCAAACCGTGCGACCCCAACCAAGTCATCATTTTCGGTACAAACCAGAAGGCTGAAATCCAGCGACATCGGATCCCCCGGCGGGTCGATGGCATTGATCGTGGCACCGGGCATCAACGAGCCCATCGTAGCCTGCAAATACTGGATACATTGATACCGCACCCGGTCGCGCGACCTGCGGGGATAGTCATGGTCTGTGAAGGGGGGCGGTGCGTCCTTGGTGTAGTCCGTCATCGTGCCGGAAAAATACCACAGGCATTGTGGCGTCTGGTCCTGCGGGAAATTTTCCCAGCGAATGAGACTTGAGAAATCGACCTGCCCGTTAATCGGCCCGGCAAAGGTCGCGCCGATGACCGTGTCGTGGCCCTTCAGCCCGAAGTCGAGGCCCATCTCCTGGCGCGACTTTGAAAACCATAGCTGCATGGTTTGGGTCTGTGACGTCGGTATGCCCTCCACCATAGCGCGCCAACGGTCTCCCGTCTTGCCCGGAGCGGCTAGAACACTGGGGGCAAGGTGGGGGATGGTGGCAACGGGAATGGCATAAATGGCGATGTCAAAATCTTGTCCCGCCTTCATCGTGCGCTGGCCCACGGACGTCCATGGCGTCCAGTAGCTTTCCAAATTGATGTTGTCCGCTTGAAGCCGGTCGCCCTCCACCAGTTGATCGTAGTTTGGATGGGCCGGCCAAGCGGGCAGCGCCTTGCCGTTTAGCCACGTCGGGTGCGTGTCAAACAGCGGTTGATACGCCTTCGAGGGGTCCTTCAGCGTGGCCTGGATGTCGATATCGACTTCTGCAATGGACGCGCCATCGGCGGACATCCGCAGGTCCGTCACTTTGTTGAAGAATTCGAACTTCACACCCCGTTTCTTTAATGCCTCATACATCGGCAGGATCATGGTTTCGCCCGTGCCCGCTTCAAACAGATACGCAAATGAGCCCATGTAGGCGAAGCTGCGCAGGGTCCAGTGCAGATATGTACCCGCCGCCATGAGCGGCTGGCGGCTCGTGTCGCCGTGGGGATATTGGTAGGACAGATTGGGCGTGTTGAGCGACAGGGGCGAAGACACCGACAGCGGGTGAGCACCATGTTTCTCCAGCCAAACGTCAAAATTGACATCGTCCAATGGATCAAAGCCCTTGGACACGACATCATCCGCGATAGCACCGCGCATCAATGCTAGCAGGAAATCGACGGAAATGTAGAGCCGGCGGATAGTGTTGTTTTCCAAAAGCGCATCGGTGATGTGGCTCGACAGATAGGCTCGCAACTTGTCCAGAACCGCGAGAATTTCGTCCCAAAGCCCTTCCGCCAAGTGGCCAAGGATCGAGTCTGCCGCCTCTTCGAGCGCGGAACTGAAAATATGAGCCAGCGGGCTGCCGTGGTCGGCAACTTCACCCAATTGTTTGCTGAACAGATGAACCAGCAGCTTTGAAATATCCCGGTAGATGGTTTCAATGGTTTGCAGCTCTCCGGGATCGCCGGGTTTGATGCTGTTTTCGGGCATGGTGAGGGGCCATTTCACCCAGTTTCCATCGCGAAACTCCCACATCAGAACAAAATTTTCAGGCTTGAACGCCTCTTCAAACGTGGCCAGCGGCTGGCCTGCCGGGCGGTCGCAGGCGTCATAAACGCGCTTCATCAGCGGCAGGGCGTTGTAATAGGAGCCCAGGAAACCATGGATCCCATGCTCTTCAATGCGGTCGTTGGGGCCGCGGCCCGTGGCGCACTTTCCCCCAAGGCGCCAGCCAAGTTGGTGGATCGTCACCTCGAAATGGTCCTGCCAGTCCGGCGCTTCGGTGATTTCAAACGCGGTGGTGAGACCGCCGATCCCACCGCCAAAAATAGCGACTTTCGTCTTTTCACCGTCGGGCTTGGGCGCTTTGGCAAGGGGCAATTGCATGAAAAATAACCTTTCGAGAAAACAGGTGAGGGGTCTGCGATCTCAAAAATGGGATCGACACACCAACCGCCGCGATTCATGCCCCTTATGCGAGCAGGGATTCACATTGAACGCCGAAGCGCAATGGCTGATCTCACACTGCGGGTGAAAATACCGCCAGAGCGGCGTCTCAATCGCTTGAGGAGCCCCAACCGGCCATGCTCAACCCGGAGGTGAAACGCTCCAAATCGGCTTTATCGACGAACGGATGACCGGCCTTCAAAGCCGCCCAAGGATACACCGACAGCAAATGCGCACTGTCGCGCATGGCCTGCCGGGCAGCTTCCATGTTGCCGGCCAGCGCATGACAGGAGGCCAGCAGCGCATAGTTGAAAAACCAGTCTGGCCGCTTGGATGCTGCTTCGGCTGCAAACCGTGCCGCGCTGGCATAATCGCCATCGACAAACGCCGCCAGCGACAGGCTTCTGATCCACAAGCTCAAATGCGGATCAGCAGGGCTCAATTCGATGGCGCGCAGTGCAGCATCGCGCGCTTCGTCCGTGTTTCCCAAAAATGCGTTCAATCGCGCCAATTCGCCCCGCGCCCCAGCATTGCTGGGACTGAGCTCCAGGGCTCGTTTTTCCGACGCGACTGCCCGTTCCATATCGCCGAGGATGGATAAGGCCGACCCCAACGTAAAATGCGCATTGGAGTTTTGATCGTCGAGCTTCACCGCATCTTGCGCATAGCGAAGCGCGAGTTGTGACTGTTTGACCGGGTCTTCGGCCAGCCCCATCCAAACCACGGACATATTGCAAAACGACAATTGGGCAAGAATTTCGCTGTCGTATTCGTCCAACTGATAGGCTTTTTCTGCGCATGACAGAGCCGCCAAAATCTGACGTCTTGAGCCGCGCCAAAAATGCCAGCGTGAGCGCATCAACAGATCCCAAGCATCCACATTGCGGGCCTTCCCGCTGGCGGCCCGCTGTGCTTCGTGGCGTAAAAATTCGGGTTCAACCATCCCGGCAATCAAGCCGGTCAGTTCATCCTGGAGCTCGAAAATATCGTCAAGTGTGCGGTCGAAACGATCACTCCATACGATGGCACCACCGCTCGTTTCGGTCAGACTGGCCGAAACGCGAATACGCGGCCCCGCTATTTGGATGGAGCCGCGAACGAGATACCGAACGCCCAGTTCTTCACCGATCTGCTGGTCTGTATACGCCTCATCGCCATAATTGCCCGACGAACGGGCGGAGATAACCTTAAGCCACGAAGAGCGGGACAGAGCATCGGACAGATCGGTCGCCAACCCCGCACCGAAATAGGACTGTTCGGCATCTGCAGGCCGAATATCAAAGGGCAAAACGGCAAGACCCGGGCGTGTTTGGCCGTCTGATACACCGCTTGGCTTTGCCTCGGCCAATTCTTCGGTGGGTGAACCCAAAGTCTCGCCGTCTTCCCGCAATCGCCACACCCGCACCGGTGTTGAGATGTTTTTCAGAATACGAAACCCCAGATCAACGAAAGACAGCCCTGGCAAATTCTGTAATTCGCGGTGGGCGTCGGCCTCCATATTGATGGTGCCCGGCTCCGCAAGGGATTGAATGCGCGCTGCAATATTCACCTTCGGCCCGGAAATCCGCTCGCCGTCACGCAAAATGTCGCCAAACGACAGCCCGCACCGGTAGCGCATTCGATGCGACACCGGACGGTCCGCATCGGCGGCTGCAACGTAACTTTGAAATGCGACTGCCACCATCAGCGCATCGTGCGCTGTGGTGTACTCGGAGAAAATTTCATCCCCCGCCTGGTCCAGCACCCGCCCGCCGTGGTCGGCGATCAACTGCCGAAGTTTTGTGAAATGTTCGGCAATCTGCGCCCGCGTCCGCTCAGGCGCGCGTTCCACCCGTTTCGAGTAGCCCACGGCATCAATGAACATGGCGCAGCCAATGCACCATCCATCGCCTTGATACGCGCTGATTTGCTTCTCGGCTGACACGCCTGCCCCTTAGTCGCCCCACTCAACGTCAAACATGTCGCCTAAGTTTCCGCCAGGAGGGTCGTGCAGGCCGTTGGTCTGTCTGTACCCAGGCGTGCGGAGACATCTTAGAATGCTCAGTTCCTTACAGGAACATCCACCGATCTGTAACCCTTCTAAGAAAGGGCGACGACATGCCAAACGAACGATCGGTGTAAAAAATTCGCAAACTTCGAATGTCGATAAAAAAAGGGCTGCAAACCAGAGGTTTGCAGCCCTTTAAGTTCGTTTGATTTTGGCCGAAGGCCTAGCTGTCGTCGCCTTCGCGGCCTTTCAGGGCTGCGCCCAGAATGTCGCCCAGGGACGCGCCGGAATCGGATGAACCGTATTGTGCAACAGCCTCTTTCTCTTCGGCGATTTCCAACGCCTTGATGGAGAGGTTGACCTTGCGGTTCTTCTTATCAAACAGCGTGACGCGGGCATCCAGCTTCTGACCGACGGAAAAACGCTCGGGGCGCTGCTCGTCGCGGTCGCGGGACAGATCGCCCCGGCGGATGAACGCGTCGATTTCCGTGTCGACGATCCGAACTTCCAGTCCACCGTCGATGACCTTGGTCACCTCTGCGGTGACGATGGAGTTGCGGCGAATTTCACCGGCGTCCCCACCTTCCATCGGGTCGGCACCATCAAGCTGCTTGATGCCCAAGGAGATGCGCTCTTTGTCGACATCGACGTCCAGCACCACGGCCTTGACCATGTCGCCTTTGTTGAAGTCTTCGATCGCTTCTTCGCCGGAGCGGTTCCAGTCGAGATCGGACAGATGCACCATGCCGTCGACATCGCCGTCGAGGCCGATGAAGAGACCAAACTCGGTCTTGTTCTTCACTTCGCCTTCCACAACCGTGCCGGTCGGGAACTGGTCTGCAAACGTGTCCCATGGGTTGGACAGGTTCTGTTTCAGACCCAACGAGATGCGGCGCTTGCCGGGGTCGACTTCCAGCACCACGACTTCCACTTCCTGAGAGGTGGAGACGATTTTGCCTGGATGGACGTTCTTTTTCGTCCAGGACATTTCGGAGACGTGGATGAGGCCTTCGATGCCGGGTTCCAATTCCACAAACGCGCCGTAATCGGTGATGTTGGTGATGCGACCCTGCACCTTTGTCCCGTGGGGGTATTTGGCAGAAATCGAATCCCATGGATCGGATTCCAGCTGCTTCATGCCCAGCGAGATGCGGTGGGTTTCCTGGTTCACCCGGATGATCTGAACGCGCACGGTCTGGCCGATGTTCAAGATTTCCGTTGGGTGGTTCACCCGGCGCCAAGCCATGTCGGTGACGTGGAGCAGGCCATCGATGCCGCCCAAATCAACAAACGCACCATAATCGGTGATGTTTTTGACGACGCCTTCCACGACCTGGCCTTCTTCAAGGTTCTGGACGATTTCGGAACGCTGTTCTGCGCGGCTTTCTTCCAGCACGGTGCGGCGGGAGACGACGATATTTCCGCGACGGCGATCCATTTTCAAAATCTGGAACGGCTGCGGCGTGTTCATCAGCGGTGTAACGTCTTTGATCGGGCGGATGTCCACCTGCGAGCGCGGCAGGAAGGCGGTTGCGCCATCCAGATCGACGGTGAAGCCGCCTTTGACCTGGTTGAAGATCACGCCTTCCACTTTTTCTTCCGCTTCAAAGCGTTTTTCAAGCTTGATCCAGCTTTCCTCACGGCGGGCCTTGTCCCGGGACAAGACGGCTTCGCCGAGGGCGTTTTCGACGCGCTCAAGATAGACTTCGACGGTATCGCCGACTTTCAGGGCACCATCGCGGGCGCTGGCACCAAATTCTTTCAGGGCGACGCGGCCTTCAACTTTCAGGCCTGCATCGATGACAGCCATGTCTTTTTCTATGGCGGTCACAACACCTTCAACCACTGTCCCTTCCTGGATGGACTGTGCGGCAAAGGATTCGTTTAGGAGGGCTTCAAAGTCCTCCATTGAGGGGTTCATTTCTGACATTTAAGCTCCAAAAAAGCCCGAGATACGGCGGTGCTGGTTTGTGTGTTCAGCGCGGCGGTATGGGGTCGGGCGGATGCACCGGGGTTTGTGTTTCAGATCACCGGGGTCCAACGCACGTTTTTTGTTTTCCCCCACGGAATAGAACCAAGGGGCAAAACCAAACGTTGTCCGCCAAGAGCGGGTGGGTGCAGGGCGTTAGTCCGGCAAGGAGATCGGTCCGCAGGGCTTATCGTTGCCCGCTTAACCTTTGGTTTCAGGCTGGCAGCGCAAGCGCGCCCGACCCGAGTTCAAACCAGGCGCGTGCGTTTGATGATCGCGACGGCTGCTTCGAATGCGGTGGCTATATCCATTTCGCTGGTGTCTAGCAAGTGCGCATCCGCCGCTGGGCGCAGGGGGGAATCTTCCCGGCCACTGTCCCGCGCGTCGCGGGCGTTGATATCGGCAAGGAGCGCTTCAAACGCGATGCCCTCGCCATTGGCTTTGACCTCGCGAAACCGCCGCATGGCGCGCTCGTGGGGGGAAGCTGTGACGTAAAGTTTCACATCCGCCGTGGGGCACACCACCGTGCCGATGTCGCGCCCATCGAGCACCGCACCGGGGGTTTGGCGCGCAAAGGCGCGCTGCAAATCCACCAAAACGCGGCGGACAGCGGGCATGGCGGCCACTTTGGATGCGGCGTTGCCGATTTCGTGGACGGCCAATTCATCCCGGTTGAGCGCCCCCAAATCAACCTGCTGCGCGGCGTGGACGGCCAGGGCTTCATCGTCCAGCGGCTGCGCATTTTTCAAAAGCTGGTTGCCCACGGCCCTGTAGGTGAGCCCGGTATCGAGGTGCCGCAGCCCAAACTCCGCCGCCAAACGGCGCGATAACGTGCCCTTTCCCGATGCGGCGGGGCCGTCAATGGCAATCACAAAGGGGGCGGCGGGCTCGCTCATCACACAGATTTTTCTTCAACCATGCGCCGTCCGAGCGACGCGTTTCATGCCAATGTCATATCAAGCCTGCGACATTTGCCTACCGTCGTCTTCAAGGAAATCACGACGGATACACAAACCACGCCGCACGTGGCGCTTTCAATGCGCCCATCTTGCGACACATGGAGGGAGCCCCATGGACCAACTGGATACACACAACCTGATCGACGACATCTCGTTTGATGACTATGACGAGCAGATCAACCCGAAGCCCGAAGACAATGATTTCGATGCGGTGGTCGAGGCCGCCATTTCCCGCCGTGGCTTTCTTGGCGTCCTCGCCATGGGTTCTGTCGCAGCCCTCGCCGGCACCACGGCCCTGACCCCAATGCCTGCGGCTGCAAAGGCAAGCCGTTTTGGCTTTGATGCGGTTGCCGCCAACACGCTGGACACCATCACCGTGCCCAAAGGCTATACATGGCACATGCCGGTCAAATGGGGTGAGCCGATGTGGTCCGACTCGGTCGATTTTGACGACGCAACGCGGGGCACCGCCGCCAGCCAAGCCCGCACCGTGGGCGATAATAACGACGGCATGGACATCTTTGCCATCGACAACAAACAAATCCTGGTTCTGAACAATGAGTACACGAACCGTTCCATCATCTTTGGCAATCGCGACAGCGGCCTGCCGGAAACCGCCGACGACGTGCAAAAAGGCAAAAACGCCCACGGCATCACCATCGTGGAGATCGAGCCCAAGGACGGCTCCTACGCCGTTGTGAAGGACTCAAACTACAACCGTCGTATCACGGTGGATTCCCCCATGGAACTGACCGGCCCCGCCGCCGGCCACGACCTTCTCAAAACCGCCGCCGACCCCACCGGCACACGGTCCCTCGGCACCTGGAACGATTGCGGCAATGGCCGCACGCCTTGGGGCACGTATTTGGCCTGTGAGGAAAACTTTAACGGCTACTTCTCCGCCGCCGACGAAGGCCACAAAGTCTCCGATGAACTTAAACGCTACGGCGTTTC
>JBCBCT010000007.1:24791-45445 GCA_038530365.1 Pseudomonadota bacterium | reverse complement strand
GTAAGCAACCCTTCGCGCAAACCCCGATCGGCCACCCGCAGGCGTTCACAAGGCCATGTGCGCTGGATTGCCACGAGGATTGCGCAGCCCGCCAACACCAGATCGGCCCGGTCCTGCCCGATACAGGGGTTTTTCACCCGCTCATCATAGCCCATCGCCACCAGGCCATCGATCATCTCAAAGATCTGCCGCGAGGACATCCAGGTCCCATCCACCATGCGCCGGTCATAGCGGGGCAATTTCAGATGAATGCCAGCCAGCGTGGTGACAGTTCCCGATGTTCCAAGAAGATGAACTTCACCCCTCTCAAACACGCTTGCGAGCGCATCACGGCCCTCATAGTCTTCAATGGCCTGTGAAACCTCCTCCACCATCGCATCAAAAACGTCTTGCGTGACGCTGCGCCCCCCGCCGTGTTTTTCAGACAGCGTCACCACGCCGAAGGGAAGGGAGGTCCAGGAGACCATCGCAGCTCCCAAGTCGTGGCGTTTGCGTTTCGACAGATCCAGCAGCGCCAATTCCGAAGAGCCCCCGCCGATATCAAACAGGACAACACCGCTCGCGTCCCGGTCCACCAGCGAGGCGCAGCCGCTGACGGCCAGACGCGCTTCCGTTTCCCGGTCGACCACTTCCAGTTCAAGCCCCGTTTCCTCACGCACCCGTTTGAGAAACACGCCGCCATTGCTCGCCCGGCGGCAGGCCTCCGTTGCAATTAAGCGCGCGCCTTGCAGTTCGCGACTGTTCAATTTGCTGGCGCAGGTTTTAAGCGCCGATACCGCGCGGTCCATCGCAGCGTCGGACAGTTTGCCGGTCGCGCCGAGTCCTTCCCCCAAGCGCACGATGCGCGAAAACGCGTCCACCACCCGAAACCGCCCCGGCTGCTGGGGTGTCGCCACCAGCAAGCGGCAATTGTTTGTGCCCAAGTCCAGCGCCGCGTAGGCGCTGAGCGGTTTGGAAACCTGGGGCTGCGTTGCAGCTGGATTGGGCGTTCCTGATCGTTTGGCGCCGGTGGATGGGCGCGGGCGGTGCGTCGCCATTCCCGGCTGTTTTTGAGTGTGCCGCTTGTCGCTTGGTTTGGTGTCCGTGTTGGGCTGCTCGCTTGCTTGACCCGTATTGCCGTCCCGCCTGTTGCTGGGGTTGCGCCGTCGACCTTTCCAGGAGCGTTTGCCGTGCTTTTTTGGAGCCGTCTGCTCACCGTTGGCCGCGTCCTCGTGGGTTGGACGGTTCGCCATGCGACCAGCCGGCCTTTGCGCAGCGTTGGTTTTGTTCGGACGTGAAGAAGCGCCGCTCTTCGAGCGGGCAGAGTTCGGGTGTTTTTCAGCCGTTGGATGGTGCCCATCCGGCGCGACCGCCTGCGCGTGCCCCGCCCCCTGTGACGCGTTTTTGGCCGCTTTTCGCCGCCGCCCGCGTCCCCGTCTGCGGCTCCGTTTGGATTGCGCAGACCGTTTCGGACCCATGGGCCCGGCACCATCCGATCCGGCTCCTGGGGGAGCATTGTCTCCCGACACTGCGTCGGACACGGATCGTTTCCCAGCACCGTTTTGGTTCGCAAATGCTCGACACGCGTGTGTGACGAAGCAGAGTTTGAAGCGGGACCCAAAGCGGCGCGTGTTTCATTGTCGATGAAAAGCGTAACACCGCCGGCAACAATGTCCAAGCCCGACTGTTTGGCCAAACACGCAACGCAGGAACCGAGCCACAGCAACGGTTCTTGACCCCACCCCAGCATCTGCCTATAGCCACGGCTCGAACAGCCCGCGTGCAACACTTGCTCCGGGCGCGCACGTTGGGGAATAGGTTAACGGTAGACCCACGGACTCTGACTCCGTTAGTCCTGGTTCGAATCCAGGTTCCCCAGCCAACGCTTTTTCTTGAGTGCTCGGCCTTTCAATGCCCGCTTTGCCGCTTGCAGGGATTAGATCCAGCCGCCGCCGTAGGTTCTGTAGAAGATATGACGGCCGATTTTTGTCATTTTGTGCATGGTGCGGCCCCAGCGCGGCCAGACATAGTCGGCGTGGTAGTGGCTGGATGAGCCGACGCTTTTGAGCCAATAGCGCCCTTCTATGCCGTCATTTGCGACCGTTTTGGCAATTTCCCAGGCCTTGGGAGAGGCGATCCGGTCTTTGATGCCGTCGCAGGCAAAGGAAAACTGGCAGCGATTGCGCTTGTGTTTGTGCTGGTACACCACACCGCAGATCGTGTCGGGGTAGGTGGGGTTCCGCACGCGGTTCAAAATCACCTGTGCCACCGCTTTTTGGCCCAGAACCGGTTCGCCACGCGCCTCAAAGTAGATGCCGGCGGTGAGGCAGCGGCGCTGACGCTTGGTGTAGGACGATTTCGGAAGCGGAAACGCAGCCCAAGCGTGATCTTTCTTCGCCAGTTTGATGAGAGATGTGCCCTTGCCCTTCGGAGCATCGTTCAGGACAGACGCGAACGCGTTGGCGATTTCCTTTTCCTTGGGCGCATAGGCGGACAGCAAGGTTGATTGGCTCACATCCTTTGCCTTGGCGGTGTCTTTGCGCAGTCTTTTGACGACTTTGGCCATTTGTCGCGCAGCGGTACGGGCTTGGGTCATCTGCGTTTTGGAAAGCGGAACGCGGCGCGAACCCTTCGCTTCATCAGGAAAGGGCTGGAGCCCGTTTTGTTGCAGACGGAACGTGGAGGCCATCGCCATGAGATGGCGTTTGGCTGCGCTTTGCGCGTCTGCACCTGTTGTTGGCGCTTTGCCGCCGGCTTTCAGCGTTAGACCAGAGGTAGACGCCGACGCCATGAGCGTGCCGGATCCACCGGTGATGATGGGATCGATCGGATTTTGCTTGGCGGGCGTTCCGCCGGTCAGTGCGGCACCACCGGCAACGGGTTTAACGGTCAGCATGGCTACAGCGGCCGCTTTCAATTCCTGTTTGGTTTCAAGTTTTTTGGCGACAAGCCGCGGACCTTTCAGCGCCGTGTTCACCATCATCGGGCGGCCTGTGCCCATGGAATGGGACGGGTCAAGAAGATGCACCTCTTTCGCCGTCCGCACGGCCAGAACCCTGTCAAATGTTTTCGACGAGGTCTCATCGGCTTTCGGACCCACCATGCCGTGGACCGAGCCTCGATTGACGGTGTCGAGCCGCGTGATCCACCGTTCGCCGGCGGCAACGTCCACGCCTGTCATTTCCGCAGCATCCTGATGGGCCGTGGACGATGCTAAAACCGGAGCCAAAACCGGAATGGCAGCGCAGGCAAGCAGGGTGGCAAAAGCTGTTTGACCCAAAGACAAACGTGAAACGATGGTACGACGGGACGACGTTGGCATAAACTGCACCTCAATTTCCGTGACACTGCGCTGGGTGAAAAAACCCTGGGAGCCCGCAACAGGGACCAGCCTGAAAAAAACCAGAACGGGCCAGAGTAGGGCTCATGCGACTTCCTTCAATTATTAAGGTCGTCGGTTAACCTTGATTTTGCGTTAATTGCCGCCGGCGCTGGGAGGGCGTGATAGGGCAGCTCGCTAAACCACACTTGAAGCGCAGCGAGAACACATGGCCGACCATCTGCGCGGCGCGGATGTGGCGCTTCGGGCGGGCCAAAGCGTGACGGAAATGGGGTGATTTGGTGGACGAAGGCTTTGTGGGCCGTGGTGCGCCGTTTCCGGCCATTTGGGGCCGGGACGTCTATCGCTTCTTTTTCTTACTGGCGAAGGGGTTATCGCCTTTGCGCAAATAAAGGCGCAGTGGCACGCCGGGGAGGTCAAACGTCGCCCGCAACTCATTGATCATGTAGCGCTCATAGCTCGCCGGAAGACCATCGGGACGGGTGCATTGCACGACAAATGTGGGCGGTCGGCTTTTGGCTTGGGTCGCATACTTGAACCGCACCCGCCGTCCAGACACCGCAGGGGGCGGGTGATAGGCCTGAACATCGTCCAACCAGCGGTTCAGCCGCGCCGTCGGGATGCGCCGGTTCCACACGCGGTCAACCGCCATGATGGCGTCCATCAAGCGGTCCACGCCCTTGCCGGATTTGCCCGACAGCGTGATCGTTTGAACACCACGAATTTGTGGAAGAAGACGCTCAGTCTTTTCGTGCAGATCTTTCAGCAGCGCCTGTTTGTCTTTGATCAGATCCCATTTGTTAAAGGCAATCACGGGGGCGCGGCCTTCCCGCGCCACAAGATCAACGATGTGCAGGTCCTGCTTTTCAAACGGAATGGTCGCGTCGAACATGACGACCACGACTTCGGCATATTGAACGGCCCGGAGCGCATCGGCGACGGAGAGTTTTTCGAGTTTTTCTTGCACCCGCGCTTTGCGGCGCATTCCAGCTGTGTCGAACAGGCGTACCGGACGTCCATCCCACTCCCACGGCACCGAAATACTGTCCCGCGTGATCCCGGCCTCCGGTCCGGTGAGCAGCCGTTCTTCGCCAAGCATTTGGTTGATAAGTGTGGACTTGCCCGCATTGGGTCGACCGACGATGGCGATTTTCAGCGGATGTTTGGGATCATAGATGGGTTCTTCATCAAGCTGTGGCGATTGGGCGTGCCCCGCTTCGTCGGCTTCCTGCGCAGCCAAAAGAGCGGCATCCAGCCAATCATCCGACGTACTCGTTTCAAAACTGGTGGCATCGCCATCGTTCGCCGCATCGCCGGAAAACGCCCGTTCTTCCCCCACTGCTTCCACAATCGCATCGCGCAGATCCGCCATGCCTTCACCGTGTTCAGCGGAAATCGGTACCGGTTCGCCAAAGCCCATGGCGTAGGCTTCGTAGAGGCCCTCATCGCCTTTTCGACCTTCGACCTTATTGGCCACCAGGATAACCGGTTTGCCGACGCGGCGCAGCGATGCGGCGAAGGACTGGTCGAGCGGCGTTACGCCGGCGCGCGCATCGATCAGAAACAGCGTCGCATCGGCATCAAAGATCGCGGCTTCCGTCTGTTCGCGCATCCGGCCTTCAAGCGAGGAATCATCGGCTTCTTCAAGGCCCGCCGTGTCGATGATTTCAAAGGTCAGATCGCCTAAACGGGCCGTCGCAGACCGGCGATCGCGGGTGACACCAGGCTGATCATCAACCAGCGCCAGACGTTTGCCCACCAACCGGTTGAACAGCGTGGATTTGCCAACATTGGGCCGGCCCACAATGGCGAGAGTTGTGGTCATTTTGATCAAACCAACCGGTTTCGAGGCCACTTTTTCAATCAGGTGGCGTCTTTCTAGCTGCCACCTTGGTCCGTGGCGGGGGGGGCCGTGCCCGTTGGCCCGCCGCGGGAGGCGATAACGTCAAGCAGAATACTCACACGCCGCTGCTGGTTTTGGGGGGTGTTGCTATCATTGGCCAGCTCTGTGAATTGCGCATGGGCCTTGGTGAGATCGCCCGCCTTCAGATAGGCCAATCCCAGCGCTTCCCGCGCCGAAAAGCGATAGGGTGCCGTGGGCCCCGCCAATTGGCTCACTCGGCTTTCCACGTCCGCCACGGTGCCATGGTCCACCAGAAGCAGCCCGGCCCGCAGCCGCGCGATGGAGCGCAGGTTGTCGTTGACCGCCGTATCGTTGGCAACCGCATCATAGGCGTCGATTGCGGCTTTAGAATCGCCTTTGCTGGCCAGCTCCGCCGCCAAACGCAAACGTGCCAGGCTTTGATAAGCCGCCGTGGCGTCACCGCTAAGCGATTGCAATTTGGCGATAGCATCGTCCGGCTTGTTTTCGTCCGACAGGCGCACCGCTTCCATAAACGCATCCCCCGCTTTGGAGGACTGTTGCAGGCTGTACCACTCATAAAAGCGCCAGGAGGCCGTGCCAACCACGATTAAAACCGCAAGCGTAATGATCCACGTTCCAAACCGATTCCAAAACGCTTTCAGCTTTTCGTTGCGAAGCTCTTCTTCAACTTCGCGAATAAAGGAATCATCGGACATAAGAATCGAACCTGATCGGCTGGTGAACCGGACAGCGGACGTCCGGTGGTTGAAAAATGATTGTAGCGGGGGTCGGTCCCGGCAACTTTCTTCCCGCCATTTGGTGGGCATAGCCCCAAAAGTCCAGTTTTTCCTGATTCCGTTTGGAAAGACCCAACCGAAACCGTCACACGGCTTTGAGGCTAAACGATCCCAACGCCAAAGAGGTATTCATGGAGAAAACGGACGAAGGCGTAGGTGAGGATCAAACCCACAATAACCGCGATTATATCGCCGGCAAGGCTGGCTTCCGCCGGGCGTCCACCGCGCCGGTAGCAGGAAATGATGTTCAAGACAGACCAAACCAAGAGCGAGCCGAACATGAGGACCGACGCCCAATCCCCATTGTTGGCCAGATGGCTGATCGCCCAGAGAATCACACCCAACAACATGGGGTGCTGCACGGCCTGTTTGATGTAGCCCGTGGGCACCTGAGACGCCACGACCAGAACAAGCGCAATGGGAACGAGTATCAGTGACAGTCCCACCGAACCCTGGATCGGACTATAGAGGATGGTCGCTTCTTCCCGCGCCAGGCCGTAGCCATAGATCAGCAGACCGAAGCCCAGAATGGAAACGCCGGAATACACCCCTTTCCAGGTGCCATCGCCCCGCGCTTCGATAAAGCCGGTGCGTAAAGCGGGTGCAAAAATGCGGACAGAATGGATGCCCAAAAACAAGATCAGGCCGATCACAAGGACTACCACGGTGTGGTTTCTCCCATAACGTTTCATGCCGCGTTGGCAGCGGTCTGTTACCCCTAAGGATAATCCAAACCCACCGCCAATCAAAAATCAGAACAGGACCCCGTTCCCGGATGGTTTTTGGGCAGCTAAGCCGCTGAGCGATGCTCCACAATCGCGGACTTATAAAGATGCCACGTCGTGTGACCAAGGATCGGCAAGACCACGATGACCCCCATGAACGCGGGCAGCAGGGCCACAAAAACCAAAACGGCAATGGCCGCGCCCCAGCCCAGCATGACGACGGGGCTTTGGTGCACGGTCTTGATGCTCACCAACATGGCGGAGACGAAGTCGATGTTTTTATCGAGCAGCAATGGCATGGAAATCACGGTGATTGTGAACAGCACCGTTGCCAAAAACGCCCCCACCACCGTGCCCACCCCAAGAAACAGCATGCCGTTGGTTGTGGTAATGATGATTTCAACAAATCCACCCAAAGAGGAAAAGGATTGCCACTGCAAAAACAGCGCAAGAAGCAGCCGCACCTGGTAGAGCCAGATCCAAAACACAAACAGCGTAACGAAGGCCATCCAGCCGAACTCCCGCCGTTGCTGCCTAAAAATCACGCCAAAAATATCCAACCAGCCAAAGCTTTCCCCTGCCGCATAGCGCCGGGACATCTCGTAAAGACCGACACAGACAAACGGCGCAACAAGGGGAAAGCCCACGCCGGCGGGGACCGTCATCCAGACCCGATCAAACACCAAAAGCCCCATGACAAAGGCGATGCCGAAGGCAGCAAAGATGAGGCCGAACAGAAGGCTGAGCGCGGGACGCCGCAGGAAATCCCGAACGCCCGCCCGCAACGCCGCCACAACGTCGTCCCGTTGCACCGCCCGAACCGTTAGATCTCCGATGAGCGTTCCCTGAGCAATCTCACTGGCCATCCGCGCGCTCCCGTGTGGAAAGAGATGGCAAGACGGTAACAGACAGCAATGGCTGCGGCAAAGTGGCATCAAATCGAGAGCTAAGCGTGCTTGTGACGGCAGCCTGGTGAAATGAAGTGGGTCAGGCTTTGGCGAACGCGGATCGGATCAAAGCAAAACCGGCGGTAGCGAAGAGGATCGCGACCAGACCGTCGATCTTCCGACGGAGCCGTGCATATCCCTGCATCACAGCAGCCATGGAAAACGCCGCTGCGTAGGCGCAATAAATCAACAAACCAATCAGCGCACAGCCAAAGGTTGCAAGCATGAGGTTGAGCAAACCATCGTCTGCGCCCAGTCCCACCGAAAGCGCGGCCATCCAAGCCACGACAGCCTTGGGATTGGAAAGGTTGAGAAACAGCCCCTTGGAAAACAAACGTGCGTTTTCCGTTGCAGCCCTTAGTCCGGTGTTGGGGGTTTCAGACGGCTGCACCGCCGCTTGCTTGGCGGACCCATATGCAAGCCAGATCAGATAAGCGCCGCCCGCAAGTTTGAGTGCCATGAGCGCATGGGTTGAGGCCTGCAGCAAAGCACCCAAACCTGTGGCGGCCACGATGCCCCAAAAGGCCAGACCAAGCGCAAGGCCAGCGGCAAACACTATGCCGCTGTGACGTCCGTAATTGGCTGAAGCGGCGCTGACTGCCAGTGTTGCGGGCCCGGGGGAAGCTGCAACGACGAAGAATGCTGCAAAAATGCTCGACAAACCCGCCCAATCCACCATTTCAACCCCTCGTCTCTCTTCAACTTCGAGGCGCGACCGTACCCATGTCACTACAGAAATGCACGTTAGTCCTAGCAGCTACCCCAGGTTCTAGCTGCCTGGCGGTCGCCTACGCGATTTCCGCCGGTTCTGGAAGTCCAGAGCGATCTGCCCCGCACGCTTTTGACAACAAGATTGCCATTGCTTTGGATGGAGAACGTGCCGCCTCTGCCCTGACCACCTGTGTTGGTCGCCCAAATTGGTCGGCCCGACGCGTATAAGACCACGTTGCCGTCGCTTTGCATGGCAAAAACATCGGGTCGTAAATGCGTGCAGCCGGTGGCCCAAAGAACGCGTCCCTGTGCCGAATAAAGGACAAGATTGCGATCAGCCTGGAAAACAAAGCGATGTCCAGATGATGTGTTAAGCACCATTCCAGGGCGGTAGACTCTGTTTTGACCCCGAAGTGGAACATCAATCGCCCATCCACGCTGTGTGCCGCCAGCGGTCCTCGGTGTCCGACCCGATCCAGAATTCCGGTTGGAGTTTTGATCGTTGAATGCCCGGCCTCGGTTGGTTGCACCGCCCTGTCTGGAAGGATTGCGTGCCAATATTCTGCGGCGGGCGCGCAACTCACTGTCGGTGGACGCATTGTTTCTTAGCGACATGCACCAAGTGAAATGACCATTCCAATTGTTGTCCCACCGGGCACCGCCAACGCGCAGGCCTCTATTCCTGGCCTGACTGATCTGTTGCAAAGTCGTATCGGCGTAAGACCGACAATACACCCGTCGCTGGAGACGACCCAATACCTGTCGTCTTTGCTCCGTTTCGTTCTGCGTCGTCCGACCGCCTCGAACAGACATACACCAATTGTAGTGCCCGCTCCAATTATCGCTCCAGCGCCCTCCCGCACGAGAGACCCTTAGACTATTTTGTGTTGCAATCCGGTTTTGATCGACCGCGGTCGTTGCGTAACTGCGGCAATAGTTGGCCAACTGTGTCGACCCACTGGAACCACTTGGAATGGCCACGCCCGCGTTTGCATCGGTACAGGTCAAACGGTTGTTGCTGGCGTCGTAACACCAACACAAAATTCTGTTCGGCGGATTGCGTGGCTCAACCAACCGCAATCGCATACCTCTGCGGCGACAGACACTCCGTCCGAAATTCCTAACGCGCGTGCGATACTCCCGGTATTGCGCCATTGATCCAGCCGTTTGGGCAAAGACCTCACTTAAAAAAATCGAAGACGATGCAGGTAAAAACAACAAACCCAAAGACGTGAAAACGCTAACTAAGCGAAAAATTCTGATCCGAGAATGAATGAACACAATTATTAGTCCCAGCGCCTGAAACATGAAATCGGGTAAGTATGTTTGCAGACTTCTGGGACTAGGTTCAAGATACCATTACGGCAGTAGGTCCTATTCTGATCTTATCGCTGCACCGTCTGAGCGCATTTTGCAAAGGATAGCCCAACAAAAACTATTCCCACTCAATTGTGCCGGGTGGTTTGCTGGTGACGTCGTAGACCACGCGGTTGATGCCTTGGACCTCGTTGATGATGCGGGTGGCGGCGCGGCCTAGAAAGGCCATGTCGTAGGGATAAAAATCGGCGGTCATGCCGTCGACGGACGTGACGGCTCGCAGGGCGCAAACAAATTCATAGGTCCGACCGTCCCCCATGACGCCGACGGTTTGAACGGGAAGCAGCACAGCAAACGCTTGCCAGATTTCGTCGTAGAGGCCCGCTTTGCGAATCTCGTCGAGGTAGATCGCATCCGCCTTGCGCAGGATGTCGAGTTTGTCCCGCGTGACGCCGCCGGGTAGGCGGATGGCGAGGCCGGGGCCGGGGAAGGGATGGCGGCCAATAAAGCTGTCCGGCAGGCCAAGTTCCTTACCCAGCACCCGCACTTCATCTTTGAAGAGTTCCCGCAGCGGCTCTACTAAGGCCATGTTCATGCGCTCCGGCAGACCGCCCACATTGTGGTGGGATTTGATGGTGACCGACGGGCCGCCGGTAAAACTCACGCTTTCGACGACATCCGGGTAAAGCGTTCCCTGGGCCAGAAAGTCCGCACCGCCGAGTTTCTTTGCCTCCTGTTCAAACACGTCGATGAAGAGCCGTCCGATGGTTTTGCGCTTGGTTTCGGGGTCGGCTTCGCCTTCCAGCGCGGAAATGAACGTGTCGCTTGCGTCCACATGGACGAGGTTGATGTCGTAGTGCTCTTGAAACATCGCAACCACATCGGCTGCTTCGTTCATGCGCATGAGGCCGTGGTCGACCAGAATGCAAGTCAGTTGATCGCCCACAGCTTCGTGGATGAGCAAGGCTGCAACGGATGAATCAACGCCGCCCGACAGACCACAGATGACCCGCTTGTCCCCCACCTGGGCCCGAATGGCGGCGATGGCCTGGTCCCGATAGGCGGCCATGGACCATGATCCGGAAAGGCCCGCGATTCGCTTGACGAAGTTTTGCAGCAGTTTTGCACCGTCGGGGGTGTGCACAACTTCGGGGTGAAACTGCGTGGTGTAGTAACGTCGTGCCTCATTCACCGCCACCGCGTAGGGCGCGTTGGGGGACGTTGCGATCACGTCAAAACCCTCTGGCAGCGCGGTCACCCGGTCGCCGTGGCTCATCCAAACGGGATAGGACCCGCCAACCTCCCAAACGCCTTCAAACAAGGGACTGTCGGCCTGAATGGCCACGTCAGCGCGGCCAAATTCCCGATGATGCCCGCTTTCCACGCCTCCGCCGAGCTGGGCGCAAAGCGTCTGTTGGCCGTAGCAGATCGCAAGAATGGGAACGCCGCTGTCAAACACCACACTGGGCGCGCGGGGGGAGCCCGCTTCAGGAACGGAGCCGGGGCCGCCGGAGAGAACCACCGCCTTGGGCGCCAGACGGGCAAAGCCCTCTTCTGCGTTTTGAAACGGTACGATCTCGCAGTAAACGCCCGCTTCCCGCACCCGCCGCGCGATGAGTTGGGTGACCTGACTGCCAAAATCGACGATCAAGACGGTTTCGTCGGCAGGGGCGTGGGCGCCAACAGATGGTGCGTTGGTCGATTGGGCGTTAGGTGAGGGTGCGGTCATAGTGGCCCAAAGGTTGTAGACAATGCGGGGGGGGAACGGTGCCGAAAACAACGCCCGCCGGGGATGGTCCCGTTTAGGCCAAGCCCAAGCCGCCCGCAACGCTGGACGCCGTTAGTTCACCACCCAAAACCCGATATTCAACAGCGATGCGAACCCCAGCCAAAGCGCGTAGGGCCAAAAGCACAGCGCGGCGATGCGATCATGCTCCCACGTCACGGCAATGAAGGTGAGAGAGACGGCGAGGGTGCCCAGAATGAGCCAAATCGCCCAGCCAATCATCTGGGCCCCAAAGAACAGGGCAGGCCATGCGAAATTGCCGATCATCTGGACGACCCACAGCCCCCAGCCCGGGACATCCCCCTCGCTGGTAAACACCCGCCAGCCGGCAATGGCGATCAACACGTAAAGCACGGGCCAAACCACGCCAAACAGCCAATTGGGGGGCGAATAAAACGGCTTGTTCAAGCTGTCATACCAGGCGTCCGCAGGAAAATTCATGCCGACTAGAGCACCACCACCCAGGGTGATGGCAAGAAAGACGAGGAGAATGAGAGTGCGGGCCATGGGATCAGGATGGAGACGTGCGTGCGACGGGTGCCGAAGCGTAACCCCAATTGGCTGCGCTGGCCATCACCGCCGCGTCATCACCGCAAAGAAAAACCCATCGGTTCCTGTGGCCGCCGGGGTCAGGGTGATGGATTTCATGTCAGCAGACCAGGGCTGGGCTTTCTCAAAGCCATAAATGTCTTGCCAGACCTCGCCGGCGGACAAAAGCTCAAACTGCGGGCTGTCATCGAGGAATGAAGCGATCTGGTTTTCGTTTTCCTCCGGCAAAATGCTGCACGTGATGTAAACGAGATAGCCCCCCGGCCGAACGAAGGGTGCGGCTTCGCTCAACACTTCCTCCTGCTCGCGAATGCGCTCCTCCAGCATCTCGGCTGTCAGTTTCCACTTCGTGTGGGGGTGGCGTCTCCAGGTGCCGGAACCCGTGCAGGGCGCGTCGATGACAACACGGTCCATCTTTCCAGCAAGCGACGTTAGATCCGAACCCGGTGCGTGGACCTGCGCATTGCGCACACCGGCCCGCTTCAAGCGTTCATAAATGGGTTTGAGGCGGTTTTTGTCGGCATCATAGGCGTGGATCTGGCCGCGGTTTGCCATATCCGCAGCAAGCGCCAGTGTTTTGCCCCCGGCGCCTGCGCAAAAGTCGAGCACCTGTTCGCCGGGTCGGGCATAGACCAATTCTGACACGATTTGACTGCCCTGGTCCTGCACCTCAAACCAACCCTTTTGAAACGCCGCCTCTGCTTGCACATTGGGCAGGCGCGCCGGCCCGCTGCTGGCGGGAATGGAAATCCCGTGTCGGGCGATGGCTGTTGGCTTAGCTCCGTTCTTTGACAGCGCCTTGAGCACTTTGTCTCGCGAGGCTTTAAGCGGATTGGCCCGCAGATCAAGCGACGGGCGGGTTGCCAAAGCCTGGGCTTCGGCGATCCATTCCTCGGCAAAATTTGCCTCCATCAGCGGCGCCAGCCATTCAGGAATGTCGGCTTGAACATGGGCCGGCGCTTTAGACAGTTCAGTGTCGCGAAATTGCCGATGTTCGTCTTCTGTGGGCGCATCGGGGGCAAACTTGTCCCCCTCAAAGGCGTTGCGCAGCGCTGCCGCATCATGGCCCCAGCGGCGCATGAGCGTACCAAGAACGAGCTTTCGCGGCTTGTCGCTGTTCATTAAAAAGGCGGTGGACGCGCGCTCCCGCAGGGTATCGTAAACCAGATTGCCAATCGCAGCCCGATCTCCAGACCCTGCAAACCGATGGTTGAGGCCCCAATCCTTCAGCGCATCGGCAACCGGGCGCTTGCGCTTTTCAATGTCCGAAACAACCTCGATTGCGGCCTGAACCCGCCCACCCAAACGCATGGCGGTTACGCCTTCAACAGGGTGGAAATCGCAACCTCTGCCATCAGGACCATCAAGGTTGTGATGGAACGAATGAACAACTGCCGCCGTTTCATCACATCGTGGGGGCCGGTCATTTCAGCGGCGTGGAGCCAGCGAAAGGTGACATAAACGGCGGCGAGGACGACCGTGATCCAACTGGTCACCCCCAGCGCCATGGCCATGATCACCAGCGCGTAAAACAAAACGGGCGATTCAAACTGGTTGGACACCGCACGGTTGAACACGGCCACGTCTTCAGGCTCGTTTTGCGTTGCCCGGTAGGTGTCGACGGTAACCCGTCCTTCCTTGGCGGCTTTGAAACGCATTTTCGCCATCAGCCCGTACAGGCGAACCGCCAAAAGCATATTTGCAATGATGATGAGCGCCAGAATGCGCACTTTCCATTCCGCGGCGAAGGACCAGAGCGGGTCGATGAAATCCATAATGGTTTGTCCTAATGATGCGATAGGGCGCCCGAGACTCAGAGCGGGCTGACGTCAAAATTTATGATCAGGCGAGCGTCCAAAAAGGAAAAGACCGGGCTATCGCCCAAAACGAAAACAAGCCGGGCTAGCGCCCGACAACAAAAGAACCGGGCTTATCGCCCGGTGTAGTTGGGGCTTTCCCGCGTGATCGACACCGTATGGGCGTGGCTTTCCGCCAAGCCCGCGTTCGAGATGCGCACGAACCGCGCCCGCTCGCGAAAATCAGCCAGCGTTTCCCCGCCAACGTAGCCCATGGACGCGCGCAAGCCGCCCGCCAATTGGTGTAGCACACTGCCAACCGGTCCCTTGTAGGGCACCTGGCCTTCAATGCCCTCGGGCACCAGTTTCATGGTGTCGGTGACCTCGGACTGGAAATAGCGGTCTGCGGAGCCCCGCGCCATCGCACCCACCGACCCCATGCCGCGATAGGCTTTGAAGGATCGCCCTTGGTGAAGATAGACCTCGCCGGGGCTTTCATCCGTGCCGGCAAGCAAAGAGCCCACCATGGCCACTGATGCGCCGGCGGCCAGTGCTTTGGCCAGATCGCCGGAAAACTTGATGCCCCCATCGGCGATCACGGCGGTGTTGTGTTTATCGGCAACCTCCACGGCCCCCATGATGGCGGAAAGTTGGGGCATGCCAACACCCGCCACCATCCGCGTGGTGCAGATGGAACCAGGCCCAATGCCGATTTTCACGACATCGGCCCCCGCATCGATCAGAGCTTGGGTTCCGTCAGGTGTTGCGACATTGCCAGCCGCAATCTGCACGGTGTTAGACAGTTTTTTAGCCTGCGTGACGGCTTCCAAAACCCGTGCCGAATGGCCATGAGCTGTGTCGATGACCAGAAGATCAACACCCGCGTCCACCAGCCGTTCCGCCCGTTCCAAGCCATCATTTCCAACGGTGGTGGCGGCGGCAACTCGCAGGCTCCCTGTCTCATCCTTGGTGGCGTCGGGATTAAGCTGGCTCTTCTCCATATCCTTAACGGTGATCAGCCCCGTGCAACGGTATTTGCTGTCCACAACCAGGAGTTTTTCAATTCTGTTTTGATGCAGCAGTTTCTTCGCCGTTTCCTGGTCGACACCTTCGCGCACCGTGACCAAGTTTTCCCGGGTCATCAGTTCGTAGACCCGCTGGCCGGGGTCTGATGCAAAGCGCACATCGCGGTTGGTAAGAATGCCCACCAGACGCCCCGTGTGGTGGCCGCCTGTCCCGCCATTTTCCACCACAGGAACGCCGGAAATGCGGTGGGCGGCCATCAGATCGAGAGCGTCTTTAAGTGTTGCATCGGGTCCGATGGTCAGAGGGTTAACCACCATGCCGGACTCAAATTTTTTAACCTGCCGCACCTCTTCCGCCTGCTCTTCGGGGGTGAGGTTGCGGTGGATAACCCCCATGCCGCCGGCCTGAGCCATGGCAATCGCGAGCCGTGATTCGGTCACGGTGTCCATTGCGGCGGATAAAATTGGCAAGTTGAGGAAGATGTTGTGTGTCAGTTGCGCGCGAATGCTGGTCTGTGCGGGCAACACTTCGGAGTGCCCTGGAAGCAGCAACACATCGTCAAAGGTCAGCGCCTGTTCACCCGTTGCAGTTGCGATAAGCTCGGCCATATCAAACCCCTCGGGCAGCCCGTGCGCCCCTCACGTTTGACGCGGTGCGCTACCACGCATGGCCCATGCTGGAAAGGGGGCATAAGGGCAGACGCGACGGACCAAGAGATGCAAGACCGGGCCCATGCCTGTTGCGAAAATACCGCAGTCAGAATCTCGCGCGATACAGTAACAGCGCTGTCAGTGTTCTTTTTTTCCCGTTCCGCCTAGCTGAACTTATTACTTGGGGAAGTGATTCGTTGTGTGTGCACCCAGAACATGATCGGGAGCGCACTTTATGCGTTGGTCACGCGACGTCCGGTTCGGGCGCGATCTCATATTAGCGAGCCTGGTTTGGTTGGCGGCTGCCAGTAGCGCCCACGCCTGTATCGGCGTCAAACGCACGATCACCCTTGATGGCAATAAAACCTTCTATGGCGCGGGCAACAGCGGCAATATGGGCCTTCGGGACAAAGAAGTTGTCCTCACATTTGACGATGGCCCCAGCCCCTATGTGACCCGTCGCGTTTTGGCAGCGCTGGAACGCGAGTGCACGAAGGCAACGTTTTTCGTCGTGGGCCGCATGGCGCGCGCCTATCCCAAGACTCTGCGAGCGGTTGCACGGGCAGGCCACACGATTGCTCACCATTCCTACTCCCATGGCAATTTGGTCCGGAAGGGCTTGGACCGCGCGGCATGGGACGTTGAACGCGGATTTCAGACCGTGCAGCGCGCCCTGGGCCCGGAAGCCCACCGCGGGACGCGCTTGTTTCGCTATCCGTATCTGTCGAGAAACTCCCGTTTGGACCGCGTTGTGCAAAGGCAGGGCCTGGTCCCGGTCTCTGCCTCCGTCATGAGCCAAGACTGGAAACGCGGCACGGGAGACGATGTGGTCGCGCGGGTGATGCGGCAGCTGAATCGCAATCGCCGCGGCGTCATCTTGATGCACGATATCCAGCGCCGAACCGCCGATGCGGTTCCTAAGCTTCTGAGACGTCTGCGCAGGGAAGGCTACAGCATCGTCCACATAAAAGGCGCGCGCGCCCCAAAAACGCTTCGCGACAGCTCCGCCCTGGTCGCGCAGTTGATGGGCAAACGCCGGTCTTTGGTGGCACGGGCGTCTAAACCAAAACCGATGAAGCCGCGGCGACGCATCGCCATGATCGCCAAAAGGCATCAGGACCAGTTGCTCGCCAGCGCAAACGTGACCCCAAATCCTGCGGGCGCAGAGCCCAGCGTTTCGGCGGCGCGCGCGCCGCTGCCCACAGCCGGTTTCAATATCGCCTCTTTGAGACCTGCACCTTCGGTGAACGCGGTTCGTACGGTGGACAAACAGCCCGCGCCTTCACCAAAGGTCTCGCGCTCAGCTGTTCCGAAGGTCGTGGAGGAACAGACCGCGGGCATCGACACGCTCGCAACGGCAAGCCTGGTATCCGCAAGCCAAACGCCCGGTAGCATTGGTAACATTGTAGCCGGAGGCATTGAGAGATCCCGGGTGGAACCCGTTGGCGCAGTGTCCGCCGCACCCGTGCCGACTTCACCTTTAGCCGTTGCACGTGTGCCTGTTGTACCTGCGCCTGCTAACCCCGTGCCTGTAGTGCCGGTGCCCGCCGCACCGATACAAAAAGAGACAGTCGTCGCCGTGGCGGACGTGCAACCCGAATCAAACCGTTCGTCCTCCACACCACCCTCAACTGTGGCGAGTGTTTACCAAGATGCGATTTTGAGTGCGTTGAACGGCACTACCCGGCAGCGGGCTTCGGTTACACTTGTGCGCGCAGCCAGCAAGCCGGTTACGCAAACTGCAGGCCTAGATCAAACGGATAAACGTCCCGCCACATCACATCCAGCAACGTCGATGGAATACAGCACTCAGAAGAACGCGCCGATGACCGCACTCGCCAAACTGCAAGAGCCTGCATCTGCTCCTGTGCCGCCGAAAACTGCGCCGATCATGCCCGAAACAATGGGCGATGATTCGGTTGCCGATGATCCAGTGGCCGTCTCGTCGCGTTCAAACCGTCCTGCCCCAAACGCCGCCCCCAAAACTCAACAAGCAACCAAACAGGCCACCAAACCCAAAGTGAGCCCGTTTCGGCGCTGGATTTACCGGCTGCGCGAAAAGCGCAACAGCCAACGGTCCCATGAGCCGTCCAATGAAAGCGCCGGGCTCGAGGCGCCAACCCAGATCGGCATGATTACCAACCGGCAAGCGGACTAACGGCAGTCATAGCAAGACGGCCCGTCCACCCGTTAGATGTATAAGAGCGTCTGACGAGAATCGTCGACCGTCACCCAGCCGAAATAAACCACTCCGCCGTTCTAGAGACGATCGCGTTTGGACGACCCCCTACGGCCGTGCCGCCTGGTTGTCGCGTATGCCGGGGAAGGGCCCGATATGGTGCGTGGCGTGTTCAATCTCGAACAGGTTGGCGTAGAGATTGGCGATCCAGATTTTCCCATCGGTTGTCAGGCGCAAATACTCGATGGCCGGTCCGATATAAGGTTCCACGCTCTGCCAGAAGAACTCTGGATATCTGTCGGAGAGGTCTGCAGGGCTTTCATAACCCAACACTTCAATCATGCCGCATTCCTCAAACTCGGCGTAAAGCGCGTTGCTTTTGCGGTGATAAAACGGATCACCCATCTGCCCAATAAGGTCCGCAGCGCGCACCAATGCGCCTTCACTGGTGGTGGATTGATGTTCCGCATCCTGAGGAATGGGAAAGCGGGTCATTTCGATCATCGCGCAAATGCGCTCCTCATCGATATAGCTTGACTGGGTGAACCGCTCCCGGGCGTAAACCTTTCCTCTGTCGATATGGTAGGGCGTGAGGAAAGCGTCAGACGCGCCCCGCGGCGGCGTAATGGTTTCGCCATTCGCATTGATGACGAACGCCGTTTTTGTGTCCTGGGAGCAAATGCCGCGCACGTAGCCCACATCATGCATCAGCAGGCCCACGGTGAAGTGTAACCAATCCTCCGGCGTCAACGCCTCGGACATCAGGCGGCCCTTGATGATTTGTTGGCCGCACAGGGCGACCATCACCGTATGGCTCACATCATGGTAGAGCGCATTGGAATTGCCAATCCGTTCCAGCGCGAGGCGTGCCGCGCCACCGATATAGCTTCCGTATTCCGGTTTGCGATCGCCGAAAAACTGGCGGTAGCTTTCCTCAAGCGTCGCACCAAGATGTTCGGCGATAAGGCCAACAGGGTTGAAATTATCGGGCAAGCACGTCTCCTTCCAAAAAAGGCGGCGGACAGAACAGCAAGTGTGGCTGTGCTCTTGAAGCTCAGTCTGTCACCATGATGACACTTGGCTATTGGCTGCTGTTTTGGCCCTCCAGTGTGGCGCTAAGAGGGAACCATGTGCAAGAGGTTGGTAAAGCGATCACCGATGGGGCAAGCATCTTGGGACATCATGGATTGTTCAGCGCTGGAAACATGACGACCCCAAATGCGCGGCTAAGATTCGCACCCGAAAGGAAGCATGGAACAGTGACAGACGAAACGCCATCAAACCGGGTTCGTTCGACCGGCCCACAAACACCAGGGGGAAGCGATGATCCGGCCCTCGATGCACGGCTTGAAAAGCTGCGATCTCAACTGGGCTCAGGCACGCTGGAAAAGAGCCAGACGGTGGCAAAGCAAGAACAGAGCGCCGAATCCAAAAAATCGATGGCGCAAGCCTTTCGTCTAAGCAGTGAGTTCATTGCCGGCATTGTGGTGGGGGCCGGAATCGGCTACCTGATCGACGCTTTCTTTGGCACGTCGCCGTGGGGGCTGATTGTGTTTCTGTTGTTCGGCTTTTGTGCCGCGGTCGTAAACGTTTTGCGGGCCGCCGGCATGATGCAGCGGGGCAGCTACGCGACCACCTCAAACGCTTCGATCAACCACGGGTCAGAATCGAAATCCGATTAAGTCCTCGCCGGTCACGGCACGGTGCGTTTGGACGCTGTGTCCGACGGCTGCGAGTTGCCGCTCTAAGGCTTGCAATTGGGGTTTTTGTGACAGGCCGGGAGAAAGTCGCGTGCAGCCGCACAACGGGCTTGTGTCCTTTAGGGGGCTGTGTCAAACGTCCCGCGAATTTTCGTGGGGCCTGCGATGCCTGATGGTGCGGTCGCAGTGGCGAAATGAAATCGACGACAAGAGGTTTGCGGATGCAAATCTCACAATGCAGCGGATGAACCACCTTGGCTAGCAACCCGATCGATCAGTTCAAAATTTCTAAAATTCTCGATCTGCAAGTGGGTGGGCTCGACATTTCGTTCACCAACTCCGCCTTGTTCATGGTGGCCGCAACGGCCATTTCCGCGGGCTTCCTGATCATGACCACATCCGGTCGCGGGCTTATTCCCGGTCGCATGCAGTCGGTGTCAGAGATGCTGTACGAGTTCGTCGCCAATATGCTGCGCGATGCGGCGGGTTCAGAAGGCATGCGTTTTTTCCCGTTCGTGTTTTCGCTGTTCACGTTCATTCTCGTGGCCAACTTCCTCGGCATGGTGCCGTACTTCTTTACGTTCACCAGCCACATCATCGTCACGGCAGCGCTCGCCTTCCTCACAATCGGAATTGTGGTGGTCTATGGCTTTTATAAAAATGGTCTCGGCTTCTTGAAGCTGTTTGTCCCCTCCGGCGTTCCCGGTGTTTTGGTTCCCATTGTGGTTCTGATTGAGGTCATCTCCTTCCTGTCGCGGCCCATCAGCTTGTCAGTGCGCCTGTTCGCCAACATGCTTGCCGGCCACATTACGCTGAAAGTGTTCGCCGGTTTTGTGACGAGCCTGGGTTCCCTCGGCGCGGTGGGCATCGTCGGCGCGGCCCTGCCTCTGGTGTTCACCGTGGCGCTGACCGGTCTCGAATTTCTCGTTTCGTTCCTGCAAGCATACGTCTTCGCTGTGTTGACCTGCATGTATCTGAACGACGCGTTGCACCCCTCACACTAATCACCCTTTCCATCTGTTTTAACGAAGGAACACACCATGGAAGTAGAAGCAGCTAAAGCAATTGGCGCTGGTATCGCATGTCTCGGCATGGGCGGCGTTGGCATCGGCCTTGGCAACATGTTTGGCCAATACCTGTCCGGCGCTCTGCGTAACCCCTCCGCTGCTGACGGCCAGTTCGGCCGCCTGATCTTCGGCTTTGCTGTGACGGAAGCACTGGGTATCTTCTCCTTGCTCGTCGCACTCCTCCTGCTCTTCACCTAAGAGCCGGCAACGCACATGACACG
>JBCBCT010000007.1:0-24693 GCA_038530365.1 Pseudomonadota bacterium | reverse complement strand
TCAGACCGACTGACCCTCCCGCATTTCTGACGGATCATCGGCATGGCATCGACCAATACCGAAGTGGGTGTGGACCCGGGCGCGAAAACGCCGTTCCCACCATTTCAGACCGAAACCTATCCATCGCAGCTTCTGTGGCTCGCGATCACCTTTGGCCTGTTTTACTATCTCATGGCCAAAGTAGCTTTGCCGCGTATCGCTTCCATTCTGGAAGTGCGCAGCGATCGCATCGCTCAAGATTTGGATGAGGCCAACCGGCTGAAAGACGAATCAGAAGCGGCCATCGCCGCCTATGAGCAAGATCTGGCCGAGGCGCGCAGCCGCTCCAACGCCATCGCTCAGGAAGCGCGCGACAAGGCGAAAGCGGAGGCAGATGCAAGCCGTGCATCCGTCGAAGCTGACCTTGCGGCCAAACTCGCCGAAGCGGAAAAGACCATAGCAGCCACCCGCGACGCCGCCATGGCAGAAGTCGGTGGCATTGCAGAAGCATCCACCGAGGAAATTGTGAAGCAGTTGCTGGGTGGACGCGTGACCAAAGCGGAAGTGGCATCCGCAATTGCCGCTGCCAAAACGTAAGGAAACGGTCACATGGATTCCACACTCGTTGCCTTCATCGCCCTTATTCTCTTCTTGGCACTGCTCGCTTATTTGAAGGTGCCGGGCATGATCACCCGCGGACTGGATGCGCGGTCTGACAAAATCCGCACCGATCTTGAAGAAGCCCGCACGCTTCGCGAAGAAGCGCAGCAGCTCTTGGCGGAGTATCAGCGCAAACGCAAAGACGCGGAAAAGGAAGCTGAAGAGATCATCGCAGCGGCAAGCCGAGAAGCGAAAGCCTTGAAGGCCGACGCCGATCGCAAAATGGACGAATACGTCGCCCGCCGCACCGCCCTTGCTGAACAGAAGATCGAGCAGGCCCAGGGCCAAGCAGTTGCTGACGTAAAAGCTGCGTCCGTCGATCTCGCTGTGAAAGCAGCGGAGGCTGTCATTGGCAACAAACTGACCGGGACAGCCAAAACGGACGTCTTCAAAAAGAGCCTCGAAGAGGTAAAGGCGCGCTTGAACTAAAAAGGACGTGCGTAAAAATAAAAGCCGGGCTGCGCTGCAACGCTGCCCGGCTTTTTTGATTCTGCCCAAACGCACTTCGGATCAACGTCCTGCAGATTCGATCCAACTTGCCAAAGTGCCGACCTGTCGCGGTGAGACAATTGGGCGATTTCTCGCTCAATCCCGACGCTCCAATGCGGCACGCACGGGTGCAAAACTCTTTCGGTGGATCGGGCAGGGGCCGATCCGAGCCAGGATCGCTCGATGTTCGGCCGTGGGATAGCCCTTATGGGTCGCAAACCCGTATCCGGGATAGAGAGTGTCGGCGCGCACCATCATATGATCCCGTACAACCTTGGCCACAATCGATGCGGCTGCAATGGACAGACTGCGCTGATCACCTTTAACGGCGCAGGTTCCGGGGCAGGGTAGATCAGGCGGCAGAGCGTTGCCATCAATGAGCGCTGCATGCGCCGGAAGGGGCAGTGCGCGAACGGCATGAGCCATGGCTGCCAGTGAAGCGGCGCGAATGTTCATCGCATCAATTTGCTGGGCCGGTGCAACGCCTATACCTACGTCGGCCCTTTTGAGGATCTCGTCAAATGCAGCCAAGCGCTGCGGCGCGGACAACCGTTTGGAATCGTCCAGGCCCATTGGCATGGAGATGGGATTGAGGACCACAGCCGCTGCAACGACAGGTCCCGCAAGGGGGCCACGACCGGCCTCGTCAATGCCGCACACCCGCAAAAATCCGTTCCCATGGAGCTCGCGCTCCAACTGAAAGTCAGGGCTATAACCGGCTGCGTTGTCCTTGGCTTTTATTGGGGCCGGCACGTCAAACACTTCGGCTCAGGCGGGGGACCTTAGGCATCGGTGTAGCCAGCCAGGGTGCCGTCGATCACATAGCGCAAAATTGAGACCACCTGGTCCGGTGTTTCGGTGACCGCTAAGGCCGCTGCGTCGACTTCCTTGAGGGCGTGGGCGTGGTCCGGCCCGTGCATGATGATCAACGGCTTGCCCAGCCCTGACGCCAGACCGGCATCAAAAGCCGCATTCCACTGCTTGTACTTCTCGCCGAACCGCACCACGACGATATCGGCATCTCCAATCAACGTCCGTGTGCGGATGGCGTTCATCTGGGCGCCTTTGTGGTCGTGCCAAAACTTGTTCGGCTCCGCCCCTAGGATGGCAACACCACAGTCATCCGACGCCGCGTGATGGGTTACGGGGGCTGTGAAGGCGACCGAAAGTCCATCGGCCCGCGCGCCGTCGGCTATCGCATCGCGCCAGTCGGTGTGGATTTCTCCTGAGAGGTAAACGGTCCAAGTTTTCGTCATCATCGCCTGCATGGGGGTCTTGAGGGAAGCGTGTCAGCCCTTCCATGCCGCCTTGGCCATCGGCGCACAAGGGCTCCAAAGAATGGCGCGCGGCTTTGCACAGAACGCAAGAACGCCATGCGTCCAGACGCCTTGCGAATAGGTAAGGATCACTTACTATTTGTCGCCATGAAACATCTGACCTTTGGACACTGGGCCAGCGACGCCACCCATCATGCGGCTTGGGAAGACTTGCTTGGCATCATGATCGGCACGATCCTGGTGGCGCTTTCGCTGTCGATCTACGCCCATTTGGGCATGGTGACGGGCGGTGTGGCAGGCCTCGCGCTTATCGGCCATTATTGGTCGGGCATCGCGATTGGAACACTGTTTTTTTTCATCAACCTACCTTTCTACGTGCTGGCGATCATGCGCATGGGCAAGGCATTTACGATCAAGACCTTTCTCGCCGTTGCAGCCCTGTCCCTGCTCATGAATGTGCAGGACCGCCTTTTGAGTTTTGCAAATCTCGATCTTGTGGCGGGCAGCCTTTTGGCGGGAGTTCTGTTGGGCATGGGATTGCTGGCGATGTTTCGCCATCGCACGAGCCTGGGTGGCGTTGGCATTCTCGCGTTGTACCTGCAGGACCGGTTTCAGATGAAGGCGGGTCTTGTTCAAATGGTGATTGATCTTGCCATCTTGCTCACCAGCTTCCTGGTCGCTGACCCGATCCTCATCGCTTTCTCGGTGCTCAGCGCCGTGATTTTGAACATGATCATCACGATCAACCACCGGCAAGATCGCTACATCGCGCGTTGAGGCGCGCCGCCGGCGGGCTTGGTCGTGGTTACCCCGTCACGCGGGAAAAATCAGCCACGGAGCCTGTCGCGGTCCGTATGCGGCGCATAAGCGCCAATCGATTGGCCCGCACGGCCTCATCGTCCACATTTACCATCACATCTTCAAAAAACTGATCCACCGGTGCGCGCAAGGCTGACAGAGCCTGCATGGCACCGGCATAGTCCCGCGCGTTCAAGGCCTCAGCCGCCCCGGTTTCAGCCTTGGCAAGCCCGTCAAACAGTGCGGTTTCTGCGGGGGTCTCAAACAAGGCCGGGTTTACAGCATCGGCGATGTGTGTGCCCTTCTTTTCCTCTGCGGCCAAAATGTTTGCGGCTCGCTTACTCCCGGCGAGCAGGTTCTTGCCATCATCCGTGTCCAGGAAGGTCCCAAGTGCGCGGACCCGTTCGGTGATGGACAAGACGTCATGGCGCTCGCCAACCAACACCGCATCGATCAGATCGTGCCGCGCGCCTTGGTCCCGCAAATAGACCTTCAGCCGTTCGTGGAAAAAGGTCAGCAGGTCATCAAGTTTGGGTTTCCAGCTGTCAAACAGCGGAGCAAGAAAGGCTTCACGTTCAGCCAAGGTGGACGCTTCTGCGCCCACGGTAAGCCGTGCGCCTTCGTTCTTTTGCAGCATCAGATTGCCCCATGCCGTGGTCAAGGCAAGCGCGAGGTTCACGGTCAGGCCGTTTTCCACGATCAAACGGATCACGCCAAGCGCGGCGCGGCGTAGTGCAAAGGGGTCCTTCGATCCTGTCGGCTTTTCATCAATCAGCCAGAATGTGGCCAGCAGATCGATCTTATCTGCAAGCGCCACGGTCACGGAAACAGCGGCCGTGGGAACCGTGTCCGAGGGGCCTTGCGGCTTGTAATGCTCTTCGCAAGCTGCGGCGACAGCGGCCGCTTCACCGGCGCGGGTCGCATATTGGCGGCCCATGAAGCCCTGCAATTCTGCAAATTCATAGACCATTGCGGAGTTTAGATCGCTCTTCGCGAGCAGCGCTGCCCGCGCAACCGTGTCAGGCTCGGCACCGGTCTCCGGCGCAAGATCTTTGCCAAGGGTGATGAGCCTTTGAACCCGCTCCCCAAGCGAGCCCAGCTTTGCGTGAAATGTGACGCTGTCCAGCTTTTCAATCCAGGCTTCAAATCCCGCGCCTTGAACCTGTTGCAGATCGCTTTCCCAGAAAAACTTCGCGTCGGACAGGCGCGCGTTCACCACTTTGGCGTTCCCGGCGATGATCTCTGTGCCCCCGTCGCGGGCGTCGAGGTTTGCCACCAGAAGGAACGTGTTGGAAAGCGTGCCATCGGCCTGTCGCAGGACGAAGCATTTTTGATTTTCCTTGATGGTGAGTCGGATCACCTCATCGGGAATATCCAGGAAGGTGGGATCAAAGGTGCCCAACAGGGCCACGGGCCATTCCACCAGCCCGGACACTTCTTCAAGCAGTGCGGGATCATCCACCAACTCCAAACCCTGCGCAAAGGCAAGGTTCTTTGCGTCCGCAAGGATGATGTCTTTGCGCCGTTCGGGGTCTACGACCACGTGAGCCTTGTCGAGTGCGGCTACATAATCATCAAAACGCCGCACGGTGATGGCTTCCGGCGCGTGAAATCGGTGCCCGTAGGTGGTGTTGCCCGACGTGATGCCGGCCACTTCAAAATCGATCACCACCGGTTCTTCGGTTTCCGGCCCAAACGTGCACACGATGGAGCGCAATGGTCGCACCCAGCGCAGGCTGCCCGGCTCCGAAGAGGCTGCACCCCAACGCATGGACTTTGGCCACGGAAAGGACTGAAGGATCGGGGGCACCAGATCGGCGATAATCTCCTCGGCGGCCCGCCCGGGTTTTTCGATAACAGCGACGTAAAAATCACCTTTTTTGGGGTCGGTGCGGACGGTGGCTTCCTCAATCGAGGTCATCCCGGCACCACGCAAAAAGCCCTGGATCGCTTTGTCCGGCGCGTCAGTGCGGGGGCCTTTCCGTTCCTCTTTGAGATCAGCGGACCGTGCGGTCACGCCCCGAACGTCCAGAACCAAGCGTCTAGGGGTCCAGCTTTCCTTCGCGCCCTCGTAGGTCAAGCCCGCATCCACCAGCCCATCGGTCAGCGCTTTTTTCAGATCGCCTGCCGCCTTGCGCTGCATCCGGGCGGGAATTTCTTCTGAAAACAGTTCGAGCAAGAGATCGGGCATGGGTTTCGTCCTGCGGCACGGAAGGGCCGCGCTCGCGGTGCGGAGCGCTTGTGTGGATGGTGCCGCTGTTACCAAGGGGACCTTGGCGTGTCATCCTCGTTCCCGCAAACGGGCACAAAAAAGCCCCCGCTGGAACGCCAGCGGGGGCTATGAATGTGTGTGGTTGGGGCCAACCTATGATGAGGGCAGCAGAACCCGGTTCACAACGTGAATGATACCGTTTGATGTTTTGATGTCAGCGTTGATGACTCGGGCATTGTCTACACGCACTTTGCCGAAGCGCTTGCGCACGGTCACGGTGGTGTCGCCGCCACGCTTGAGCGTGCGGACATGGGTCCGCTTGCGCGGCACGTCGCGGGCGAGGACGCGACCTGGAATGACGTGGTATTTCAGAATGGCTGCCAGGCGGTGACGATTTTTCGGTTTCAGAAGCTCTTTGACCGTGCCCTTTGGCAGTTTGGCGAAGGCCGCATCCGTGGGTGCAAAGACCGTGATGCCTTTTGTGTGACCGAGGGTCCCGGCCAAACCAGCGGCTTTGGCGGCTGCCAGCAGTGTATTGAATTTGCCGGTAGATGCAGCGGTTTGAACGATGTTGGCGGCATTGGCCGATGTGAGTGTCGCAAAACCAATTGCCATTGTGGTGGCCACTGCGGTGGCAAATTTAGTCAGGCGCATTGTATCTCTCCCAAAAGGAACGAAGGGTTAGGGTTCGTCGGCCGATGGGGGAGTAACGGCAGCCTGTGGGGTCGGGATTGAAATGCTGCGTTCACGGCTTCGTGGTCAGTAGATTTTTACAAGCCAATCCGTCCACTCAATCTAACACCGAGGGCACTCAGCTTGATGTGAGCGCGGTGTGCGAGCCATCGCAAAACGGCTGATTTTCAGTTGCCTTGCAGGCACAAAAGAACTTTCGCCCATCCTGCTCTGCGGTCCATTTCAAAGGCGCAAAGTCACTGCCCTGATGGCTGCCATCACAAAACGGTTGATTGGCAGACTGCCCGCACGTGCACCAGAAATAGCTTTTTCCCGCTTCAACTTCGACGGGGATGGAGGAGGTGCCGGCGACTTTGGGTGAGGTCATGGTGTTGGTGTCCGAAGGGGTGAATGTTAGCCGAAAGTCTAACCATTCCTTCCCTCAGGCCAAGCCCAAAATGCCGCTGCACAATTGATCTGCAAAAACGCCTGCCCAATCGAGCATGGCCAGTCTGGTCTGCCCGCTCAGGCCTGCTCGCTCAGGTATGTCTAGTTCGGCGAAGCCCAGACGATTGAGACGCCATGCTCTTGAAACGATCGGCGCTTCAGGCTTGGTAAAAAAATCTACCAGCCGCCGCCGCCACCACCCCCGCCGCCGCCGCCGGAGAAACCGCCGCCGCCGGACCCTGATGAGCTGCTTTCAGGTGCTGGCATGGCTGATGTCATGGAGCTTGCGATGTCGTTGCCGATGCTGCCCATGGTGTCGGCAATATCGTCGGCCCGAAAACTGCCGCTTCCATTGTACCAACTGGGGCCATAGTAACCCACCGCCGCGGCGGCACCGGCGGCCACCGCCGCTGCAAGCCAGGTCTGGAACACGCCGGACCACTGCTTTTCAACGCCAAGTGCGACGGCGTAGGGCAACAGTTTTTCAAAGTGCTGGGGCGACATTTCCGGCGCGCCCTGCATGTTCATCCGGTCTTTTTCAGCAACGGTCAGGTAGCGCTTGAGGCCAGCAATATCGTCCATGCGTTGGCGCCCCAGTGGTGTTGGTGCGCCCAGCAAAAACAGAAACAACACATTCACCACCACCAAGGAGACAACGCCGCCAATCAGTACGGGTGAGGACAGAAAATCCCCCACGTTTTGCAGCGCGCCAGCACCAACGCCAACAACCATCATGGATATGACAAAGGTCACGAAAATCGATGATATTTTCGACCCCAGCCCGCCGGACTGCCAATCGCGCACCGCGCCAAACAGAAAGATGCTGCCGATGCCCGCCACAAAAACAATCGGGACGAGGGGGATCAAAATCTCTTCAATCCGCCCACTCAGGAAAATCGCCGCAAGAAAAAAGGCGATTGAAATGGCAAGGCCGATGCCCACCCAAAGATAGTTATGCTGGTAGTAAACTTGGCGATGTTCTTTGTTCATTGCACTGCCGAAGCCCGAGGCCAGGCTTTTCACCCGTGTGCCATTGGACGAAGAAACGGTGAGCGTGTTGTTTTTGCTGCCCATAACTTTGCCAAGAAGGATGCGCTCACCCACCGGCAGCCCCTTGGGCATCTGGTCCACCAACGCCTTCATTTTGAGCGATGAATCAGGTTTGTCGATTGTTATGTATCCTTTTACCGCCAGGCTGAGTGCAGCGGCGGAAATGGCTGCAAAGCCGTGTCCAGACAGACCCTTGTTGTCGATATAATTGACGAGGGCAGGGGAGGTGTCCTCAGGCATGTCCCAACGCGGTACGATGGTACCGGAAGGCGGATCGCGGCCCACCCGAAACCACGCCCACAGATAATAGAAGAAGGCCAGTACCGCGCCGCCATAGGCCATAATTTCCCCGGCGAAATCCTGAAAGAACCAGCTGGCCCGGTCGGCTGCCGATGGTGCGTCGACAAACTGTTTGTCGAAGGAGACCGCTATGGTGAGCCCTTCTTGTCTGGCAAGCCCGCGCGTCGTCACCGCTTCAACAACATTGCCATTGGCAAATTTCGATGAGGTGGCATCCTGTCCGCGCCCCCCAAAGGGCCCGGTGTAATAAGCGACCTGTTTTGCGGTCGCGCCGTCGGGCAGGTCCACCGTGGCAACGGCCTTGTCGATGGGAAACTCCCAAAAATGTCCCGTGGCATTCCAGTAGACTTCAGCAAAATCGTCAAAAATGCGCAGCTGCCGATTGGATTCGTAGACGAGTTCGTAGGTGTAAACGCCGCTTTTCAGCAAGACGTCCGACTTTCCCAGATAGATGCGCACGGCGCGGGAGGACCATTGCAAGCGGGTGTTCTCCTCCACGCCATCGCGTTTTGCGGAGATCAGTTTGAACCCAACTTTGCGTTCCCGCCCATCCGGGCCTTTGAAGCGGAGGGGAAAATCGCGAAAAATACCACGGCGAATACGCCTGCGCTCCGAGCGAACCTTGATGATTTCCTTTACCCGAAACGTCCCGTCTTTCAGCACGGTCACCCGGCTTGAGAAATCGAGAATGCGTTCGTCTGCCAACGCGGCTGGAGCTGAGATCGAAAGGCAAAGGAGCGCAAACAGCGCCAATAAAATTGAGCGCAGGTTTTGAAACAAAAGCATCGCGGGTTCATCCGTTTTGCAGGGAAGCATGGGGCGGTCTGAAGTGGCTGAGCGTCTAGCTTTGGAAAGAGACCTGAGGGGTTTGACGGTCCAGCGGATTTTCCAGCTCAAAGTAGTTGGCCAGTTGAAAGCCGAAATTTCCAGCCACCAGATTTGAGGGAAAGCTCTGGACGCGCACGTTGAGGTCCCGGGCCGAACCGTTGTAGTAGCGCCGGGACATCTGGATTTCGCCCTCGACGGTTTCAAGCGACCGTTGCAGTTCCAGAAAGTTCTCGTTGGCCTTTAGATCGGGATAGGCTTCTGCCACGGCAAAGAGTTTGCCCAAAGCTTGCGACAACATACCTTCGGCGGCGGCCCGGCCAGCGACATCTGCGGCGGGCACAGCTTGCGCCCGGGTCCGCATTTCAATGACTTCCGCCAGTGTCTCTTTTTCGTGGCTGGCAAAGCCTTTCACGGTCTCCACGAGGTTGGGGATCAGGTCCGCGCGGCGCTTCAACTGGATATCGATGCCGGACCAGGCCTCCTCCACCATCTGCTTGGCCTTCACGAGGCCGTTGTAGATAGCGACCCCATAGAATGCGAGCGCGGCGACGATAACAAGAATAACGATGGCGGTGGTGGACATGGGGCAAAGTCCTTCGGAACAAATCGGGGATCAATTTGCCCTGAAATTTACCGAAGGGAAGCGCGCAAGTCACGTGCGTGATGGCACATCGCTTTTTGGGCCGCAGAAAAAGTGGCTTTAAGCTGCCGCTCCACCGGCTTCCGTCTGCAAAAATGCTTCTCCGCACGCTTTCGCCAGGCTGCGCACCCGCAGGATATAGCTTTGGCGTTCCGTCACCGAAATCACGCCCCGCGCGTCCAGCAGATTAAACACATGGCTTGCTTTGATGCACTGGTCATAGGCCGGATGAGCCATGACGATGACGCGGCCCTTTTTGGGGTCCACCGCCTCTTGGGATAAAATGCGTTGGCACTCCGCTTCCGCATCTTCAAAATGTTTGAGCAGCGTTGCGGTGTCGGCAACATCAAAGTTCCAGCGGGAATATTCGCGCTCCGCCTGTTGAAACACGTCGCCATAGGACACGCGGTCGTTCTCACCACCGTTGAAATTGAGATCATAGACTTTGTCGACGTTTTGAACGTACATCGCCAAACGTTCCAAACCGTAGGTCAATTCACCGGCTACGGGCGAACATTCCTGGCCGCAAACCTGCTGAAAATAGGTGAACTGCGATACTTCCATGCCATCGCACCACACTTCCCAACCCAGACCCCAGGCGCCCAGCGTCGGGCTCTCCCAGTCATCTTCGACAAAGCGAATGTCGTGGACGAGGGGATCAATGCCGATGGCTTCAAGCGAACCCAGATAAAGCTCCTGAAGGTCCGGCGGGGACGGCTTGAGGAGCACTTGATACTGGTAATAGTGCTGCAAGCGGTTGGGGTTTTCGCCGTAGCGGCCGTCGGTGGGTCGCCGGGAAGGCTGAACGTACGCAGCCTTCCAAGGCCGGGGCCCCAGAGCCCGCAGGGTCGTGGCGGGATGAAACGTTCCGGCCCCCACTTCCATGTCATAGGGCTGAAGGATCACGCAGCCGTGTCGAGCCCAGTATTCATGAAGGGTCAAAATCAGACCCTGAAAGGAACGGGTTGGATCGTTTCGGTCGTGTGAATCAACTGCTAAGGGGCTGGCCGTCATGGGATCTGCCGGGGCTTTGCGCCGAAAAGTTAGGGACAAACGCCCGTGTCGCACGGCGATAAAATAGGATCAAGGCTGCCGAAACTTTGCCGTTCGCGAGGTTCGACCCGACCACACCACGTCCGAACGCAGCCCTATTTCTTTGGTCGGTAGATGCCGGTCTCCGGGTCTTGCTCCAACTCGGTGACGGCCTTTTGTTCGTTGAGCTTTGCGCGGGTGTCTTCCTCGTCCAACCGCTGCAAATGGTCCTGCAACGATTTGTAGGCGTAGAGCGCCACGGCACCGAGGCCCACCGCTGCAATAAGTTGAACCATAGCCTCAATTCCCTCGTCGTTGCGGTCTGCGGATCGGTTGATCCTGTTACAGGCCGAGCCGTGCCCAAAGCGTCTTTTCTTCGGCGATGGTAAGCGCGCGCTCCGTGGCGGCGCTGGCTGCTTCGCCCACGACCAGACTGTTGAGCGAAATTGCGCCCGCATCAAGACCAAATCCGGAGCGGCGACCGAACAAGCCCTGCCGCCGTTCGACCAGCCGCAGCCGCGTGTCCTTGCCGTAACGCTCTTTCATGGTGCCGCGCAGATCGCCCAGGCCATCGATCAGCCCCAGCTCTTTGGCCGGTCCGCCCGTCCAGAAAAGGCCGGTGAACAGATCATCATTGTCCGCCAGCCGCTCGCCACGGCTTTCTTTGACGAGATCGATGAACACTTGATGGATATCCAGTTGCAGGGACTTGAGGCGATCGATGTCCTCCGCCCGTTCCGGCATGAAGGGGTCGAGCACGCTTTTGTTTTGCCCTGCCGTATAGACCCGCCGAGTTACGCCCACTTTTTCGATGGCGTCCACAAAACCAAAGCTCGATGAAATGACGCCAATCGAGCCCACAATGCTGGACGGGTCCGCCGTGATGTCGTCGCCCGCGCAGGCAATCATGTAACCGCCGGACGCAGCGGCATCCTCCACAAAGACGTGAACCTTCTTGTCTTTCTCCTTCGCCAGATCGCGAATGCGCTGATAGATCAGTCGGGATTGAACCGGGGAACCGCCCGGAGAATTCACAACGAGGGCCACCGCCGGCGCGCCCTTGAATGAAAACGCTTTCTCCAAAAGGCCCGCGCAGCTTGCCAGGTTCAGCGAGGGTCGTAGGGCTGATCCGCCGGCCATGATGGCACCGCTCAGGCGGACGACGGGGATGGTCGTATAGTTCTTTTGAAAACGCTTCGGAAGATATTTGCTGAGGGAATTGGCCAAGGCTGTTACCGGTTCGGTGCGAGAAGACGTGTAAAGCACATGCGCTCGCTGCGCCCACGTTTCAACGGGTGGTCACACTACCAAAGCGAAAGAGCGGTGCGACCGCGCAGCGCGTCTTCAACGGTTTGGCAAAATTCACCGCTTGCAAGGTGCAGATCTAAACCGGGAAGGATGGTCAGTCCGGCCCGTTTGCCGCGCCGTGCCCCAAACAAGATGCGGGTCGCAGCTTCGCCCGCCTTGGGGTGAAGTGGCAGGATGCGAAGATCACCGGCTCGGCCTTCCATCAAGGGCAGGAGGTTTACGAGATTGTCGGGCCGCAAAATTGCGGTCAGATGGCCACCGTGCCGCAACATAGCGATTGCCACGCGAAACCACTCGACCAGCCCATCCGCATGGAGCCCATGGGCGGCTGCTTTCTCCTGAAATGGCGAGGGGGCAAAGGCTGCGCTGTTGTAGGGCGGGTTGGTGATCAACCAATCGGAACAACTGTCCGGCAAACCCGCAGCAAGCCGCTTGGAGGGGGCGCAAAACACATCGAAGGGCTGCACACGAGCCCGGCGGCTGACACCGGCATTGCAGTCAAGTTGGAGAGATCGCTTCAGCAAGGACAGCGCCCGTTCATCCTTTTCCAAGAGAGAAACCGTCGCCCCTTTGGCACGAACGAGAGCCGAAAGCCCCGCCGCCCCACAGCCCGCACCCAGATCAACCACATGCCCCTTAAACCCGTCCGGTACGGTGGCCGCCAGCAAAAGCGCGTCGAGACCGGACCGGTGCGCACCCTTTGCCGGTTGATACAGCGCGATCTGATTGTCCAAAAAGCCGTCAAGAGTGACGTCACCGTCCCTTTCAACCATCAAAACTGTCAACTGGACGGACAGGCTTTTCGGGCAATTCATGTCCGAGACCTGCATCCTTCATCAGCTGCCGCGCTCGGTGCAGTTGTTCGCCATCCACCATGACCCGGCGGGGCAATATGCCGATGGAGCCGTCGAGGACGCTCATATTGGTGTCAGCCACAAAATGAACGATGCCCTGTTCGCTGAGCAACGCTTCGGCAAACGAAATGGCGACGGCGTTGTTGGTGCGCATCAATTCTTCCATGTCAGGCTTCGTTCCTTACCAGGGGCTGTGTTTCGGGGACCTCAAACGCGCTGTTCTCCAAAATCCCTTCAAACAGCGCTTTTTCCCGCCGGATGGTCGCCGTGATGAACTCCATGAAGGCGCGAACTTTCGCTGCAGAACGAATTTCTGGATGGGTAAGCACCCAAAGATCAACCGCTGTTTCTTCCAGGGGAGGCGTCACGCGGACGAGATTGGGATTACGGTCCCCAACAACACAGGGCAAAACGCCAATGCCAAGGTCAGCTTCCAGAGCCGCACACACGGCGGGAAACGTGTCCACGGTCATGGAAATTCGGTCCGCCGCCACGCGGTCGCGCATCCAGCGGGCGGGTGGCGCGCTGTCTAACATTTCGCCAAGGCCGATCCAATCTTGCGTGAGAAGCTGGCTCGGCTCGGTTTGAAGACCCACATCATGGTCGCCGCCACGCTTTGCGTAAACGGCACTGAGCAACCGAGCCACCCGCTGGCCCACCAAATTGTCCGGCGGGCTGTGGGATGGCCGGATGGCCACGTCGGCATCCTGCCGTGAAAGGTCGAGACGGTTGTTGGTGAGGGTCACTTCCAGACGGATTTTAGGATGCATGGCGCGGAACCGCGCAAAATGCGCAGCCATCCTCGCATTCATGAACGTGTCTACAGATGTGACGCGCAACGTGCCTTCCAGTCGGAAATCGCGGCCCAGAATTTCCCGGCTCACGGCGTTCACCCGTTCCTCAATATCAGCCGCGACGGCCACCAGCGCTGCGCAATCGGGCGTTGCTTTGAAGCCACTTTGCCGACGTTCAAAAAGCCGGATGCCGTGGGCCTGTTCAAAGCGTGAAATGCGGCGTTGCACGGTGCTGGCGTTCACGCCCAAAACGTCCGCCGCCGCCATGGCGGAGCCGGATCGGTCCACGGCCAAAATGGTGCGCAAATCATCCCAATCAATCATGGGCGAAGTTCAACAGATGCGCTGCGCCCTGTCGAGGACCATCAGGAGATGTCCAGCGCCTTGGACATGTGAGGCTTCGCTATAATTCGAATGAAACCGACGCTCAATTCGTTACGCTGTCGCCAAAAAACGGGGCGTATCGCCGCGAATATCGCCCCGTGCAACCGCACACCCTTGCTGCACCCATCGCAAGTCCCTAATCCAGGTCAAAGGCCGGGCACCGCGTTGGGTTGCCTGCACTCCAGCGAAAAGCAGGTGACCCATGGGCGTCGTTGTTCCACTTATCGATCAATCCACCGGCAACACCGCCGTCGCAACGGCCAGCGTCGAGCCTCTCGTCCGCCTGACGAAGCCCGACATGGAGCGGGTCAATCAACTGATCCTGTCGAAAACTGGTTCCGACGTGACGATGATTCCGGAGGTGGCGAAGCATCTGATTGATTCGGGCGGCAAGCGCCTGCGCCCGATGCTCACCCTCTCCGCCGCCAGCCTGTGCGGCTATGAAGGCCCCCACCACGTGACCCTGGCCGCCAGTGTTGAATTCATGCACACCGCCACGCTGCTTCACGATGATGTGGTGGACGAAAGCGATATGCGCCGTGGGAAACAGGCCGCACGCATGGTTTGGGGCAACCAGGCCAGCGTGCTGGTTGGTGACTTTCTGCTCGGTCAAGCGTTCCGCATGATGGTTGACGCAGGCTCCATGGAAGCCCTCAACATCCTGTCCACCGCCGCCACTGTCATCGCAGAGGGCGAGGTCATGCAGCTTGCCGCCGCCCAAAGCATGGAAACGACGGAGGATGATTATCTCACAGTCATCCGATCCAAAACGGCGGCTCTTTTTTCCGCAGCGGCAGAAGTGGGGCCTGTGCTCGCCGGCAGCGACAAAGCGATGCGTGATGCCTTCCGCTCCTACGGCTTGAACCTTGGCCTAGCATTTCAGTTGATAGACGACGCGCTGGACTATGGCGGCAACAAGGGCGACCTCGGCAAAAACGTCGGGGATGATTTCTTCGAGGGCAAAATCACCTTGCCGGTTCTGTTGGCTTATCGCCGCGGCACCGATGAGGAGCGCGCCTTTTGGCGTGAGGCGCTGGAAAGCGATGAAAGCAACCAAGAGGCCCTCGACCGCGCCTTGGTCTTGCTGCGCGAACACGGCGCAATCAGCGACACCGTAGCCAGAGCGCGACACTATGGCGAGATGGCCCGCGATGCCCTCGCCCCTTTGCCGCAAAGCGATCATAAGCAGGCGCTTTTGGACGTTGTGGAGTTCTGTGTCAGCCGGGTGTCTTAGGCCAACAGTGCGCGCGTGGGCCTCACGGCGTTGCTATTTCGCGTTTCTTGTTCACACCGCGTAAAAAGGCCATAGTTGTGAACAAGGTGTTAACTCAGTGGCCGCAATCTTATGTGCACGGCGCTTGATCACGCACACCGCGGTCGAACGCTTGGCGCATAGCTAGCCACACTGTGGGCAGGACCACACCGATGAGAGGATGATTGATGGCGGGCATGTTTGAGTTGGTTGCGGTCAAAGCACTCAAAATGAAACAGGGTGAGCCTTCATCCAAAAAGGTGCTTGCAAAAACGCGCGGCCTCAGCCGCGGCAATGCTCTCGCAACCCTATCTGCCGCGCTTTTTCTGACCGGCATATCAACAGCACAGGCGGAGACCAATGCGGCCGTCAGTTTCGAGCCCAGCAACAGTCTGGCCGGCAACTATCTGGCTGCTCGGGTTGCCACGACCGACAAGAACACCCAGTGGGCCGTTTCTTTTTATCGCAAAGCCATCGCCCTTGACCCGGACAACCAGGCGCTGAAGCTCAAAGGCTTTTTGAACTTCATCGCCAATGGTGATTTTCAGGAGGGTGTCGACCTCGGTAAGGCGCTCATTCAAGCCGAAAGAGCCCCCGAAGTCGTGCACATCGTTATGGCAGTTGACCATTTGCGCAGCCGCAGCTGGTCCAGCACCCAAAAGGAGCTCGATCGCAATTGGCGCAGCGCCTTGGACCGCTTGATCGCCGGGCTGGTGTCCGCCTGGGGTCATTTTGGTGCAGGTGATGTGGCCAAAGGGCTGGAAGTCGTCGACGCGCTTGAGGGCCCGGAGTGGTTTTCCCCCTTTAAGCAATACCACGGCGGGCTGTTGTCGCTGGCCAATGGAAATCAAGTGGATGCGATTCGCAGGCTCCAAGCGGCCTATGACAATCCCATCACCGCACAGGCCGCGCCCAACACGTTCAACAGCGTCACAATCGCCCTGGTGCAGGCCTATTTGCAAAACAAGCAGGCTGACCGCGCAAAGGCCATTGTTACGGAGGCGCTGCGTCGGCGTCCGCAAAACGAGGTTTATCTTCGGTTGCAGAATGCGGCAGCTGAGGGGGCGCCATCCACCGATCCCGATATGACAATCGCGACGGCTACCCGTGGCGCAGCTGAAGTGTTCTTTAACATCGGCAAAGCCTTGGACCGGGAAAATGGTCAACAGTTTGCTCGCATCTACATGCAGCTTGCCCAAACGCTGGCACCAAAAAGCGAGATCATCCTGCTCGAACTGGCCAGCCAATTCGACAAAAACACCATGCTGGTGCGCGCCAATGATCTGTTCGGTCGTATCCCGGAAGGGTCCGCCCACCGCCGCATCGCGCAATTGGAAAAAGCGCTCAACCTCGATGAATTGGGCGATCTGAAAAAGGCGCGCGGGCTGCTGGATGAATTGATCGAATCGGGTCCCGACGACCTTGTCGCCCATCTTTCCTATTCCGCGGTACTGGCCCGTCACAAAAAATACGAAGACGCGATCACCGTTCTCAGCCGCAAGGTTGCGCGGGTGAAAGATCCCAAGCGCTACCACTGGAACCTGTTTTATCGCCTTGGCATCGCCTACGAGCGCACGAAGCAGTGGCCGCTGGCTGAAAAGGCGTTCCAGAAATCTCTGGAACTCTTCCCTGATCAACCCAGCGTGTTGAATTACCTTGGTTATTCCTGGGTTGATATGAACATCAATCTCCAACAAGGCCTCGACATGATCCGCAAGGCGGTCGAGCTTCGCCCCAATGACGGCTACATGGTTGATAGCCTCGGCTGGGCTTACTACCGCCTCAACCGCATCATGGAAGCGGTGGTGAAGTTGGAACAGGCGGTAGACCTGCGCCCCGGCGATCCGACCATCAACGATCACCTGGGCGACGCCTATTGGCGTGCAAACCGTCGTCTGGAAGCGGTCTTTCAATGGCGGCATGCCCTGGCTCTTGACCCGCCGGAAGCAGACATCGCTCGCATTGAAGAAAAGCTGGATGTTGGCTTGGATGTTGTGCTGGAACGAGAGGCCAAGGAGGCCGCGGAAGCCAAAAAGTCGGCTGATCAGGACGATAAGGGCTGACATTCGCTGTGACGGCGGCGACGGAGACTGATGGCGATACAGGTGGCAAGGCTGGCGGCAACGCCATGAGGACGTCTGTCATCGAAGTCGCACCGGCGAAAATTAACCTCGCACTTCACGTTCTTGGGCAACGCGCGGACGGCTATCACAATCTCCAATCGCTGGTGACATTTACGGATATCGCTGATGAGATTCGCGTCGAAGCAGCGGATGACTCAAAGGCGAGTGTCAGTGGTCCGTTTGGTCACGGTTTGGACATGGACGCGTCCAACCTTGTGTGTCGCGCGGCGCGCGGCTGGCAGGCCGCGTGTGGCGGCCAGCATCCTGACGTGCATCTGCATTTGACCAAAAACCTGCCCCTTGCTTCTGGCATCGGGGGCGGGTCTGCGGATGCAGCTGCCACACTGAGAGCTCTGGGGCGCCTGTTTGATGCCGCGTTGCCCGCACACAGCCTGGAAGCAATTGCTCTTTCTTTGGGCGCTGACGTGCCGATGTGTCTGTCCAATTCGCCCGCCCTCGTCGAAGGGGTGGGAGAAAAGCTGTCCCCGGTGGCGCTCCCCTCGTTCCCCATTGTGCTGATCAATCCGGGCGTTGGTATCGCCACCCCGACCGTGTTTGCAGCGCTCGCTCACAAGAACAATCCGCCGCTGTCTGCACTCCCTCATATGGAAGGGTCGCATCAAGTCGGCGACGCGGGCGTTTGGCTCGATTGGATGAAAGCACAGCGTAACGATTTAGAAGCGCCGGCCATTGGCCTCGTTCCTCCCATTGCCGATGGCTTGTCGGCCATGGGCGCTCAAGCCGGGTGTCGTCTGTCCCGCATGTCCGGCTCCGGGGCGACCTGCTTTGGGCTGTTTGAGGACGATGCCCATGCGGCCAAAGCCGCCAAAGCACTGGCGCAGGCGCTGCCCGACTGGTGGGTGCAGGTGGGGCGGACTATGTGTGATGAAAACCGAAAGTTATGAGAGCCCTGGCCCATGAGCCGCATCGACACCGACCGCCCGTTTCTTCCCGTTCGCATTGCCGTCTTGACCGTTTCTGATACCCGCAGTCTGGAGGAAGATCGGTCTGGAGACACGCTTGTCGCGCGCCTTGAAGCCGCCGGTCACACGCTCCAGGACCGCGCCATCGTTTCCGACGAGCCGCAGCACATCAAAGCCGCCGTTGAAAACTGGACGCAGGATCCGTCGGTTGACGTGATTTTGACCACCGGGGGCACCGGCTTCACCGGCCGGGACATTACGCCGGAGACCGTTGAGGCTCTATTTGACAAACGCATGGACGGTTTTTCCGTGCTGTTTCACCAATTGAGCAGCGCAAAAATCGGAACATCCACCGTCCAATCCCGTGCCACCGCTGGTTTGGTGGGCACGACATTTGTCTTCTGTCTGCCCGGCTCCCCTGGGGCCTGCAAAGACGCCTGGGACGGTATTTTGGAAGCGCAGCTCGACTACCGCCACCGCCCCTGCAATTTCGTGGAGATCATGCCCCGGTTGGACGAACACATGCGGCGTGGTGCGTCTTAAGCCCAGATGGCAAATTTTGTTCTTGTAATGTTCTATTTTGCATTCTAGGAATATATGCGTGATGCAACCGAAGGGCCGCGTATATGGAACATCCACTCGACACCGTTCAATCTGCTGATCGTCAGGCGTTTGCTGCAGGGCAATCCGTTGCCCATAGTGAAGCGGTTGTGGCTCGATCCAATGTTCGCGTGGCGGAGGCCCGCCGACGGGGCAGGGGCGCCGGCATCAACCCATCGGGCCGGTATGAACCCTACAGCCGTCATGTCTTCGACGATGGATGGCAGACCTTTGATGAACTGCCGCCGTTCAAAACCGATGTCACGGTGGACCGCGCTCGCTCTATCATCACGCGAAATGACTCCCCCGATCTTCCCTTCGACCGCTCCGTCAACCCCTACCGCGGCTGTGAGCACGGCTGCGTCTATTGCTACGCACGTCCCAGCCACGCCAACATGGGCATGTCACCGGGCCTCGATTTTGAGGCTAAATTGTTCGCCAAACCCGGTGCGGCCAAGCTGTTGCGGCGCGAGCTATCGGCACCGTCTTACGAGGTCAAACCCATTGCAATGGGCACCAACACCGACCCCTATCAGCCCATCGAGAAGACCTGGCGTGTCACGCGCAGCCTGTTGGAGGTGTTGGAAGAAACCGGTCATCCCGTGGGCATTGTCACCAAGTCAAACCTTGTCACCCGCGACATCGACATCCTGTCGCGCATGGCGAAACGCGGCCTTGCCCGGGTGGCTTTGTCGGTGACCTCGTTGGATCGCCGCTTGTCGCGCGCCATGGAACCCAGAGCGTCCACCCCCGCCCTCCGGCTGGACGCGATCCGTCAATTGTCGGAAGCGGGCATTCCAACCTCCGTCATGGTTGCCCCCATCGTGCCCGCCCTGACGGATCAGGAACTAGAACGCATTCTGGAAGCTGCCCAGGCGAACGGCGCTCGGGACGCGGGTTATATCGTCCTGCGGCTCCCGTCAGAGGTTAGCGGTCTGTTTAAGGAATGGCTCATGCGTCACTACCCAGACCGCTACACCCATGTCCTTTCGCTGCTACGCTCCATGCGTGGGGGCAAGGATTATGACGCAGAATTTGGAACCCGCATGCGCGGCGTTGGCCCCTATGCCTGGCAATTGGGCAGACGCTTTGACATCGCAACCAAACGTTTGGGCCTCAAGCCGATGCGCATGGCGCTGCGAACCGATCGGTTCGACCCCAGCCAACTCAAAGGCGCTCAATTGACCCTGTTTTGACCCAGTTTGATCGTGTTCATGCGCGTGTGCATGGGCGTTTTTCTCATTCGCCATTGTTTTCAAAAGGTGAACTACGGCACGGGCGTCACTTGAATTGCCCGTGCTTGCCTTGGCCTTTTGAAAACGCCGTCGCGCCAGACACAGATTCACCGGTTTCCGCTGTCGATTTTCCCAGCCGCGTTTCATTCGCCAGCGCGTCATTATGGCTAAGCCCCCATTGCTGCAGCACGGACATGCGATCATTGGCCATGCAGGCTTGGGGGAAATTGACGAGGCTTTGGGCAAGCCTCACAGCCTCCGACCGGGCAGACCCTGTCGGCACCACGCGGTTGGCGAGCCCTATGTCGAGCGCTTCATCGGCGGCGACTGGCCGCCCGGTCAAAATCAAGTCCATCGCCCGGCTTTGTCCAATCAATCGCGGCAACCGCAGGGTTCCCCCATCCACAAGGGGCACCCCGAACCGGCGACAAAAAATTCCAAATGTGGCGTCTGCCGCGACAACCCGCAGATCACACCAGAGCGCCAATTCCATGCCGCCCGCCACGGCATGGCCCTCAATGGCCGCAATCACCGGTTTTGACAGCAAAAGCCGCGTCGGCCCCATAGGACCCCGGGTATTGTCGAAGATCGTTTGATCTGGCTCGGCTTCACCCTCAGCGTTGCGGAAGGCAACGTCGGTTGTTCCCGTTTCGGCGAGGTATTTGAGGTCAAACCCGGCACAAAATGATCCATGACCGTCTTTGTCTGTCGCCCCGGTCAACACCGCCACTTTGGCGTTGGGCGAGGAATCAAAGGCCAAAAACGCGGCATAAAGCGCGTCCGCACAGTTTTGATCAACGGCATTACGGCGGTGGGCGCGATTGATCGTGATGATCCGGATGGCCCCTATGTCTTCGACGAGAACCGGGGATTGTTCTTCTTTAACCGTCATGATCCGACCTTTCCCGGGCAATGGCGCGCCAACCGATGTCACGACGGCAAAAGCCCTCTGGCCAGTCTACGTCATCGACCAAGCTGTAGGCCGCCTGTTGTGCCTCTTGAACCGTGCGTCCCAGCGCAGTGACGTTCAAAACTCTGCCACCGGTTGCCAGCAACGTCCCGTCCTCCAGCCGCGTTCCGGCATGGAAGATGTGCCCGCCCGCGTCGGTGTCCGGCAGACCTTTAATGACTGTGCCGGACGCATAGGCCCCCGGATAGCCCTGGCTTGCAAGGACCACCGTCAGCGCAACGTCAGACGACCACGTAACATCTTCAGCTTTCAAGGCACCGGAGGCCGCCGCCATCATCAGCGTTGCAAGATCCCCGTCCAGCCGCATCATGAGCACCTGACATTCCGGGTCACCAAAGCGCACGTTGTATTCGATGAGTTTGGGCCCATCGTCCGTAATCATCAGGCCGGCATAGAGGACGCCTTGAAACGGCGCGCCAAACGCGGCCATTCCCTTAATGGTGGGATCCACGATCTCTTTTTGCACCCGCGCCGCAAGGGCGTTGTCCACGAGGGGAGCAGGGGAATAAGCGCCCATGCCGCCGGTGTTCGGCCCGGTTTCCCCGTCGCCAACCCGCTTGTGGTCTTGGGCTGTACCAAACGGTACGGCCGTGCTCCCGTCGCAAAGGAAGAACATCGAGACCTCTTCCCCCACCAAGCACTCCTCGATGACCACTTCCGCGCCCGCCTCTCCAAAACTGCCGGCAAAGCAGTCATCGATAGCCGCCAATGCCGTGTCTAAAGTCTGCGCCACGGTCACGCCTTTGCCCGCCGCCAAGCCATCGGCTTTGACCACCAAAGGCGCGCCGCCGGACTTTTCGCTTTGGTCTATCGCATAGGCCCGCGCGCTGTCCGCGTCTGTAAAGTGGCCATAGGCTGCCGTTGGAATGGCCATGCGGTCGCACAACGCCTTGGTGAAGGCTTTGGAGCCTTCAAGTTGCGCAGCTGCCCCCGATGGACCAAAAGCGGTGATTTTTGCGGCGCGCAAATCGTCACAAAGACCCGCCACCAGCGGTGCCTCGGGCCCAACAACGACGAGATCAATCCCGTGGTCCTGACAAAATCTGATCACCGCGCCGTGGTCTGCTGCATCAAGCGCAAGGCAGGTGGCGACACGCCCCATGCCGCCGTTGCCGGGTGTTACGTACAGGTTTTCGACACCCTTTGAGGCGGCGAGCTTCCAGCACAACGCGTGCTCACGCCCGCCTGACCCGATAACCAGTATGTTCATGTCGCCAAACCCCTAACCTCTATTCACGCTCTTCTATCGGCACGCGCAATCCACGCTGGGCGCTCTCGGCGTTCTCAGCCACCTTGTAACCCCGTTTCAAACGGGTGCCCTTGGGCCGCAACCGTGTGTGCTTTTCAATACGACTTGAAGGGTTTAACACGAGCCATGACATTCTGGTTGTGGCAAGCGACGGTTATCCGATTGTGCCCACATCATTTTTTGCCTTCGCATCGGACGCCATGACAATCAAACCTCCTTCGACATCCCCAGCCGGCCCGGACAGCGGGGCTTTGGCTGAACAGTCGGACTTCGTCTCCGATGCGTTTCGGGACTCTTGGGTGCACGCACTTTTGCCGCGCCGGGTTTGGCCCTACGCGCAACTGGCCCGGTGGGAACGCCCCATTGGATCATGGCTGTTGCTGTGGCCCTGCCTGTGGAGCTTTGCCTTGGGCCACGGCGTTGCGTGGGGGAGGGAAGATACCCCTCTGGCGTTCGACCCGGGCGCGATTGTGTTGGGCTTTGCGGCATTCTTCATCGGGGCCATCGCCATGCGCGGCGCTGGCTGCACCTATAATGACATCGTGGATCAAGGCATTGACGGGCAGGTGGAGCGCACGGCCTCTCGCCCGCTGCCCTCCGGGCGGGTGGATCGGCGTGGCGCGATGCTGTTTATTGTAGCCCAAGCGATTGTGGGTTTATTGGCTCTCTTGACCCTCTGTTCCATTCCCGGCTTGCCCGCCGGGTCGGAGGGTGGGTTCAATGCCTATGCTTTTGTTCTTGCGCTGGCGTCTCTGGCCATCGTCTTCTTCTATCCGTTTGCAAAAAGGATAACGGATTGGCCGCAGCTGGTGCTGGGCCTGGCATTTTCCTGGGGGGCGTTGATGGGCTGGGCTGTCACCTTCGGCACGTTGGCGGCCCCTGCCTTCTGGCTTTACGTCGGGTCGATTGCCTGGGTGATCGGCTATGACACGATTTACGCCCACCAGGACCGCGAAGATGATGCGCTCATCGGCGTGCGCTCCACGGCCCGCTTGTTTGGCGAAAACACACGTCCGGCCTTGTTTGGTCTCTATATTTTCGCGCTCGTGTCCTTTGCCGTGGCGGCCTGGACGGCGGGCGCCGACTGGCCGGCCTATGTTGGTCTCGCCCTCGGCGCGGCCCAGATGGTCAATCAACTCAGAAGTCTGGACATAAACGACGCTGATCTTTGCCTGAAACTCTTTCAGTCAAACTCGCAGTTCGGGTGGCTTGTTTTTGTTGGCTTCGCATCGGCGGCGATCTTAAACCTGATCTGACGCTCCTTACGTCCGGGCGATGATTTCTTCGGCTCGCAAAACTTCCACCGGTCCGATCATCGGCGTGCGGCGGCGGCGCAAAAAATTGGGCCGGTGGCGAACACCAGCGATTCGACGGCGGCGAGGTTTGGCGGTCCGGCTTTCAACGCCCGCGCGCTGTTTGACCGTGACAAGAACGCCGCGTTCATCCTCCAGCAGCATGGGCAGACCCAAGGTGTTGGACCATGAATGCCAGTCCGCCGCGACCTCTTCCAAGGATTTTGAGACGCATAACGGCACGGAAAGTGCGATATCGCTGTGCAGCAATTCCAGCGACACGCTTGTTTCGCCGCTGTCGGTTTCAAACGTTCGCGCCACGACACCCTCAAAGCATGCCTTGGGAACGCTCATGGAAACCGGCAGCCCGCACGAAAGCGTGCGCTTCATGACAGCGCCGCCGTGATCCACGGTGTACAGCACGTCACCGTTGGCGGAATTGGAGACGGCTGCAAACTGCACCGACTGCGGCAAGGCATATGGGTTCATGCGCAAGGTCTGCACGCCCCAGCCGCGACCGTGGGGCTGTAAAACAGGCCCGCCACGTTTCATTTCTGGCGTGGTTTGAGCAATCGATGCGCGATAGGCCGCTGGTGCAGACATGGGTGAGACCTTCCTGAAAACTCTCAAGAACCGGCGGCAAATCGTATCGTTCGCTTGACCGTTTCAAGATCGGGATGTGTTCCCACAAGGCTCATTTTGCGGCCTTGCTTATCTGGAAGGTTAGGAATTGCGGCGCAAAAACGGCTTAATTTTCGCAGTTAAGAAAGTATGCCTTTTCATAAGGTTAGCGAATAATTGGTAGCTGCAACGGCTTGGTAAGCTTACGAGGCCCTTAATCAGATGGGCGCAATTGCGACGCTTGCGGACAGAAAATGGGCCTCGTTAAAGCACTTTGCCCGGGTTCATAATGCCTTTGGGATCAAGCGCTTGCTTGATTGCGCGCATGGTGGCGAGAGCAACCGGGTCTTTAGTTTTTACCAGCCGTTCGCGCTTGATCTGCCCGATGCCATGTTCTGCGGAAATCGACCCTCCCATGCCCGTGACAATGGCATAGACGGCATCGTGGATTGCATCTTCCCGGGCGAAAAAGGCGTCCGCAGTCCAGTCTTTTGGCTGCGAGATGTTGTAGTGCAAGTTGCCGTCGCCAAGGTGGCCGAAATTGACGATACGAGCAGCTGGCACGATGTCCAACACGGCACGGTCCGCTTGGTCGATGAAGGCGGGCACCCGGTCGATGGGAACGGAGATATCATGTTTGATCGACGCGCCTTCGGGCTTTTGCGCTCCAGACATCTGTTCCCGAAGCGCCCAAAACTGGTTTT
>JBCBCT010000006.1:0-46981 GCA_038530365.1 Pseudomonadota bacterium | reverse complement strand
CATCGGCCAGTCGGACACGCCCATTCCGCTGCACTTTGCCTTTGGCGAAGGGGCCCATGTCGAGGGTTCGATCGAAGATACGCTCGACCGCCCCCTTCGGGACCTTTTCGATGTGCCCGATCTGTCGTCAACGGATGACCACATCGTCAATTCGATGATGGAAGTAGAGCACAGCGAGCCAATTCCCCTTGCACCCTTTACGGCCCAGCGGGTGGATTATTCGCTACACCGCCTGTCCCACTACACGGCGACGTCGCCGCACCATTTTCAGAATTTTGTTCTGTTCACAAACTACCAGTTCTACGTCGATGAATTTGTGGCTTACGCCTACAAAGCCTTGGGTCAGCGCTCCAGCGGGTATGAGCAGTTTGTGGAGCCGGGCAATCGCATCACGACATCGCAAGGCGTGGTGGATGAGGGGACAGAGCTTAAACGGCTTCCCCAAATGCCGACCTATCACCTGACGCGGCCGGACCGATCGGGCATTACGCTTGTAAACATCGGTGTCGGACCCTCCAACGCCAAAACTATTACGGACCATGTTGCCGTGCTGCGCCCCCACACCTGGCTGATGCTGGGCCATTGCGCGGGACTTCGGAACAGTCAGCGGCTGGGGGACTATGTGCTGGCCCACGCCTATGTTCGCGAGGATCACGTGCTGGATGATGATCTGCCGGTCTGGGTTCCCGTGCCCGCATTGGCGGAAGTGCAGGTTGCGCTGGAAACCGCCGTTGCGGACGTCACCGGCTATGAGGGCTATGATCTCAAACGCGTGATGCGCACGGGCACAGTCGCGACCATCGATAACCGCAACTGGGAACTGCGCGACCAGCGCGGGCCGGTTCAGCGCCTTTCTCAAAGTCGTGCCATTGGCCTCGACATGGAGTCAGCGACCATCGCCGCCAATGGATTTCGGTTTCGGGTGCCCTATGGGACGCTGCTTTGCGTGTCCGACAAGCCTCTGCACGGCGAATTGAAACTGCCGGGCATGGCGACGGAGTTTTATAACACGCAAGTGCGCCAACACCTTGATATCGGCATCAAGGCCTTGGAAACACTGCGAGATATGCCCTCCGAGCGGCTGCATTCACGCAAGTTGCGTTCCTTTGCGGAGACGGCGTTTCAGTAATGCTTGGCGTGTTGCGATGGAGTTTGCGCGTTGGAGCAGCCGCGATCTGCGCCGCTTTGATCGCAGGATGGTTCGGTGCTGCGCACCCGGCATTCGACAGCTTTGGCCATTTTCGGCTGGTTCTGTCCGGTGCGCTCGTGGTGCTGCTGCCTCTTTTGTGGTTTGCCCGCGTTCGTAAAACAGCGCTCCTTTCCGTACTTGTTGTGGGCGTCTCACTGGTCCTTACGCTGCCCCATCTGCCGGGCATGAAAAGAGGTTTTGCCATTCCCTGGCTGGTGGCGGACAAGCCGCAATTTCGGCTGGTTCAATATAACATCCGCTTCAACAACCGGTCGCCTCGCGCAGCTGCGGACATGATCCTGGCGGCCAAACCAGATCTCGTGATCCTACAGGAACACACGGTGGCCAACCGCGCGCTCCTGGATACCCTCAAGGTGCAGCTTCCCCACACGATTTCCTGCGCGGCGTTTGGTGTGGGCAGCGTGGCAATGGCCTCCCGGTTTCCGCTGGATGAGCGACTCAAGCCGGAATGCGCGCGGTTCAGCGGCTTTTCGCGGGCAACCTTCAAACTGTCTGAGAGCCAGAGCTTCACCGCGGTGAGTTTCCACGTCCTGTGGCCATGGCCGTTTCGTCAGCAGAGCCAACTCCTGGACAACCAGGGCCGCTTCCAGCGCCTTCTCTCGCCCCTCTTGATTGCCGGAGATTTTAACGCCGCGCCCTGGAGCGCAGCGGTCAACCGTGTTGCCGCCTGGACCGGCACAACGATCATCAGCGGCGCCGTGCATTCTTGGGGGCCGAGCGAAAGCCGCAAATTGCCCTCTGCCGTGCCGGAATTGCCGTTTCCGCTCTTGCCCATCGATCAGGTGCTCTATTCCAGCCACTTTGCACCCATCACGCGCCGCGCGCTGGACCGGGCCGGCTCGGACCACACTGCCATTTTGACTGAATTCGCCTTCGTGGGAAAACAGCGCTGAACGAGCCTTTGCACGCACGCTATCGGCGGTACGGCCTCCTGCGCGGCCGCCGTACTCGGCTAATCCGACCCATGGGCATCGCGTCGCTCTTTGCGGCTCAAGCGCTCGGCAGGCGGTGGGCGTAGCGGCCCAGCATTTTGGATTTGAGCAGCTTACCGGTGGACGATGCGGGAAGCGCCTCGTCAATGATGATATGGCTGGGGCATTTATAGGGCACCAGATGGTCTCGCAGAAACGCCTGCACCGCATCGACTGACAGCGATGAACCCGGCACCGGCTGCACAAACGCAATCACCTCTTCATTGCCCTTGACCGGTCGCCCCACCACCGCCGCCATGGTGATGCAGGGGTGGCGCGACAGCGCTGCCTCGACCTCTGGCGGATAAACGTTGAAGCCGGAGCGGATGATCAACTCTTTCGAACGACCGGCAAGTGAAAGGCGGCCTTGGGCATCAAAAGACCCCAGATCGCCGGTGTGGAAGAAACCCGCCTCGTCCATGACAGCGGCCGTCGCCTCCGGGTTTTTGTAATAACCCAGCATGACGTTCGGCCCGCGCACGATGATCTCACCCACGCCGTCCCGCAGCTCCGTTTCGTCCGCCGGCGGCACTAGACGAACGTCGAGATCCGGCAAAGGTTGACCGCAGGACACATCTTCCGCGGTGGCCTCGCTCAGCACGGCGTTTTGCGTCGTGGAAATGCCCGGTGCGCATTCCGTCATGCCGTATCCATTGTGAAGGGGCAGTTTGAAAAAGCGCTCCACACGGCGCTTCCAATCCGGGTCAAGGGGCGCACCGCCGGTCATGATGTGACGTAGGCTGGTGCTTGGAAGGGCCGACCAGGCCTGCGCCTCGGCGTAATCCAACAATTGCGCATACATCGCGGGCACAGCTGGCATGATGGTCGCTCCAGCAGCCAAGGCTTCGTATACCGTCTTTGGGGCGAAGCGCGGCGCGGTGTGCAAGCTCGCCCCGGCATGAAGGGTCGCTAAAAACGCGGAGGCGAGACCGTAGATGTGGGTTAAGGGCAGGACGCAATAGGTGCGGTCTGCGGGCGTCATGTGGCGGATCGTGCGCGAGACGTCGGCATACCAGGCCAGGCTCGCGTGGGAGAGCATCACACCCTTGGGGTTGCCCGTCGTGCCGCTGGTATACATGAGCGCCGCAACCTGCGCGTCAGCCTGGGCCTGAACCGGTTCGGCCACCACATCGCCGCAGGCCAACAGCGCGACGCCATCATGGCCCTTCATGGGTTTTGCTTTCAAACGGGCCGCATGGGTTTGTGCGTCCTGTGAAACGCCGGTTGTCATCACGACCAGTCGAGGTTCGGCGTGGGCCATCAGGTGATCGATTTCACCGGCACTCAAGCGGGCGTTCACGGGCATCGCCCAGGCATCAAGCATCCAACACGCCATGAGCAAACACGTGAGATCAACGCCGTTTTCCGCAATGATCATGAAGCGGTCGCCGCCCTGCAGGCCGTTCGCCTCAAGGGCTTGTCTCACGCCTTCCGTGCGCTCAAGCCATGTCTGAAATGTCCACCCGGTACCGTGTTCATCGATTAGCCCGACGGCATCCGGCTGATCCTGCGCTGCCGTAGCCAAGAAATGGTGCAGACGAAACGATGGGGCGTTGATTGGTGCGATCATGGCGGCGCGGGTCTTCACAAAAAAGGGACGCCAAACAAAGCCCACGGCATCCGCCCTGACAAGGGCCATCGTCGATTGCAGCAGCACGATGCGACAGCACAGGAAAGCCCCGATAGCGTGTGTCCGGACAGTCGTGACGGCAAGGAATCACGCGGCATTTTAGAATTGCGATTGCGCCCATCGGTTGGGTCTGCTGAATTTCAACTGCGCAATCACTTCCTCTCGCCACACCGCATCATCACACTCTATGACCGAAACCCTCGATGACATTTTGATCTGGTACGCCGAAGCGGGTGTCGATGTGGCGCTTGTTGATGAGGCGATAAACCGGTTCGAAGAAAGCGAAGGCCACTTCGCAGCCAGCCGGACCAGGGCGATGAGCCCGCAGGCGTCCGGAGGCGGGACGTCCACGCAAAACCGGTCGGCCCTTCCTGCGCAAGGTCAGCGAACGGCACAACCCGTTGCTCCCAAAAGTGTTTATGGGACCACCGCCAACTCGCAGGCTTTACCGAACGGCGTGAAAGAGGCCATTGCTGCGGCCAAACGTGCGGCGGAAGGCGCCGGCAACCTCACTGAACTTCGCCTCGCCATCCAGAGTTTTGAGCACTGCGATCTGCGCTTTGCCGCGAAGGCCACCATCGTCGACGCAGGCAAGCCTGCGGCCAGCCTCATGCTGATCACCGATGCGCCTGGGGCGGAGGACGATGAAAACGGAGTGCCGATCAGCGGCCTTGCCCAGGAGCTGCTGGGCCGCATCCTGCACGCCGTACACCTTGATCTTGCAGACGTGACTTTGGTTCCTGTCATCCCCTGGCGTAGCGCGGGCCGCGCGCCCAGCGCCGAAGAGGTTTTGATCTGCCGACCGTTTCTCATGCGCCACATCGCGCTGCACGGCCCATCCGTCGTTGTGAGCCTAGGCGGCACGGCCACCAGCGCTGTGCTCAACACCAATAAGGCGATCACCAATCTGCGTGGCCGGCTTCAAGAGGTGGTGCTGCACGGTGAAACGATAACAGTTTTGCCAACGTTTCACCCAGCGCAGTTGTTGAAGAACCCATCGCTCAAGCGCCTCGCCTGGAAGGACTGGCAAAAGTTGCCCACGGCTCTGGCCTCAGCGCGCGATCAAACCGTCGGTCGTGCCGGTACCCCTCCCATGGGTTAGGCAAAAAGCCACTGCGATGGCACAGAAACGACATCCGCCCCGGTGCATGTCGTTTCAGACGCTTGGAGAGGCCCTCACGAAGGCTTAAGGAGCGATTTTCCGATCCCTCGTTTTGCCCAACCATGCCTTCACCGTTGAAGTGCAGTCGTTTGGGTCTAGGTCACACGTCATGACGCGGCAAATTCTTCCTATTTTGTCTCTGCTCACCGGCATGGTGTTTCTTATGCTGGGCGGCGGCCTTCAGGGCATTGTCATTCCGGTTCGCGGTCAGGTGGAAGGGTTTAGCGCCTTTTCCCTAGGCTGGATCGGTACGGGTTGGGCCATAGGCTTCATGGTGGGTTGTATCCTGGTGCCCCATTTGGTGCGGCGCGTGGGCCATGTGCGCACGTTTGGCACACTGACGGCGCTGTTGTGCGTGAGCATGTTGCTCAACGGCATGTTTGTGGAAACCTACACATGGATCATCCTGCGGGCGCTCTCCGGCTTTTGTTTCGCAGGCTGCTATATGGTGGCGGAAAGTTGGCTGAACGAGCGGGTCACCAACGACATGCGGGGCAGCGTGTTTTCCATCTATGCCATCACCACCATGGCGGCGATGGCGGCGGGCCAATATTTGCTCGTGGTCGCCGATGTTAAGGCCCAGACGCTGTTTATGCTGGGGGCGATCCTCTACGCGCTTGCCGTGGTGCCAACCAGCATTTCGGTTGCCCAGTCGCCAGCGCCGTTGGCAAATGCTTCGTTTGACCTGCGTGCAATTTTTCGAAATTCCCCGGCGGGCGCCGTGGGGGCCTTTCTCTCCGGGATCATTTCATCGGCCTGGTTGAATTTTGGACCGGTCTTCGGGCAGCAGGTGGGGCTCACCAGCACCGGCATTGCAACGCTCCTCGGCGTTGCCTTGATGGGCAGCGCATTGTTTCAGTTTCCGCTGGGGCGTCTTTCCGACATCATCGACCGGCGCTATGTGATGGTGATTGCGGGTGTGATCGGCATCGTGTTCGGCACGCTCATGACGATCCTTTCGCAGGCGGGCAATTATAATCTCCTCTTCTTCATCGCCGTTCTGGGCTATGGTGGGGTGATCTTTTCCATCTATTCGCTGGCCGTCGCGCACGCGAACGATTTCGCCGACAGCTCGGATTTCGTGAAGGTGTCGAGCGGACTTTTGATGCTCTATGGCGTGGGCACGATGGTTGGTCCGCTGTTTACGGCTTCGCTTATGGACCTCACCGGCCCGGCAGGTGTCTTCACCGCCACCACCATCGCCCATACCATTTTTGCCGCCTACTCATTCTACCGGACGTTCCGCCGCGAGCAGGTTGCCGAAGACGAGCGCACAGATTTTCAGACCATGGCCCTCACCCGAGCCACCACGCAGGAAAGCGCCACGCTTGATCCACGGTCTGTGCCAGAGTTGAATGAATTGGAGGACGAACTGCCGCCCATGCCGCCGCCGGTGAAGGTGGAGTTGGACTAGCCGCAGGTCGACGTCACAGCGCGCATTGCAACACAGGTTTAGCTGCGTGCGCTGAGGAATTTTTCGAGCGACAACCGCGACCAATCCTTTTGGTGGCGGCTGGCGTTCAGGAAACTGTCTACGACCGCGCGGCTTTCCGCATCCGTATTGGCAACGTCTTCAAGAACCTCACTGGTGGCCAGACGGGCGGCGTCCAAGATGTCGGTGGGGTAATCGCGCAGCTTCACGCCCTTTTCCTCGACCAGGGCCTGGAGACGTTCGGCGTTCTGCCATTCGATTTCACCGAGGGAGCGGATGTTTTCCTCCGCGCAGGCCGCTTCAAGGATCGCTTGAAAATGCGTCGGCAGCGCCTCGAACGCGTCGCGGGCGATGAGCGCCTCACCGGAGCCATTGGGTTCGTGAAATCCCGGGGCGTAGTAGAAGGGGGCGGCCTTGTAAAAACCCATGGCAAAGTCACTGGCCGGCCCCAAAAACTCGGTCGCATCGATGGCACCGGTCTGGAGCGATGACAGGATTTCCCCCGGAGCGAGGGTCACGGGCGTTGCGCCAAGCCTGCGCATAACGGCACCGCCAAGGCCCGGCATCCGAATTTTCAAACCCTTAAGATCACCGAGCCCTGACAGTTCTGTTTTGTACCAACCGCCCATTTGATAGCCCGTGTTTCCGCCCATCAGTGGCTTTAGATTGTAGGGCGCGTAGAGCGCGTCCCACACCGCTTGCCCGCCGCCGTGGTTGATCCATGTGATGTGTTCCAGTGGTGTGAGACCAAAGGGACCGGCGGTGAAGAGCGGCGCGGCGGGCAGCTTTGCGCCCCAAAACAGCGCCGCCGTATGACCCAATTGCGCGATGCCGGATGAAACGGCCTGAAACACTTCCAACGCCGGCACAATTTCACCGGCGGCATAGAGCTTGATGGTAAATGCCCCATCGGACAGGGCGGCCACGCGTTCCGAGATACGCCGTGCGGAAACCCCCGGACCGGGCAGATTTTTTGGCCAAGACGTTACCATGCGCCATTCCACCCGGCCCTGGGCGAGGGCAGGCGTGGCCAGAGGGGCGGCGGCGACGGGAGCCGCAGCCATTGGCGCAGCAACAAGGGTTTTGAGCGCATGGCGGCGGCTTACGTTGGCACCGGGAACGACGGGGGGCGTGTCAGAAATTGTACTGCTTTTGGTATTGCTCGTTGTGCGGCAGTTTGTTCGGGTCATGGGACGTCTTTCCAAAGGGCGTGGAAATGGTGAACCGGCCCAGCGCCCTTCCCGATTTCCAACGTGTCTGCATGGCTGATGGCGGCGGTGAGCCATGTTTTTGCAACCGAAAGTGCGTCGTGCAGCACCATGCCTTTTGCCAAACCACTGGCGATGGCGCTGGACAGGGAACAGCCCGTGCCGTGGGTGTTTTTGGTGTCCACAAAAGGGGCGGTGAACCAATGCTCTTTGCCGTCCGCATCAATGAGAATGTCGGCAGCCTCGTCACCTTTCGTGTGGCCGCCCTTGAGCAGCACTGCTCGAGCACCGATCTCGCAAAGGGCCAAGGCTTGGCTCCGCATGTCTGCCCGGGTCGTCGCCATGGCCGAATCCAACAGTTTGGCCGCTTCGTGGAGATTTGGCGTGATCAGATCGGCGCGGGGAAACACGTGGTCGCGGATCGCGGCGACCGCATCATCCGCAAGCAAGGATGCACCGGACTCCGCCACCATGACAGGGTCCAAAACCACAGCAATGGTGGGGCGCTCGGCGAGCTTCTGCGCCACCTTTGCCACCAGGTCTGCGCTGGACAACATGCCGATCTTGATCGCGTCTACGGCCAGATCATCGCACACCGCATCAATTTGTGCGGCCACGATGTCGGTTGGAATATCGTGGACGGCGGTGACGCCGAGGGTGTTTTGGGCGGTGATCGCGGTGATGACCGAGGCACCATACACGCCTAATGCGGACATCGTTTTGAGATCAGCCTGAATGCCCGCCCCGCCGCCGGAATCGGAACCCGCTATCGTCAACGCAATCGCCGTCATTGGGTTGCTCCTTCCAGTATCGATTTCAGATTGGCGGTTGCCGCTTCCACATCGTCCTGCATGAACATGCCCGAAATTATGGCCACACCATCCGCCCCGGCGGCCATGACACCGGCGGCGTTGGTCTCGTCGATCCCCGCAATCGCGCCGACGGGAAAAGATGGATCGCGGGCGCGCAGGGGTGCTGCGCGTTCGATCCATCCATCCAGACCGATGGCGATTGGGTTATCCTTGGAGAGCGTGGCATAGACCCCGCCAATGCAGGCATAGTCGATGATGTCGAGCGGTGCGACTTTGGCTTGATCGGCGGTTTTCACAGTCAGACCGATGATGGCGTCCGCCCCTAGAAGACGCCTCGCATCTGCTGGGGTCATATCACTTTGTCCGATGTGCACACCATCCAGTTTGGCTGCGAGGGCCACGTCCACCCGGTCGTTCATCAATACGGGAATACCGGTTCCAGTGAGCGCCTGTTTGATGGCCCGGGCGTTCTCGACGAGGGTCCGGGTGTCCGCCGTTTTGTCGCGATATTGCAGCAGGGTCATGCCGCCGACGGCGGCTTGCTTGACCAGAGGCACGATGTCCCGGCCTTGGCAACGCAGCGGGTCGATGATTCCGTAGAGCCGGATATTGAGGGCCGTGCGCGGATTGATGCCGGGTGTCGTGCCAGCCGTCATGCCTGCCATCATGATAAGTCTTCCTCACTGATGCGTGCGCGCTCTTCCAGCATTTTTGGGGTCACCAGCGCGAGGGCATCCAAGAAACGGCTCGCAAATGTTCCCGGTCCCTGGGTTTGCGGGTCCATCTGCTCCAACCCCCACTCCCCGGCAACACCGAAGAAAGACAGCGCTGCGGCGGTTGCCAAATGTTTGTCGTCTTCCACCGCACAGAACCCCACGGCAACCGCCGTCAATGCACAGCCCATGGCGGTCACGCGGTCCATCATCGGCACGCCGTTTTGAATGGAGACAGAGCGGTCGCCCTGCTGCACGCAATCGATTTTTCCCGTTACGGCGAGGACGGCTGCGGTGTCCTGAAGGCTTTTGCCTAAAACCTTGCGCTCCGCAGCATTGGCCCGCACCAAGGTGGGCTGGCCGCGCAAACACTCCAACGCGACGGTTTGGCGAATGGGTGATGCCTGCACAAACACCGGGTCAAGCGCCCAGTCTTTGCCGGCCCGTTGGCATGCCAGAACCGCGCGGTGGATGGCCTCCATCCGTTCATCGTCCAATGTGCCCAGATTGATCAGCACAGCATCGGCCATGCCGACAAAGGTGTCGATCTCCACCGGGTTGATGGTCATGGACGGTGTTGCGCCGGCTGCGAGGAGCACATTGGCGGTGAAGTTCTGGGCCACGATGTTGGTGAGGCAATGGACGTGCGGACGCCGAGCCCGAAACCGCTCCAGAACATCGGCGGCGCGACGGCCCCAGGCTTCGTCGGCCAGTTGGGCAATTTTGTTTTCTTTGGGGGGCGTATTCACCATCCCATTCCCTCCGCCGGCACAATCCGGATCAGGTTCAAAGAGTTGGTGCAAGCCCCGCACCTCTCAGCCACCATGGCACCTCTATGAGATCAAGACTGTGTAGGGTGGCGAAGGTCAGGAACGCAAGGGCGGTCACCGCAAAAGCGCGCAAAATCGCAACGCAGGCCCACGCGTGCGGCTACATTGATCTTCTGAGGGCTTCATCCAGCGGCGTGGGCAGGAAATCCGGCACGTGCTTTGCAAACTTGTTGCCGTTAATCCTGTGGGCTTTGTTCCAAAGGTAGCGCATCTCCATAAGCTCGCCCATAGCAGGGGAAAACAGACCCATCAGCCGGATTATCCACCACGGAGTCCGGCTGACCCTTTGCGGCACACCGGTGACCCGTTCAATCGCGGCAACCAAATTCTGACCTGTCAGCGTGAAGCCTTCAAAACCGAACATCTCAAACGGTGCCAGCTGATGTCTTATGCGCGCCAGCCCCTCCGCCCCGCGGGCGAGGTCTGGCAGGTAGGCCCAGGCATGGGGCTGGTCGCGGCGTCCCGGGTACTCGGTTTTGCCCCGCTTGGCCTGTGGGGTAATTTGAAGGTCAAACCAGTTGCCGGACTTTTCATTTTCAATGAAATCCCCCGCGCGCAGGATGATCGTTTGCACGCCAATGTCGGCAGCCTGTTCGAACGCCCGCTCCATGTCTTCCCGCAAGGCGCCTTTCTTGGTGTCTGGCCGGTGGGGCGTGTCTTCTGTCAAAACGGACGGCATGGCTGTGCCGTAATTATAAACATTGCCGGGGATCAAGACGGTCGCTCCGGACTTTGATGCGGCGGCGATGACACTTTGCGTCATCTTGGGCATCAGGACGCTCCAACGCTCGTAGGGCGGGTGGACGGCGTGAATAATGACATCATGGCCTTCACAGGCCGCGCTGAGCGCCGCTGTGTCCAACACATCGGCACGGACGATGCGCACCTTCGGGCCAAAACTGTGGGCTTTGTCGTTGCGCAACAGTGCGGTCACGTTCCAACCGGCGGCGGAAAATGCGTCTACAGCGGCGCGGCCAAATTTTCCTGCTGCGCCCAAAACGATAACGGTGTCTGCCATGGGGTGTCTCCTGGTTTGTCTTTCGTGGCCTGCGGATGCAGGCCGTGTGCGGTGGGCTTCTCAACCCGAAACCCCGATCCGAGACCCAAGATACGACGGAGAATTCTGGATGTAATTTGGCCAAATTTGATGGTAGTCATTCAATTATGAATGATTTCAAACGGGATCACCGATGGACTGGTCTTTGCTGCAAACCCTTGTCTTGGTGGCGGAACACGGCTCGCTTTCTGCGGCCGCCAAGGCGAGCCATCGCAGCCAGCCCACCTTGAGCCGCCACATCGCCCAACTCGAAGACGCTCTGGGTGGGCGGGTGTTTTTGCGCCACTCTACCGGCCTTGAACTCACGGCGCTGGGCGAAAAAGTGCTGAAGCAAGCCGGTGCCATGGCCGACGCTGCGGGCGGGCTGGCAACGCTGAGCGTCGCTCCGGCCTCTGCCATGTCTGGGACGGTTCGGATCACGGCAAGCGAAATGGTGTCCACATTTCTGTTGCCCGACCTTCTCACCGCCTTTCACGGCCAAGAACCGGGGATTGAACTGGAGGTGGTGGCGTCGGATGAGACCGACAATCTGCTGCGACGGGAGGCGGACATTGCGCTTCGCATGTACCGGCCACAGCACCTTGATCTGATCGCTCAAAAGATCGGCGACTTCAGCCTCGGCGCTTACGCGTCGACCGACTACATCCAACGGCGGGGCAAACCCGATAGCACCGCCGCACTCTTGACCCACGATGTCATCGGCTACGACCGCAGTCCGCTCATTCTCCAAGGGCTCAAGCAAGCGGGGCTCTCCGTGGAGCCGAGCTTCTTCAAATTTCGCAGTGACAATCAGGTGGCCTGCTGGATGATGGTTTTGGCGGGGTTCGGCATCGGGTTTAACCAGTGCGCCATCGGTGACCCGGACCCGAGGGTGGAGAGGATCGAAACGGAAAAGCCCATTGGCAGTCTTCCCCTTTGGCTGACCGCGCATCCTGATGTGAAGCGCAGCGCGCGCGTGCGACGGGTCTATGACTTTTTGGCCGACGCCCTGCGCGAACGCGCGCGCTGATCGGCTAGTCTCTTCACGTCAGAACGGTCCTACACAGGGTTCAGATTCAGGGCCGGGGCTGCTGCCAATGCGGCGGACAGATACGCGCCTGTTCCGACCGTTTGATAGTGTGACCGAGGTGGGCGTTGGACCGGATCGATGCGCCGGGTGACCCATTCGGCGGCTTCCAGCATCTTCAAGTTTTGCGACAAGGCACGGCTTGTGATCGGCGAAAGCTGCTGACCCAGGGCGTTGAACGTCAGCGGGCTTTGCAAGCCATGGAGGATCGGCACCGTCCACGCGCGGCGCAGCAAATTTGAAGCATTGCCCAAAGCCAACAGACTTTGAGCCAGATCAGCGGCGGCATCTCCACGCTTGGTCAATCGAAACTCAGGGCGGAGCGGGTGACCGTGGCCCGGATTGCGCTCAACACATCCCAGATCCATGAGGTGCTGGAGGCTGTGGGCAAAGGCGGTCCGTCCAGCACCGGTATGTTTGAGCAAAACTGCCTGACGCGCGGGCACACCGTCTGCAAGCGCCGCCAGAATGCTTAAGCCCCAGGCCCGTTCGCAAAGTTTGACACAGTCTTTATTGTCCATTTAATATACTTAGTACATTTTCAGCCACAGGGAAACATATTATGTCCGTTATTCAGCCCAATGAGACCATCACCATCGCCCTTTCGGTGAAAGATCGTCACGCCAGCGCAGCTTGGTACAAGGACATGTTTGGTTTTGAAACGCTCTACCATGCCGACGACGCTGGCTGGAGCGAGATCGCCACCAACTCCCCCGGTGTCACCATTGGCTTTGGCGAACAGGACACGCCCAACCCTGGCAACGCAGTCCCGGTCTTCGGCGTATCAGACTTTCACGAAGCCAAAGCAAAACTGAGCGCAGCCGGTGTCCACTTCGACGGCGATGTCGTGGAGATGGAAGGGATGGTGCGCACAGAAACCCTGTACGACCCAGACGGAAACGCCCTCATGATCGCCGAGGATTTGACGAAGGGGTGAGTATGTTTGGCGGGGAGATGGGAAGGGGTGAGTGCTTGCCGAACAAAGCGGAAAGAGAAATGTGACGAGGCTTGAACAGCCAGCTGTTTTGATAGAACTAAATTTTGGGCCCGGTTGCCGAAAAGATCCTTTTCGCAACAGAAGTGTGAATGGCCAGGGTGCGGACCTTTGAAAATTTAAGCTCCGTTAACCAATAAAAATGACAACTCCAATCGCTACCTGACCTGCAACTATGAAAACCAGAAGCGCAAATAGGAGCCAGTTTGTTTTAGATGGTATTGATTTTTTCCCTGAAGACACCACTCTGAAATCGTTGGGTCTTTCTTCGTCGGCAAAAGTGCCACCTTTCGCACCTTCCAACTTCGCTTTTTGTATCAACTCAGCACGTTTGACCCATGGGATCCCATGAATTCTGCTCATTGTCAGCCTCCCATCAAGTTTGCTGGAATATCGGATCACCACCTTTAACCTCGCGGATTGAATTGGCGAGGCTTGGCGATCTAGCGTAATGGCTGAAGGAAGCGGACCAAATTCAAGAGACACCGCCAGACCAAAGGCTTGCTTCAAGATGACCTCGACAATTGGCTCAAAGCAGAAATTGGCCCATCTTTTTGCGACAAGTTTTTACGACAACTAAGCCCTTGCAATCACACGTCACCAACACCTGTTGCAAAACCTTGGGTTCTGCGATTTCCAGCTACAAGTCTGCCATGTGGATGTTCGTGGTTTCGTTTTGTGCGGTTCACCGGTCACCCTTGCACTCAATATGATGCTCAGTCTCGCTGTCTAGGAGAAGACAATTGGAGCTTCGCAATGACAGGACGCGATCTGGATAAAAGCGGCGGAATGACCTCCGTGCACAGCGGGAGCAAGCGGGCCCGTGAACAAGCTGAATTGTCAACGCCTTCCTCATCGTCCACCGACCTAATCGGTTCCAACGACGCTGACTTGAATAGGTTTAAGTCACCCGCGCAGCGCGGCGGTGACGAGATGCGTAGTATATGAGCAATCCCAACAAGACTCATATTGAATACGCGGACCAACCTGCATTCCGCTTTTATGGCTCGGTCAATGGTTCGCTGGAAAGTCGTTAATCAGTTAACTAATCGAACGCTGCAGCAAACCCCGCGCTTACAACAAAGCTATTATCGCTGAGCCCAACGAAGAAGCGCGCGGACCTTGTTCGTGCCCGCGTGCTTGATTTCGACCGTGCCAGCCCGCGAGCTAAGCTGCCTTTTTTGAGGCGGCTTGGATGGTTTGCCACATGGTGTGGGGGGTTACGGGCATGTCGACGTGCTCGATGCCGTAATTTGTGTTGAGCGCATGGACGATGGCGTTCATGACAGCGGGACATCCACCGATGGTGCCCGCTTCGCCTGCACCCTTGATGCCCAGCGCATTGGTGGTCGAGGGCACGTTGCGCGTCTCAAAATGGAAGTTCGGCACGTCCTGCGCCCGCGGCATCCGGTAGTCCATGAAACTTGCGGTCATCAGCTGGCCGTCTTCGTCATAGATCGTTTCTTCCATGATGCATTGGCCGATGGCCTGCACCACGCCGCCGTGGACCTGACCTTCGAGAAGGAGCGGGTTCACCGTCGCGCCGAAATCATCGACGATGGTGTAGCCCACCACTTCCGTGATCCCTGTGGCCGGCTCAATCTCCACTTCACAGATGTGGGTGCCGTTGGGGTAGGTCGCCTCGGCCTGTTTGAACTCGCCGGTGGCTGTGAGATCTTCTGGGCTCGCTGCGGCTACTTCGGCCAGCGTCATGGAGCGGTCGGTTCCGACGATCCGAACTTCGCCTTCGATCAGCTCCAAATCCCCGGTAGACGCTTCGAGTTGGTCGGCGGCGACTTTCTTGATCATTTCAGCGAGCGCCTCGCTGCCCCGTTTTACGGAGACAGAACCCAGCGGGATGGAGCGAGAGCCGCCCGTGCCGCCGCCGGTTGGCAATTCGTCCGTATCGCCCTGCCGCACTTCGATGGCGTCAATGTCCATTTTTAGCACTTCAGCTGCAAATTGTGCGTAAGCCGTCTTATGGCCCTGGCCGTTGGATTGCGTGCCGATTAGCACCTTTACAGTGCCGTCAGCTGCCAAGGAGACCTTGGCCGGTTCGGAGCCCGCAAAGGCACAGGCCTCAATGTAGGTGGACATGCCAATGCCGCGAATTTTCCCTTCAGCCTTGGATGCAGCTTCCCGCGTGGCAAAGCCATCCCAATCTGCAACGTCCATGCATTTGTCCATATGGGCCACAAACTCACCGGTGTCGTAGGTGCGGCCAAATGGAGTGGTGTGGGGAAGCTGTTCCGGGCGCAACGCGTTGCGCCGGCGGATTTCGTCCGGCGTGACTTTCATATCCAGAGCGCACTGGTCCACCAAACGCTCCAGCGCGTAGATCGCCTCCGGCCGCCCGGCACCGCGGTATGCGTCCACGGGAGTCGTGTTGGTGTAGACGCCCAAAATGTGGAATTTCGAGGCCGGAATGTCATAGATGCCCGTGGCAATCGTCGTCCCAAGGACCGGAATATAGGGGCCGTAGCAATGCAGATAAGCGCCCATGGCGGCGATCAGATGCACGTCCAAAGCAAGGAACTTCCCGTCATTGTCCATCGCCATACGCATGGTCACAACGTTGTCCCGACCGTGGGCATCCGCCACGAAATGCTCTGAGCGGTCGCACACCCATTTGACCGGCTTACCGAGTTTTTTGGCCGCCAGAAGCGCCAAAGGATATTCGCGGTACGCAAAGACCTTGGTGCCAAAGCCGCCGCCGACGTCCGGTGTAATGACCCGCATTTGGTCCGGCTTGATGCCCAGCGTTGGCGCGATGTTGTTGCGCATGCCGTGGACGCCTTGGGAACCAACGGTCAGCGTATAGCGATCTTCTTCTTCCACCCATTCCGCCAGGCAGCCGCGGGTTTCCATGTAGTTGCATACGAGCCGGTTGTTGATCAGCTTGAGCTCCGTCACCCTTGGAGCGGTTTTGAACACGTCTTCAGCTTCCGCATGGTTGCCCATAACGATTTCGAAGGCCTGGTTTGTCCCGGCATCGGCGTAGACTTGTGGGGCGTCAGGGCTGAGTGCGCCTTCGGTATCGACCGCCGCGTCCTGCATGTCGTAGTCGATTTCGATCAGTTCAGCGGCGGCCTTCGCATTGGCAACCGTGTCGGCAATGACCATGGCAACCGCGTCGCCCACGTGACGCACGGTGTCGACGCACAGAAGCGGGATATCGCGTTTGGCATGTTTGGTGCCGTCGGGCTGCTCCATGACGGTGAGGCAGGTAAGCCCCGGCATGTCTTTGGTGTCTTGGCCGGTCAAAATGAGAGCGACGCCTTCGGCGGCCTGTGCAGTCTCCAGGTCTTCAACCGTAAATGTTGCGTGGGCGTAGGGCGAGCGCAACACATAGGCGTGCAGGGCATCCGCGCGCTTGAAATCGTCCGTATATTGGCCCTGTCCGGTCACGAAGCTCGCGTCCTCCTTGCGAAGAACGGATTTACCCATGCCAACGTGCTGGCCAAATTTTGGTGGTGTGTGCGCGTTCATGCCAACCTTCCGGATGTTCGATGGCCCAAAAGAGGTGTCCAAAGGACTTTTCTGGGGACTGTTTTGTAGATGAAGATAACGTGTGGCTGCGAAAATCAACGCTGGGCCGATAGCTCAAAACGATCCGGCATTTGGCTTCTAAAAGCAAGTCGCGAAAGCGACAGGGGCCAAGCCGGGATGCCGCAGGTTTGGAAATCCGCCAGCATCAGCAAGCGCTTGCGCCGACCCGTTCGCTCGAATGTTTGCCAAAGGAAACCGTTCGCCGTCCGCTTCGCTTGTGGCGGCGGCGCAAACGGGTCTACACCATCCCGACATGACCCCCCCTCCTCCCCACACGCCCCGGCCATCGGACCCAACTCCCGAAAACCCTTCCATTCAAGCTGTCCCCAAGGAAGGCCAGGGTGTCGTGGCGGGGCTGGCTGCGCGGTTTGACCGTGCTCCGGGGAACCTCAAGGGCGCTTTGACCATTTTGGTTGCGGCATGCGGCTTTGCCTTCATGACGGCTCTCATCAAACTTGCGGGCGAACGGCTGCATGTGACGCAAATCCTGTTTGTGCGACAATTGGTGATGGTCGCCATCGTTATGCCAAAGGTCGTCAGCCATTTTCCCGGCTGCTTGAAAACTGCGCGCCTCGATTTACAGCTCATCCGCGTGGCATTTGCGCTTGTTGCGATGCTGTGCGGTTTTTACGCGGTGATCCACATGCCGCTGGCGGATGCAACGGCCATCGGCTTTGCGAAGTCTTTCTTTGTGACGATTTTCGCCATCTGGTTTCTGGGCGAAGTGGTGGGCATTCGCCGCTGGGGCGCAGTGTTCGTGGGTTTCATTGGCGTCTTGGTGATGATGCAACCGGGCACGCAAGGGTTCGACCCCGTGTCGCTCTTGGCGCTGGCCGGGGCCGCAGGGGCGGGTCTGGTGATGGTCATCATCCGAAAATTGTCCCAGACCGACTCGCCCATCACAATCCTCAGCTATCAGGCCTTTCTAGTGGCCGTATGCGTGGCCGTCCCAGCCTATTTCACCTGGTTGTCCCCCACGCTGTGGGAATGGGGGTTGTTGATTGCGATTGGGATCGTTTCCTACGGCGCGCAGATGCTCAATATCTTTGCGTATAAATGGGGGGAAGCGTCTGTTCTCGCCTCGCTCGACTACGTGCGCCTCCTCTACGCGACGCTGTTTGGCTGGCTGTTGTTTTCGACACTCCCGGGACCGTCCACACTGTTTGGGGCCATCGTGATCATCGCGGCCTCCGTCTACACGGTGCAACGGGAACGTGCGCGCAAACGCAACCTGGCCCGCTCACCCCAAGGGCGCAGCTTTAACGACACGTAAGCGGTGCTTAATCGTTCCGCATTGCAAGAAACGTTTTCAGCAGCCCTTCGGTGGAGGGATCGCGGCCAGAAATGCTGCGCTCCCCTTTGACCATCGGCAGAAGTTCACCGGCCAATTCCTTGCCCAGCTCCACGCCCCACTGATCGTAGCTGTTGATGTTCCAAATGACGCCTTGCACAAAAACCTTGTGCTCATACAGCGCGATCAACTGACCAAGGACGGACGGTGTGAGCGCGGGGTATAGCACTGTGCAGCTGGGGCGGTTTCCCGGGAAGACTTTGTGGGGGGCAAGCGCATCGATCGTGGCCTCATCGAGGCCCTTTTTTTCCAGTTCACGACGCACCTGCGCTTCCGATTTCCCACGCATCAACGCTTCGCTTTGCGCAAACACGTTGGCGGCAAGTTTTTCGTGATGGTCGCCAAGGGGTTTTGCCGGAGTGGCCGCCAGCAAAAACTCGCAGGGGATAACCGATGTGCCCTGATGGATGAGTTGATAAAATGCGTGTTGGCCGTTGGTGCCCGGTTCGCCCCAAACGATGGGTCCGGTGGCGGTCCCGGCCGGCGCGCCATGGCGTGTCACGCCCTTCCCGTTCGATTCCATATCCAGCTGCTGCAAATAGGCAGGAAACCTCGACAGACGTTGATCGTACGGCAGCACAGCAAGGCTCTCGTAGCCGCACACATTGCGGTGCCAGACCCCAACCAACGCCATGATCACCGGCAAGTTTTGTGACAATGGTGCGCTTTGAAAATGCGCGTCCACAGCGGCGGCGCCATCGAGAAACGCTCTATAATTCTTGGGCCCAATCGCCAGCATGATGGGCAAACCGATGGCCGACCACAGCGAATAACGTCCGCCCACCCAGTCCCAAAAGCCAAAGGTGCGGTCTGCGCGAATGCCGAAGGCTGCGACTTTGTCCAGGGCCGTGGACAGCGCAACGAAGTGGTTTGCAATGGCCGCCTCGCCGATCTGGTCCACAAGCCAGGCCCGCGCGGACCGCGCGTTGGTCATGGTTTCTTGGGTCGTGAAAGTCTTCGACGCCACCAGGAAAAGCGTGGTTTGTGCTGGCACGTGTTCCAGCACGGCCAAAAGATCTGCCCCGTCAACGTTGGAAACAAAGTGCGTCCGCGGACCGTCCGCGTAGGGCTTGAGCGCTTGGGTGGCCATTGCAGGACCCAGATCTGAGCCACCTATGCCGATGTTGACAACGTCGGTGAAGGCGCCCCCGGTGCCCGCAATTGCGCCACTTCTAACACCATCGGCAAACGTGCCCATGGCATCCAAAACCCGGTGCACATCGGGAACCACGTTTTGGCCATCAATCGTCACCGTCGCGTCCTGTGGCGCGCGCAGGGCCATGTGCTGCACGGCGCGTTGTTCGGTGGTGTTGATTGCCGCGCCGTCGAAGAGTTTTTCACGCATGCCCTCGACATCGGCAGCGCGGGCGACGTCCAGCAAAGCTTCAAAATCCCCATCACTAATCACGGTCTTAGACCAATCATAAAACACGTCAGCGCAGGTGGTGCTGAAACGTTCGAACCGGTCGGGCTGCGCCTCAAACTGGGCTAAAATAGTCGGACGATCAGGCGTGGACACGGTGTTTTGGAGCTCGGCCAGAAGGGCAGCCGGGGTGGATTTGGCGGGGAAGCCGGACATGGCGGATGGTCCGATGCTGGACGAAATGGGCCCGGTCAGATTGCCTATGTGCAAGCGCAGCGCAAGGTCCACGCGTTTAGCGACGACATCAAACCAACAAAGTGCACAACACGTCTCGCTGTCGATTTAACCAAACCCCGGCATTAACCGCACGTTAAGGCCAACCCTTAGCGGCTCAGTAAGACGCAAAGGCGGAATGTGGGATGGCGATATCTATCGGCGATCATTCCTGAGCAGGGGCGAAACATGGCAATTTTACGAGCTTTTTTGACTTTGCGGGCGTTTTTGACGTGCCGGCGCGGCAATGTTGCGATGACCACGGCGTTGGTTCTGGTGCCGCTGATGGCGGCAATTGGCGGCGCAGTGGATTACAGCCGAACTTACTCTGCGATACAAAACGCACAGGCTGCCGCCGACAGCGCAGTGCTTGCAGCCTTCGATGGGGACAAGAAACGCTGGAAAGACCGGAAGGCCTACGCTCAACAGGTGTTTTTGACCAATCTACGCAAAAACGGCCGCTTGAAGGACCTCAGCGGTGGCCTGTCCGGACGGATGGTCGGCAACAAAGCCGTCATGGTTTATGAAGCCAAAGCGCGGGTGAATAACCTTTTTAGCGGCGTCAACGGTCGCTCAGGCCAGGATGTCAAAATTCGAGCCCAGGCCGAATACGACTACGATACAAACGGACCCGCGCGCCTGGTCTCCAACGACAGCCGGTTTAAGTAGGATTGACGGCAGCAAAACTTTGTCGCTGCAGAGGTCGTCGATAACGTCAGATCGCCCATGACATCGCCCAAGGGAGCCGCCATAGTGTTTGGAACAGCAAGACGCCACGGACCCCAACATGCGCACGCAGAATGCTCCTTTGATTGAATTGTCGAACTATGAACCACCGACCTATGGGGTGGATCATGTTGATTTGACGTTTGATTTGCACAGCGCAGGCACTGTCGTGACGGCCCGGCTGACGGTTCGGCGCATGACGGGCACGGCTGTTGCGCAGCCGTTGGTGTTGAATGGCGATGAACTGGGACTGGTTTCGGTTTCAGTTAACGGGTCAAACTATCCCAATGCCGACGTTGATCTCACCGATGAAACGCTGACACTAGCGGCGTTGCCGAAGGACGAGACGTTCGAACTCGTGATCGTCACCAAGCTCAACCCGGTGAAAAACACCAAGCTGATGGGGCTTTACCAATCGTCGGGGGTGTTCTGCACACAGTGCGAAGCGGAAGGCTTCCGGCGGATCACATTTTTCCCCGACCGCCCAGACGTGCTGTCGACCTACACCGTACGTTTGGAAGCGGATGTGGCCGACTGTCCGATCTTGCTGTCAAACGGCAATCCCGGCGAGACAGGGCTTTTGCCGAACAAGCGCCACTACGCGATCTGGCACGACCCCCACTTAAAGCCGTGCTATCTGTTTGCCCTTGTCGCCGGTCGCCTTGATCTGTTGAGCGATGCCTTCACAACGGCCTCCGGGCGTGAAGTTGCGCTGGGCATTTATGTTGAACCGGGAAAGGCGGATCTAGCGCGCTTTGCTATGGATGCCCTCAAGCGTTCGATGAGTTGGGATGAGGTGGTCTACGGACGGGAATACGATCTCGACGTGTTCAACATCGTGGCCGTCTCCGATTTCAACATGGGCGCGATGGAGAACAAGGGCCTCAACATCTTCAACGACAAATACGTTCTCGCCAGCCCAGATCTCGCCACCGATGCCGACATCATGCATATCGAGGCGATTATCGCCCATGAGTATTTCCACAACTGGACGGGCAATCGCATCACCTGCCGTGACTGGTTTCAGCTGTGTTTGAAAGAAGGCTTCACCGTTTACCGCGATCAGGAATTTTCCGCCGATATGCGCTCACGCCCCGTGCAGCGCATCGATCAGGTGCGGGCGCTGAAAGCTGGTCAGTTTTCGGAGGATGCGGGGCCCCTCGCCCATCCCGTTCGCCCGGGCGCCTATAAGGAAATCAACAACTTTTACACGGCGACCGTCTACCAAAAAGGTGCGGAGCTGGTGCGTATGTTGGCCACCATCGTGGGCCCAAAAACCTTCCGGGCTGCAACCGATCTGTACTTTGAGCGTCATGATGGCGAAGCGGCGGTGATGGAGGACTTTGTGCACTGCTTTGAAGAGGCTGCGGAGCGGGATTTCTCGCAGTTCATGCACTGGTATGAGCAAGCGGGAACGCCAACGGTGTCTGTTGAGGAGCGTTTCGATGCGGCGGCGAACACGCTGACCCTGACATTGTCCCAGTCCACGCCAGCTACGCCGGGCCAAAGCGAAAAGCAGCCGGTTCCCATCCCAATTCGGCTGGGCTTGCTCTCCTCAAGCGGGGAAGACTTGGACCTGAAAACTGACGCTGCGGCCGTCTCAAACGATGTGATTTTGCTGGATCAAGACCAGATGGACGTGGTGTTTGAGGGGTTGTCGGAAAAGCCAACGGTGTCTCTTTTGCGGGGGTTCTCGGCGCCGGTGAACATCGTGCACAGCCAACCGCAGAGCGAGCAGCTGCACTTGGCGCGTCATGACAGCGATCTGTTTAACCGCTGGCAAGCCCTCAACACTCTGGTCAGCGACGCGATGGTGGCCCGCTATCACGGGCGAGATAATGCAGATGATGAAAGCGCCGTCGTCGAAACGCTTTCCAACATCGTTTTCGATGACACCTTAGAACCAGCCTTCTCGGCACAAGCCTTGTCGCTGCCCACGGATGGATTGCTGGTGGATCTGATCGCAAAAGACGTAGACGCAGAACGTATCCACCGTGCCACAAGCGGCTTCAAGCAGCGCGTGGGCGAGACGATTGGCGAACGCGGGCTTGGGATCGTTGCAGTGGCACGCCGCGGACTTGATGCAAAGGACGATCTTACTGCTGCAGGCATTCGCAGTTTTTCGAACGCAGTTTTGAGCCTATTGGTGGCATCGCGGGTGGATGGAGCCGTTGCTGCGGCCTTTGAACAACACCAAACAGCGGCAACAATGACCGATCGACATGCAGCCCTTCTGATGCTGGCCCGCGCGGAGGATGCCACGTTTTCACAACGGGCGATTGACGCTTTCTTCGAGCGGCACAAAGACAACGCCCTTGCACTTGATAAATGGTTCTCGGCGCAGTCGATCATCCCAGGTGCAGCAGGCTTGAAGCGCGTGGAAGCCCTTCTGCAGCACCCCCACTACACGCTTTCCAACCCCAATCGCGCGCGGTCAGTTCTGGCGTTGTTTGCGATGGCCAATCCCAGCGCGTTTCATCAAAAAGACGGTTCTGGATACCGCCTGTTTGGGGAGCAGGTGTTGCGCCTTGACGGGACAAACCCTCAGCTTGCCGCCCGCCTGATGACGGCCATGAACAAATGGCGAGCGTTTGAACCTGACACTGCGGCCCACGCCAAAACGATGCTGGAAGGCATGGCATCGACCGATGGGTTGTCGCGCGATGTGTCGGAAATTGTGGAGCGCTGTCTCGCCTGAGAACGGCTTTCACTCCGTCCACCCTTGCCGCCACACCCCTGCCGCCGCGCTCCGCCCCCGCTCTTGCCCTGGGCGCGCCCTCGTCTTCGCCCTCGCACTCGCCGCTGCCGTAGGGGCCAAATGGGGCGTTTGAGTTGTGGATCGGCGCCGAGCGGACTTGACCGTTAAAAATGCGTTGAAGGGTGGACAGTGCCGAATCAGTGATTCACTCTGTAGCCGATTCGCAGAGTGTCTTGGGGCGCATTCGAGACCTGCGGCCGTATCGCGTTCACCGTTCCATCATCATCAGTTTCTTTCTTGAAGAAGCGGAGAAGCTTTATGCAGCAGGCGAACGCATCGAGCGTGCGCGGGCAAAGCTCGGACTCGTCATCAACACATCAAAACCGCCCGGGCGATGCTTCGCATGTGCTGCCTTTGCGAACATTTCGCTTTTCCGGCTCCTTACGATCCGCCAGACTTCACCGTCTGATGCTGCGCGCATCGCAGGGCCCGGCCGTCGAAAATTTTCTGCGCCGACTAGTTCCGGTTTTGGTCATTGCTCTGCTGTTGGTGGTGGGGTTTGTGCGGGCCATGTCACTGCTCACCCTGGCACAGGACATTGAAACTGCGAGCAAACGCGAAACCACGAATGTTGCAGAAAACGTTGCGCTCAAACTTTCCATTAATCCGGCTGCACAGACGACCCTCGAAACGCTTCAACCCGATGCCGCTCGAGCGCAACTTTTGTTGGAAGATGCGGTGGGCCTGTTTCCAGACGCGCCGGGCCGGACCTATTTCTTGTTTGACCGAACCGGCAAGTTGATCGTCAGTTTGCCCAACCTGCCTGACCTGCGCGGAACGACGGTCGGGCGATTGACGAATGGGGACTTATATCTCCAGCGACAGGGCAAAAGCGCCGGCGTGCGCTCGATCCTTTTTGACGGAACATCGCCCGCCATCGCCACATTGCAGCAGATTCACCCTCTGCCGGGAACTGACACTACCGCGCCCGTAGCCTCTTTGTTGGTGGTCCAAGATAAGGTGACGTTGTTTTCAGGTTGGAAGCAGACCGCACGTCTCAACGTGGCGCTGTTTCTTCTCACCAGTGTGATCGCCCTTCTGTTCATGTGGGTCTATCTGATCCAGGCGCGCCTGACGCGGCTCTCCGGTGCTTCAAACGAAGAAGCCTCAAATCTCTTTAACACCGCTTTGTCCCGCGGCCATTGTGGAATGTGGGATTGGGACCTGGCGCGCGGCCGCATCACCTGGTCGCCTTCCATGTATCAAATGTTGGGCCTGCAACCGAGCGATGGAATTATCGGGTTTGCGGAGCTATCCAAATTGACCCACCCCAGTGATCAGGACCTCATCGAACTTGCCGACGAACTGTTCACCACCAAACGCCGCCAGGTTGATCACCGACTTCGATTGCGCCACGCGACCGGCAGTTGGATGTGGCTGCGTATTCGCGCCGAACTGGTGCACTACGATGGCGGCGATCCACACCTTGTTGGGATGGCGGTGGATATCACTGAACAGGAAGCGTTCAAAGAGCGGTCCCACCGCGCCGATACGCGGCTTCGGGTGGCCGTTGAGAACATATCAGAGGCGTTCGTTCTTTGGGATTCCAAGCATCGCTTGGTGATGTGCAACAGCAAGTATCAACAGCTGTATAACCTGGCACCGGAGGCTGTTGAAGTTGGAAGCAGCTATGAAACCGTGATGGCGGCAGGCCGGAAGCCACTGGCGATTTCTGACACGATCCAAGCCAAACCATCTGAAGCGGGAACCCGCACTTTTGAAGCGCAGTTTGAAGACAGCCGATGGCTACAAATCAGCGAGCGCCGAACAAAGGATGGTGGCCACGTCTCCATCGGCACCGACATCACCCAGTTGAAGCGGAACCAGCGGGAGCTCGAAAAGTCAGAACGACGCCAAAGCCAAACAATCAACGACCTCCAAGAAACCCAATTGCAACTGGAGCGACAGGCCCAGCAACTGGTTGAATTTGCCGATAATCTGAAGGCTCAAAAGCGCAAAGCCGACGCGGGTAACCAGGCAAAGTCGGAGTTTCTGGCCAATATTTCCCACGAGTTGCGCACACCGCTGAATGCCATTCTCGGGTTTTCAGAAGTCATGCAGGAGCGGCTGTTTGGACCGCTGGGCTCTGAAAAATACGATGAATACGCCAACGACATTCACCACTCAGGCACGTTCCTGCTGAATGTCATCAACGACATTTTGGACATGTCGAAGATTGAAGCGGGTCGGTTTGAGCTCGACCCCGAAAGTTTGAACGTGAGCGAATTGTTGGATGATACGCTGCGTATTATTCACAAGCAGGCAGAAGACGCGAACCTGACTGTCGATCAATCGTTGCCCGATGACCTTGTCGTTGAAGCGGATCGCCGGGCGATCAAACAAATCCTGCTCAACGTTCTGTCGAATGCTGTGAAGTTCACGCCGGAACATGGCCGCATTTCCGTGACCGCGCGGCGCCGCAAGGAACGGGTCAACATCTTTATCTCGGATACCGGAAGGGGCATTGAGCGGGAGGCGCTGTCGCGACTGGGAAGGCCCTTTGAGCAGGTGCAAAATCAATTCACGAAGGACCACAAAGGCTCGGGTCTCGGACTGGCCATCGCCCGCTCCCTCACCAAACTGCACGGAGGATGCCTGAGGATCCGATCGGTCGTTGGCGAAGGGACACTGATCATGGTCAGCCTTCCAAGGGAACGAGCGGAAAAGCTGCAAGCCTCAAGCGATGCCATGGATACGGTTTCTGACGATGACACGGCTTCTAAGGATGGTTCGATGATACTGAACCAAACATCACCGGCAAATTTGGCGCAGGAGAGCGACGATCCGGTGTTGCTGTAGCGCCCCTGACGAGACCGTCGATGCTGTGTTTAAGAACGCGCTATACTGGCGCGGTCATCCGGCATCGGCAGCGTAAGAACGGCACACAGTCCAGGCAGCCGCGGTTCGAGGCGAAGCGTGCCCAGATGCATGTCAGCAATGGCACGAACGAGCCCAAGCCCCAAACCCGCGCCATCGGTGGTTCGGCTCGGGTCCAATCGCACGTGGCGTTCCAGCACCCGCTCCCGATCCTCGTCTCGAATGCCCCGACCGTTGTCGGCAACCTCAATAACCGCAGTATCGCCTTCCCTAGCTAGCGACACCTGGATGTGGGGGCTTGCATTGTCCGAACCATATTTGAGGGCGTTGTCGAGGAGGTTGGTCAAGGCCTGGGCCAACAATTCGCGATTTCCCCGGACCTTGATGTGCGGGCCAAGATCAAGGGACAGCTTGATCTCTTCAGCCTCAGCAGACGGTTCAAACAGCTCATGGATGTCGCGCACGACCGACGTGAGATCGACCGTGCTGAGATTGGCCGCTCGAACTCCGGCCTCCACTTTTGAAATCATCAGAAGCGCATCAAACGTTTTGATCAAGCCGTCGGCATCCTCCACCACAGCTTCCAGTGCCTCTCTTTGCGCGTTGGGGTCGGATTTGGCGAGCGCCGTTTCGGATCGTGTTCTGAGGCGTGTCAGTGGAGTTTTGAGATCATGGGCGATGTTGTCCGACATGAGCCGAACGCCCTTGTCGAGCTTTTCAACTTTGGCCAGCAGACCGTTCAGGCTTCCAGCCAACCGATCAAATTCGTCTCCCGAACCCGACAACGGCAGTCGCTCCGAAAGATCGCCGGACATGATTTGATCGCTGGAGCGGGAGACCCGGTCGAGATATTTGAGCGCCCGTCGCCCAACGAAAAACCACAGGGCCAAAGCTGTGAGGAGAAGGACAACAAAAGAGACCCCAAGTGCCTGTTGCACGGTGGAACGAAAGCTCTGTGCTTCCCCCAGATCCCGCCCCACCAAAAGACGCAAACCGCCGGGCAGGCTAAACACGCGGGCGAAGGCAACGGAGAGCTTTTCAGTTTGCCCATCGAAACGCAGATACTCAAACGGCGGCAAGGTCCAACCGTCCTTCATCAAGATGCGCCGATCAATGTCATAGACATTGCCTGCGATGATGCGGCTGCTTGCATCGGTAATAAGATAGAGGTTTGCCCCCGGTGCCCGGGACCGCAATTCCACAATCGAAATCAAGGGGCGCAAGCCGCCGCGTTGGAAGCCGACAGCCAGTTCCTGCACTTCCTCGTCAATCGTCGACCGCAGTTGCGACAGTATGATGTTGCCGAGGTTCCAACTGACATAAGCCACCACGCCGAAGGCCAGCACGCCGAACAAAACGGTATAAAGCACCGTCAAACGAACGGCAGTGGCTCTAAAAATGCGGCGCAGTTTTTGCAAACGAACGGTTACCTGTTGTCATCTTGCTTTTGCAAAATGTAGCCCCGTCCGCGCACGGTATGGAGCAAAGGGAAGTCGAATTCCTTATCGATTTTTGCCCGCAGGCGGGACATGTGGACGTCGATCACGTTGGTTTGCGGATCAAAGTGTAGGTTCCAAACGTGTTGCAACAACATAGATCGGGTCACCAGCCGACCAGCATTTTGCATCAGGTATTCGAGCAGGCGGTACTCCCGCGGCTGGAGAACAATGTCCTGCCCACCGCGGGACGCTTCGTGCTTGATCAAATCGAGGCTCAAGTCTTCGACGTTCAAAACGGTTTGGGACGCGGCTGGCTCCCTGCGACGGGCCAAAATTTCAAGTCGCGCCAGCAATTCTGAAAACGCATAGGGCTTTGTAAGGTAGTCATCACCGCCCGCTCTTAGTCCCGTCACCCGGTCATCCACTTGACCCAGGGCAGACAGGATAAGGATTGGTGTATGCACGTCGCGTTCCCGCAGGCGCGTTATCAAGGACAGGCCGTCAATTTCCGGCAGCATGCGGTCGATGATCAAAACATCAAAGGCGTTGTCGAGAGCCGCTTCTGCACCGGCCAAGCCATCAGCCGCGATTTCGGCACGATGGCCCGCTTCAACCAGCGAGGAGGCCAATTGTTCGGCGGCCTGGGCGTCATCTTCAACGATGAGGATATCAAGGGAATGATCAGTCACAGGAATTCTCTAAAACAGTCGGTGCCAAAAAGCGCAGCAGCGGACCACAAAAGTGATCCGCTGCCAACCGAGCGGTGCACGGTTTGGGGGATGGTTCGAGGAGACCACCGCGCGCCGCTCAAGGGTTGAGCTGACCGTACTCCATCAGCCCTGATCAATGGGAACAGCGATGAAGCTGTTACGATCATTCCGGCGCACCTGAAGGAGAACGGAGCGCCGATTGTCTTCCATGGCCTGCGCCACAGCGGAGCCCACATCGTTGACCGAACGGGCATCTTTGCCATTCAGCGATACGATCACGTCACCGGGGCGCAGCCCTCGTTCTTCTGCCGCGCTGCCGGGAATAACGTCTGCAACGATGATGCCATTGCGTGTCTGCTGCACGGCCAGGCCCAATTGCTCCACATCAACGGGCCGACCATCATTGCGGGGCTGGGTCGCGGCAACGCGGGTGGGTGTGACCGGAAGTTTGCCGAGCTGGACGGGCACCTCAACAGACCGACCGTTGCGGAACACCGTGATCTTTGCCGTTTCCGCGGGTTCATACGACGCGATGAGGCGGGCCAGTTCTTTGGGACCTTTCACGTCCTTGCCGTCCACTTTCTGGATAACATCGCCGGACGTTAGACCATCTTTTTGTGCTGGGCTGCCGTCTTGCACACTGGCCACAATCGCTCCGCTCGCTGCGGTTAGCCCTAGGCTTTCGGCGATATCCTTTGTGACCGGCTGGATTTGAACGCCCAACCAGCCGCGGGTAACCGAGCCGTTTTTGATCAGGTCGGCGACCACAACCTCAGACGTGGCGGCAGAAATCGCGAAGGCGATGCCGACATTGCCACCTGATGGGGAGAAGATGGCCGTGTTGACGCCGATCACCTCACCATTGAGATTGAAGGCCGGACCACCGGAGTTGCCTTTGTTCACTGCGGCATCAATCTGGATAAAGTCATCATAGGGTCCAGAGCCAATGTCGCGTCCGCTGGCAGAAACGATACCCGCCGTGACCGTTCCGCCCAAGCCGAAGGGATTGCCGACTGCGACGACCCATTCACCCACGCGGCTTTTCTGTTTGGCAAACGAGACGTAAGTGAACTTGCGTTTCTCATCCACCTTCAAAACAGCCAGATCGGTTTTGGGATCGGTTCCCACGAGCTTGGCGTCCAATTCCGTGCCGTCTTTCAGGACCACTTGGAAGGACGATCCGTTCTCAACAACGTGGTTGTTCGTGACGACATAGCCATCATCGGACACAAAGAAGCCTGATCCTTGTGAGGCCGAAAACCGGCGCGGGCGATCCCGACGCCCTTGGCGACGACGCTCATTCCAGCGATCACCAAAGCGGCGCGGACGGTCGCCAAATCGTTCCGAACCCTCAGGGCCGAAAAAACGGCGGAAAGGGTGATTTTCGGGAAGACTGTCCATGCCACGGGTCCCGCGAAAATTGCTGTTTTGTCTTTGGGATTTCACCCGCACGCTTACCACAGCCGGTGATACCGCATCCACGACGTCTGCAAAGCTTGGCGCCTTCGGGGCCTCGACGCGAACAGCTTCCGCAAGCACGTTTTGTGTCGGTGCAACGAGGCCGCCGGCAAAAAACGCAGCCGCGAGACCAGCTGCAATGGTCGTGGCGCTCAAATGCTTTTTCAAAGATGAATTCATGTCGAACCAACCCATGTTCTGTGTCTTGGACTGGCAGGGTTCATCCCCGCCAACGCTCCCGACCGATATGGACGGTGCTTTGAGTGGGAAAAGAGGCGAAGGTATTAAACCTTTGTAAGACTGAGTTTCGACCGCTACACGGACACGCGGTCAGTCTTGTCGCTTCATGATGGCGTCCAATTGGGCTTCTTCTTCAGGGTCCAGCACGTCAGACACAGCACGGCGCGCTGACGAAAAACGATGCCAAATCAAGAAGAAAGCCAGGAGCACAAAGAGAATGGGCGTGATCCAGAGGCCCACCGTGTGCCAAGCGAAAACCGGGCGTAGCAGTATGAATTCGCCGTAACGATCCACCAGAAAACCCTTAATCTGCACATCCGTTTTGCCCGCTGCAATCTGCTCGCGCACAATGGCGCGCAGGTCTTTTGCGACGTCGGCATCCGATTCTGCGATCGACTGATTTTGGCAGACTACGCAACGCAATTCGCCAAACAAAGCTTTGGTTCGCTCATCATCATTGGCATCTTGGGCGAACGAAGACAGCGTTGCCCCCAACACGGCAAGAAAAGCGAGGACTGGCGTAAGAAAACGGATCACGCCGCACCCTCAGGGGCTGTCTTCCGCCGTCTTTTGGCCCGCTGCGGCAAACCAATGCGCAACCGACGGTCACTGAGGGAATAGAAACCCGCAAGCATCATGATGACTGTTCCCAGCCATATGAGCGTGACCCAGGGCTTCCACCAGATGCGAAGCGCAACACGCCCATCCTGCAGGACGTCTCCAACGGAGATGTACAGGTGGGATGGACCAAACGGGCGGATGGAGGCTTCGGTCGTAGGCATTTGCCGCGCGGGGTAGAAGCGCTTCGATGGTTTAGCGCGGTCAACCTCAACCCCGTCTTTCAAGATGGCGAGATTAGCGGCTTGCCCTGTGAAATTGGAGCCATTGGCAGCTTCCAACCCATCAAAACGGATTTCATAGGCGTTGACCGTCACCTTGTCGCCGGGAGCGAGGGTCGCCACTGTTTCGGTCTCGTAGGCTGTGACCATAACAATGCCTAACAGCATAACGCCGACGCCAAAGTGGGCCCCCGCCGTTGACCAGACTGTTTTTGGCACGCCTGCAAGACGCGCGAAGCCGTTGCGAAGATCGACCTTGCCAAAGCCGGCTTTGGTCCAAAGCTCAGCCAAGGAGCCAAACATGAGCCAAGCCGCAAGGCCGATACCCAGCGGAGCAAGGACAGGGCCGCCCCATAGGAAGCCATAGGCCAAAACAATCACGAGAACCGTGATGCCAATGGCAAAGACCATGCGTTGCGCGACACCCAGAATGTCACCGCGTTTCCAAGCCAGCATGGGGCCAAGTGGCATGGCCAGCAAAAGCGGGATCATCAAGGGGCCGAAAGTCAGATTGAAGAAAGGTGGGCCAACCGAGATTTTGTCGCCGGAGCCACTTTCATTCACCAGCGACGTGACGCCCTCATAGAGGACCGGATAGAGCGTGCCGACAAGAACGGTGGCTGCGGCGGTCGACAAGAGAATGTTGTTCACTACCAGCGCACCTTCACGTGAGACGGGGGCAAACAAGCCGCCGGCTTGCAGTGTGTTGGCGCGCAAAATGAACAGGAACAGCGCCCCGCCCACGAACAGCGAGAGAATTGCAAGGATAAAAAGGCCGCGGGATGGATCTGTTGCAAACGTGTGAACAGACGTGAGCACCCCGGACCGAACGAGGAAGGTCCCAAGCAACGACAGGGAAAATGTCAGGATCGCCAACAGGACCGTCCAAATTTTCAGAGCGTCACGTTTTTCCATCACCAGGGCCGAATGCAGCAGTGCCGTGCCGGACAGCCAAGGCAGGAAGGATGCGTTTTCAACCGGATCCCAGAACCACCAGCCGCCCCATCCGAGCTCGTAGTAGGCCCAATAGGAGCCCATGGAAATTCCGGCAGTGAGGAAGACCCACGCAGCCAAGGCCCATGGCCGCACCCATCGTGCCCATGCGGCATCGATCTTGCCTTCAATCAACGCGGCGATGGCAAATGCGAACGTAATCGAGAAGCCAACATAGCCCAGATACAAAAGCGGCGGATGGATCGCGAGGCCAATGTCTTGAAGAATAGGATTGAGGTCTTGCCCCTCCATCGGCGGCGTTTGCCGCAGAAATGGGTTGGATGTGGCCAAAATAAACAACAGGAATGTCGCAAGCATCCATGCCTGCACGCCTTGCACATTCGCACGCAGTTTTTCAGGTAGGTTGCGGCCAAACACACTCACAGCTGCCGAAAATAGCGCCAAAATGAGGACCCACAGCAGCATGGAACCTTCATGGTTCCCCCATGTGCCCGTCAATTTGTACAAAAACGGCTTTTGCGAATGGGAATTTTGCCAGACGTTGACCACCGAGAAATCCGACACGGCATAGGCCCAAACCAGCGCTGCAAAGCTCAGCCCAATGAACAGACAGATGCCGATGCTGCTCACGTCGCCGGTTGCCATGAGGCGACTGTCGCCCCGCGCTGCGCCCAGGACCGGCAGGACGCTTTGGACGATCGCCAAAGAGAACGCCAGAATGAGCGCGATGTGACCCAGTTCAACCGTCATAGTCAGCCCCTTTGGTCTTCACACTGGCTTCGCCTTTCCAGTGTCCGTCCTTCTTCAGTTTCTCCGCCATGCCCGCGGGCATGTAGTTTTCATCGTGTTTTGCCAGCACCGTATCGGCCACAAACGAGCCATCTGATTGCAGACTGCCTTCGGTAATGATGCCCTGCTTTTCGCGGAAGAGGTCCGGCAGGATATCATTGAATGTCACCGGCACAGTGACTGCGCCGTCGCCCAAGGTGAACGAGACATTCAGTCCCTCGCCGCGAACAACTGATCCCTCTTGCACCAAGCCGAACAGACGAACGCGCTGCCCCGGAGGTGGTGAGACTTCGCGCAATTCCGACGGCGACATGGCAAATGAGATGCCCGACTGAAACGCAAACAGGGACAGGCCGACGGCCGTCGAAAGAACGACGCCGATCACACCGATCCACAACAAGCGACGGCCTTTTCTGTTCATTGCGTCTTTGTCTCCTGCAAGTTCAGGCTTGTTTCCAGCGAAGCCAGTTGTTTCATCGCCTCTGAATTTGCGGCAAACACCTTGCGTGCTTTCTGCAGGGCTTGTTTTGCGTCATCCAAGCGCTGCAGCACGGTATATGAGCGGATGAGTTGCTGCCAACCGGGAAGGTCATTGGGCGTTTCAGCCAAACGCTGAGCAAGGCTCGTCACCATGCCATTAATCATTTGGGATCGTTGCGCTGCGGTGAGGCTTGCAGCTGCATCAACATCATCCGTCGTCGGTCCGCGTACAGGTCCCTCAGCCGATGGGATGGGCTTGAAACCCTCTTGCAGGGCTTTTGGGTCCAAGGCTGCGATGCGTGCGCGCACTGCGGCCTGCCAGCGCTGATCGTTTTGGCGCAGCTTGACCGCTTTTTGCCACAACACGAGCGCTTCCGCCTTCTTGTCTTCCTGCTCCAGCGCCAAGGCTGCGTAAAACGTGGCCTTGGGCATGTTGGGTTCAGCGGCCAATGCTTCATTGAACAACTGATTTGCGCGTTCCGGCACCACATTGCCGTTGGCCACAGTCAAAGCCTCTGCCAGATCGGCCAAATGGTTGGGTTTGCGGCCATCCAGACGAATAATTTGCTGAGCGGCTCGCGCAGCATCGGGCGCGCGTCCCATGCGTTTGTAAGTCCCCAGCAGGACGGTCCATCCTTTCAGATCATCCGGGTTAGACGCCAGATGGCGTTCAGCCATCGCAAGCATTTCGTCTATGGAACGATTTTCCAGTTCCGGTGCCACACGGGCTGACAGTGGTTCGTCCTTCAAACCTGGAGAACCGATGGCTGCATATGTAACGGCTGTGACCAAGGGCACGAGTGCCAGTGTAGCCAGGGCTCCGTAGCGACGTCCCGCAAGCCAAGGCGCCGCATTTTTTTGGTCAGCTGCGCTTCGTTTGAGTTTGTCCGCGCGTAAAATCCGGCGAGCAATTTCTGCCCGTTCCGCTTCGGCTGTCTCTCTTTCGGCGTCCGTCAAATCGGGGGATTTCAGCCGGGTTTCCACATCACTCAGCTGCATTTTGAAAAGCGCAAGATCGCGATCCTCGGTCGCCTCGTCCTCGATTGAGGCTTGAGAGCGGCGAGACAACGGCCACAATACGCACATGATGGCGATGGCGACCATCGCGAGTGTTAACAACCAGAATGTCATGGGCTTGTCTTAGGCATTTGTCATGGCCATGCAATGCGTCGTCCTATCCCTCGATGCCCGATAACGCGCAAGTTATGGCTCTTTCAGGGCGCAGCAAATCGTCTACCGGACGAGCCGCCACGTGCCGCCCGCGCGTTTGCAAGCCGTCCCGCTTGCCGCCACGGCTTCACCGGCTCGGTTCATTTGGTGGGCGAAGCGCCTACAATCGGCTTTTCCAACCCGGAAGGGCTGCGAGGCGACAATCGAACCAGATATGCCGCTTCGCTTGCTTGACCAAGCGATGGCTTCCCCGCTTTTGCCAAAATCGAGCGCTTGGCGCTCCGCATCCGTCAATTGGCGGCGTTCGGCGGGTGTGAGCCCATTGGCAAAATCATCGTTGGCGGAGAACGCCAAGGCCGTAGCGACTTTGGGAGGCGCGAGCGCCGTGTCCGCACCAGGCCGCGTTGATGCCAAAGACGTGCAACCGCTCAGCACCAGTGCTGCGATGATCGAAACGAGCACAGCGCCTAGTCGAGACCTATTGTCCATCTCAAGATGAAAGCGGTTCACTTCAACGAACACTCCAACCCATCATCCCCGCCATCCTTTTTGGCCCCTCGGGCCGGGCGCGTCGGTTCAGCATTTTTGGTTAAGACACTCTTATTCTACCGGTCAGCATTGGCCCAACTTTCCTGCCAAATCGTCAACGCGGCTTCAGGCCGACGGTGTTTCAATAAGGTGTGGCAAAAAAACGGCTCCTTGCAGACCGCCCCATTGTGATTCCGATAGCTGGACCTCTCCGCCGTATTCCTCACAAATGTCCTTGACGATGGAGAGGCCAAGACCGGATCCAGGTTTCGATTCATCCAAACGTTTACCCCGTTGAAGGGCTTTGTTTCTTTGATCCGGGTCAAGTCCGGGGCCGTCGTCACTGATGGAAAAGCGCAGCAAGGGCCTGTTGCGGCGGGACGTTCCGGCAAAGTCTACGGAAAGGTCCACACGCTGTTTTGCAAAACGTGAGGCGTTTTCCAAAAGGTTCCCTAGCACCTCTTCCAGGTCCTGCTCTTCCCCTTGGAAAACCGCGTCGGTCGCATCACCGGACAGCGTGAACGTGAGATCAGGCGACAGCCGCCTCATAACCCTTAGCAAACGTTCCAGAACCGGTTGAACCGGCGTCCGCGCGGTCAGCGCCCCGCGTTGGGCCCCAATGCGGGCGCGGTCCAGATAGGTCTGAATTTGCAGCCGCATCATGGAAGCCTGCTCTTCAACGGTTCTGGGATTGGAAATCCCTCCGCCCTCTTTGTCGCTTCTTGTCTCGTTTAGGATCACCGCAAGCGGTGTTTTGAGTGCGTGGGCAAGGTTCCCGACCTGCGTTCGCGCCCGGGTCATCACCGACACATTGGCTTCGATGAGGCCATTGATCTCCTCGACCAGCGGCGCGATTTCTACGGGATAGTTGCCTTCCAACTGATCTGCTTCCCCGTTTCGAACGCCAGACAGGTCACGACGCGCCCGTTGCAACGGACGAAGACCAATCCGCACAACAACGAAATTGGCAAGAACTGAGCCGATGCCAAACACTAAAAACGCGATGGACAGGCTCTGATTAAAGCGGCTGACGGTGGCCATGAGGTCAGACCGATTTCCCGCAACCAAGACTTGGACGAGCTGATCGCTTTCCCCGACAAACAGTTGGGCTTCCAGCCGTTGCACCGTTTCCCCGGACTCATGGGACGTTTGGTAAGCGCGCTGAAATTGTTCGTTAAAGGGTCGGTCTGCGGTCGTGGGCACGTCAATCGGTTCACCCGTGATCGACTGTGAAAACAAGATGGGCTTGGTGGGATCCGACGCGAGAGCAACGCTCCAATACCAGCCGGACAATTGCGTTTGAAACCGCGTGTCGCCCAAATTGGGTGAACCGGTAAGTTTGCCGTTCTCATCACGGTCGATGGCGCCCATGACGTTGAAGGCGTGGGCCAGCAACACCCGTTCGAAATTATTATCCGCGTTCACGCGAAACAGCGACGTCAACACCAGTCCTGTGATCAACAGTGCAAGCGCGGTCCAAACGCCGTTGATGACGATCAGACGGAAGGTTAGGGATTTGGGAAACAGTCTCATCGCATCCCGCTGTCAAACACTGTTCCGCTTATCGATCTGAACGGAGGTTCAGCACTAAACGCGATAGCCCATGCCGCGGACGGTTTCGATGACATTGGGGTAAAGCTTTTTGCGCAAGCGACCGACGAACACTTCTATAGTATTGGAATCGCGATCAAAGTCCTGATCGTAAAGATGCTCAATCAGCGTGGTGCGCGAAACGACTTCGCCTTTGTGCATGATCAGGTAGGCCAAAAGCCTGTACTCATGGGATGTCAATTTGACGGGTTTCCCATCCATAGTGACCCGTGACTGCTTGGTGTCGAGGCGCACCGGTCCGATCTCAATTTCCGAACTGGCATGGCCCGCCGCGCGGCGGATCAGGGCGCGCAGACGGGCAAGCACTTCCTCCGTGTGAAATGGTTTGGCGACATAATCGTCGGCGCCTGCATCAATCCCGGCCACCTTGTCGCTCCATCGATCCCGGGCCGTGAGCATCAAAACAGGCATCGTCCGTCCGGCTTCCCGCCACTCCTCAAGAACAGTCAGACCATCTTTCTCCGGCAGACCGATGTCGAGAATGACCGCGTCATAGCTTTCGGTATCGCCGAGGAAATGGCCCTCCTCCCCGTCGAATGCTTTGTCGACGACGTAAGAGGCGTCTTCCAAAGACGCCACAAGTTGGCGGTTGAGGTCAACATCGTCTTCAACAACGAGGATGCGCATGGGCCAGTCTTTCAGGTTGTGCTGCTGAACGTCGGTTTGGCCTCAGACTTTTAGCGAAACCAAATGGGCCCAACAGCGCGGGCGCGAGCACTAAGGCGTGAACGGGTGTGCCATTTTAGCGGCGCACTGTGAAGGTGCGTCGGCGGGGTGGGCCGTTGCCGGATTTAACAAGAATAACGATTCGGCAAGTGGAACCCGAGGCTCTGGCGCTCAAAAAGCGCCCACCCATGGACGCTGCCATGCTGCGGCCCTTCTGGGCACAGGAGGCCGCATGCGCCTGGTCCCCGAAGTCCGCTGGTTGAACAAGGGCGGCCAGCATGACCGCGATAAAAACTGCAAGCTTTTTCATGAAGCTTGTCCTTATGTTGCCCCCTGCCCAAGCAATCCGCGACACTGCGTGACGCCAAAACTAGGGCAGACTGATTGCGTTGTGATCTGTTTCTATAAAAGCGCGGCTGAATGAAAGCTGAATGGATCATTCATTCAGCCGCAGGCACCTCGTTCGCCCCACACAGGCTTAACCAGACCGTGTTGTGGGTCTTTGCGGCCAGGATCGTCTCGTCGGTGTCGGCCTTACTCCAGCGAATCGGCTCAAAGGCCTGACACGATATGTCGGAGCCGGTGGCGCTGTTTGCATCAGTCACGTCGATAGCCATCATTTTTGCGCAACCGACCAGGCTGCCGGTTGCGATGATCAGCGCCAGCGCGGGCCCGACGCGCGCGACGGAGCGCCAAGGCGCTCCGAAGGCGACGGCGCAGACGCGCTGTGACAAGGCGCAAAAGCGTGAAGAAGACGGGCCAGAGCCTCGACCAGCGTGTTGCCGTTGAACCATATTTCATTCGATCAGTGTGCTTGCGCTCAAACGGCCGACAATCGCAAACAGAGAGCCGACAACGGCAATGCCTTGCAGGATCGTATCGACCAGAACGGCCTGTGATCGTTCATCAATGTCCAGGCCGACCCCAGACAGAAGTGCGGCAATAACGGCGATGAGCGAGCCCCAAATGGTTTTGGACAGATACCAGGGTTTCGATTGTTCCATAGTCAGTCTCCGATGTTTGAAAGGATTGGTGTGGGCAGTGAGGATCAGGCGCCCCAAGTGAGCGACGCCGTTGCAGGGTCTCCCGGTCCGATGGCATCGCTGATTTGTTGAACGGTGATTGCGAGAGCATCCCCTGTTGAAAGCGCCAGCGGTGCGAGCGCGTCGGGGGCAAGGTCAAGATGTTCCCTCGTCGTGACATGTTGCAGACTTTGGCCGTTGGCCGAGACGGTGAGGCGGTAGCTGAGGCTCTCCTCGGAGTTGGGGATTTCAACGCGTTGCCAATCATCGGGATCAAGCCGGTCGCGACGCACCCAGGATACCGAAAGCCCGCCGCCAGCGCTTCCAGCAACCGCCAAGTGCACCGGCGCATAGGGCGTGAGGGCACGATAGTCCGGTGCGTATGTCGCTGCTGTATGGGAGGTTTCGCTGGGGACTTTCCGCGCCGGTCCGACAAGATAGTTCAACGCAGCACCGCGGGGCGCATCGTTGGCGGAAAGAGGCACGATGGCGCTGTTTAATACGATCAACGGCGCGCCCGATGGTGCGCCGAGCTTTGAAAATCGTTCCGTCCCAGCTTGCCCGCGCAGCAGGCCGGAGAGTGCCCAGACATTGGGCCCCCGCAGCGTGGCCGTCGAAAATTGCAGCACTTCCCAACCGTTGTTTGAACACTGCACAGCTACGGCATTCTCGCCCCCCAAGACCGCGAGCGATGATGCCGATGCAAAAGGCGCGTTCTTGGCCCTCACCTTCAGCGCGGCTGTCTTGAGCCAGCGACCGGAGGCAGCCGTTGCAGGCAAATCTTCGAGCAATACACCGAGACTGGCTGGCGCTTCTGCTGTGGCGCGAATGGTGAAATCATCGGTGCCCGGTGAGGCCAAGACTGCGTGGGGCCCGATCCAGGGTTTGGATGCAACGGCAATCCATGTGCCACTTTCTTTTTCCAAGCCCGTTTGAAGGAGTGGCAGGTCAGCGAAGATGACGTGGGGTTTGCCGATTGCACTTCCGCTGGTGATCTGCTGGCCCACCGCAGTGCCGTGAGCAAAGGCGGAACGGGGCAAGACGGCGTCATCACTTGGTTGTTCGACGGGCCTTAGGGTCAGCTTTTGGCTATCGCGGGCTTCAATCGAATCGATGCGCAGTGTCTGGCGGCTGCGTTCCGAACCGTTGTTGAGCGAAACCAAGTCGCCCACGCGCACGTCAGCGTTGCTGGGCGGAATGTGAACGGAGATGGTTTCCTGCCCCACCCACAACGATTTCAAATGAGCGACTGCCGCCGCTTCCATGACCTCCGGCGCAGCCGCAATCGGCAATTCGAGGGTCAGATGAGCGCGTGTTGGGCGTTCGGAGAGCCGATGGCTCACGGTGGTGGACTGATAGGCTCGCGCCGGGTCGAGATGGACGACATCAATCCGCGACGGAAGATCAGTACGCGCCAACCTTTCCGTGCGCACCAAAGGATCATCGTCGCGATAGACCAAACCGTCGTGTGAAAGATTATGGACCGCATCCCTGCCCGGAGAGGCAAAGATCAAAACGCCCCCCTCTTCCCAGACCACAATTTGGAACAGCGTCAGCAGCGCGTCCAACATTTGCCGAGCGTTACCGGTTGCGCCCAAAACAAAGCCGTCCACCACACCGTCAACCCGGGTAACGTCCACGGTGTGAACACCAGCCTCAGCGCAGATGGTTTCTATGAGATCGGCCAGGGCAAGGCCGCCCATGCGCCCATTCAGCCAATGGCCACGCCACCAGTTGCCGCCATCGGACCAGAAATCGCTGTTGGCCGGAAACGCTGGATAGGGTCGTGCATCCCAAGCCCAGACCTGGGATTGGCCAAAATCCACCATGGGCGCGCCGTAGACGCTCGACACCGGGTTGGTGGCCGGAACATGGGCTGGATGATCTGCGCTGTAACGACGGGCATAGGCGTTCAGCAGGGCGCGCTGCGCCTGGTCATCACGTCCCCCGTTTGAGCGATACGGCAAATGGGATTCCGACGATTGCGGATCGAAAAAGACGTTTGGTTGTCCCGCACCCATGTGCACCGCCGGCGCGCCGTATTCGGTGAAGATGATGGGCTTTGACTGGGGAACCCAGGGCGAGGCCACCGGGGCTTCCACGCCATTGACGCGGTTAAAATGGGGGCTAGACCACCAGCTTTGGAGGTCTTTGAACCGATAGACCCATGGCTTGCCAAGACCGTCTTGGATGGCGGTTCGTCGACGAGCCGCACGGTCCGCGTCGCTGGCGTAGTACCAGTCAAAACCCTCGCCGCTCGCGAGGTTTTGAAACAGAACATCACCATCATAGGGCCCCCGCCCTTCCGTGCGGTCGTCGGCGTTGTCGCGCCAATCGCTGATGGGAAAATAGGCGTCGATCCCCACCGCATCGATGGACGCTGCGCTCCACAGCGGGTCGAGGTGGTAGATTATGTCACCGCCGGATTGATCACCAAAATACTCGCTCCAGTCTGCTCCGTAGGTGACCGTGCAAGCGGCGGGCAGGATGGTGCGCACATCGTCGGCCAGCGCGACCAGCGCATCGACAAACGGATAGCCGGACTGCGCGTCACCACAGGTGGTCATCCCCCGCATTTCTGAGCCGATCAAAAACAAGTCGACACCGCCCGCCTGCTGGGCCAGGCGCGCGTAGTGCAAGACCAGTCGGCGGTAGCCCCAGTCCAATATTTCGGTATGGACAATGCCAGCCTCAGTGGCCGTGATGTCAGCCTGGGATGCCTGACCGACAAAGGCTGCAACGCCGCTTGCAATCTGTGCGCTCGATTGGGCGCTGTGGTGCTTGGCCGTTATGCGACCACGCCAGGGATTCGTCGGTTGGCCATTTGAGCCGTCGAGATCGGTGAGCGCGTTGTCGGCAGGAATATCAACCAGGATAAAGGGGTTCAGGCCCACCCGCAGACCACGGCTTTTGATTTCTTCAATAGCGCGCAAAACGGCGGTATCAGAGGGCGTGCCCCCGTAGGATGGACGCCCATCAACTTGGGACACCAAACGGGCATCGGCACGAAGGATGCCGGCGACCGACCAATCCTCACCCGAACTCAACAAACGCTCTGAAACCTCAGCCCGTGGTGTGATGGTGGCGTGTTCGGCGCGCAAATCGTCGGCGAACCATGACACAATGACTGTGATCTGCTGAAGATTGGGACACGCGGCCTGCAGGGCGTCCAGGGATGCTATGAGATCAGTTTCCGACCGCGTTTGATGGACATTCAAGGCCCGCGTTTCGCCTTCGCCCAAGTCTTCTATGACGGGCGCGGGATCGTAGGCAAACTCGCTGGCGCCGGGAATGAGATTGACCCCCGTCAACGTGCGTTCCACCTGCCCCAGCGGACGGATAACCTCGACGGCGACCTGTGGGATGCGGTTGCCAAAATCGGTGACGTCGAAGTCTTCGAACACAAGATAGGCGAGCCCGCGATAAGCAGGGGCGTTGCCAGCCCCCTGCTTGGCTTCGATCAAACTGTCGGGATGCTGGTCTTCGCTGCCTAAGTGTAGGCGCAAGGTGTGCTGGGTTTGGTCGAGAAGTGTGCCGTCCACCCAAATATCGCCAATGCCGCCGATTTGACCCTCGCAAAGGCCAATCGCGAAATTTGCATGGTAGCTATAAGTTGTGACCTTGGTAGACGCACCGCTGCCTTTGCCGCCTGACGCGCGGCGTTCGGTGCTTTGGACTTCCGTTAGGCGTGTTGCCCAGATGACATCTCCCGAGACCCGCATCCGACCATAGACACGGGCGATAGGATTGCCTTCACGTGATGAAAGCACCCGTGCAGATTCCAGGCGAGGACCAACCACCGTTTGATCGCCTGGGCCGAACAGCCGTTGGTCAATGGCAGAGCCTGCAACGGCACCGATGGTTTGACCGATGGCCGCGCCGATGGGACCGCCGACCGCAGCGCCCACCGCACTGCCGACAGCTTGTAAAACGATTGTTGCCATGGGGCGCTAGACCTGTGGAGCTTGCTTGGGAAACTGAAAACAGTAGGCGATGCGCGCCCGCCAAAAGCGGTCAAACCGGGTTTCCACCACGCCGGCCGCTTCATAGGCGTGGATGAAACGGTCATTTGAAACAGCGAGCCCCACGTGTTTTGAAGCTGCGCTGCGGCGCATGCGAAACAGAATGATGTAGCCCGGTTCGATCTCTCGGCTCTCAACGGGCAAAAGCCAGTTCTGCGCCGCTTCAAGCAACGTTTCCCGGGTTCCCACTTCCGCCCAATCGCTGGAATAGGCAGGCACCGTTTGCGGCTCTTGGCCGTAGAGTTCGCGCCAAAGACCACGCAACAGGCCCAGACAATCGCAACCGACCCCTTGCAACGAGGCCTGATGGCGATAAGGCGTGCCAATCCATTGCCGCGCGAGCGCAACGGCTCGGCGGTCGACAGTATCTTGAAAGTGCATGTTTGGTGCCAGTGCCGCTTGTTTAAGGAATGATGGGGCTGCCGTCGTGGACGGTGTTGCCGTCGGCATAGCCCATGACGAAATCATCGCCGGGGACATGGGGATGGCCGCGGAAGTTCAGATGATTGGCAAATTTATCTTTGCAGGTGGCAAAACTCTTATCGCAGCCCGCGAAGAGTGTTCCAACGTCGCCAACGCTCGGCGGCACCACCATGGCTTGCCACAAATCGAGTGTGCCATCGCCATCGCGAAACGTTGCCACCTCCGAGGTCCGCCCCGCGTTTTCGCCAGCAGTCCAGCTGATTTTTCCGCCGTTGAACCAATGTTCCGGGAAGCCATCGGCACCGTTCACGACACAATGGGTCGGCAAGCCGTCAACGGTGGCGCTCACTGTTACAGCCGCGCTGAAGGCCGCGATGGCGGTGTTCAAACCACATCGACCATCACCCAACAAAGCGTCACAACGGCGGGTGTAACGGCGTCCGGTGTACGCTGCGAGCTTCGAAGTCAGACCTTCTAGATCTGCACGAAAAACCCCGTCCGACTGACGTATCTCGCCGATAAACGCCTGTCTGAGCCGATGGGCCTCGGCCGGGTTTGCCCAGTTCACAAGCCAAATGTCGACGGCGGCACCATCATAGTCTCCCGCCTCCACATCTCCGGGTGAGATTGTTCCGGTGGACAGCGCGCCCTCAATTTCTTGATCATCTATGGCGAGGCCCAAACTTGAAGCCGCTTCGGTGGCCCGGAACCCGCTTTGGGGTTCGCAGGACACACCGTCCACGGTCAACACGCAGTCATGGTCGGTGAAGCCGAGACGGCGGCCATCTCTCAATTGCACAATCCAAACGGTGCAGGTGGTCGTTGCGTCGCCATTAAGGTGCGCCTGAAGTGTAGGGGAAAACCGGTTCATAGCAGCACCTCAATGAGGGGAATCGAAGGGATATTGCCCGCTTCAAAGGCCGCAAGGCTGATCTCCAACGTGTCGCTCTCGAACCGCACCGGCACATCGAATTCAAAACCCGCGCCGATCTCATCACCCTCACCGGGGATAAAATTGTTAGCAAATGTCACCTGCCCCAGTGCGGTGTCGACGGTGTAGTTCGCAGTGGGGACGGTGGTTCCGTTGATGGACAAAAGGACCGTACCGTCGACCGGTTTGGCGATGGGCCGATTGTAGCCGCCCGTGTCGTTGCCATACCGCTTTGCGAGCTTGAAAGTCTGCGTTGTACCATCTCCCAGCCCGATTTTCACATCGCTTGCCGTCAGCAACTGGCCCGGCTTGCTGGATGTGTGGTCCAGGGGATCGCGAAAGCGGAAGCCCACCAGAGGGCCCCGCCGCGCTTCATAAAACTCAAGGATCGTGTGGAGTTCCGCCACGGAGCGGACGCCGTGTCCGGCATCATACCGCCGTCGAGACGCTTGCCATTTCTGATTACGCTGCTCCCGACCGGAACCCAGCGTTATGATTTGAGTGTTGCGCTGCGGACCGCCCGTTGCACCAAAGGCAATGGACACCGGAAAGCGTTCTTCGATGAAGCTGTGCATGAACTCTCACGATGGGCGGTTGGTGATGGTTAGAGGCCGCGGCGACCGCGAGCGACGGTGCGGGCTAGAAGCGCGGATATTTGGCCTTGTGATTTTTGAAAGCCATCCACGTCGGGCGTCGAAATGTTGAAGGTCACATGAACCGGATTGGCGGAACTGCCGCCTGCGGACCGCACGCCCAAGCGTCCATCGGCCCCTCGGGCCAAAGGCACGATGGCTTCGGCGCCCGCCTCCCCCATGACCCCGGCCTTGCCGCCGCTGCTGAAATAGGTGGGTTGGGCGACCACGCCGCCTTTGGCAAAGGGTGTGATGCCCGCGCTGGATGCGCCGGTGAACAGACTGGTGAGACCACTGGTTGCCGATTGGAGTGTTGAACCGATCAGCCCTTCCAGCGGCTTTAAGCCCGCCGACAGCGCCATGTTAGACAATTGCAGGGCCAAGCTCTTCAGCGTGCCTTCGAACGACCTCCCATCGCGGATGGCGCGGGCCATGGTGCCGGTGAATGTTGATGCGAAGCGCTTGGATTGTTGCGACAAGCCCTCCATTGCCGCTGAAAAGCCGGAAAAATCCGCCTTGACCGGTACGATGATGTCCTCTGTTTCTTCGCTCATGTCATGGGCCTTCGATCATGGGTGTCTTGTGTTTCGGAGCTTGATGTCTGGTGGTCGGGGAACCGACTGGCGGCCTCTTCCAACCAGGAGCGGGATGTCACGGCAGCGGTAGAGTATCCGGTGCTCCCAACACCCCCTGGGCCACCGGTGTTCATGGCCGCGGCCAATTCCTTGGGCGTCATGGACCAGAAAGCTTCCGGAGATAGACGCAAAACGCCAAACCCAAACGCCATGGCGGTCTCCCAAGGAAACGCCGCCGTGGCGTTGTCAGTGTCGCTCATGCTGTTTATCCCGGTGACCGTCCGACCCGGCAGCTGATGAGCGGCCAAAGGTTTCCGCCAGCAGATCCGACACGATCCGCGCATAGCCGATCGCCCCATCTTCACTGCGCAAGTCGCGCACCTCTTCATCGCTCAGCGTATGGCCCGCACCGCGCAGGCCGGCTGCGATAATGCGCTCCATATCTTTGGCGGACAATCGACCGGCGCTAAACCGCTCCGTCAGCGCGGTGAGATCATCCACACCAAAGGCGTGTTCCAAATCGGCCAGCGCCCCCAATGTGAGGCAAAGCGACCAGGTTTTCCCATCCAGCTTGGCCTCGATTTCGCCTCTGTGCCGGTTCACCATTAGGCTGCTGCCGCAAAAGAGAGCGCGCCTGCTGATTCAAGCGCCAGTTCAAACACCACCTCGCCATTGTGCTCGCCGGCATACTCTAATCCGACAATCTGAAACGGTCCGCTGACGGTGCCGAAATCCGGGACGATGACGGACCAATCGGCGATAGAGCTCGAAAAAAAAGCGTCACGAATGTAGCCGTCGGCCTGGGCGTCTTTGAAAATGCCGCTTCCCGAAATCGCAGCCCGTTGCACGCCCGCACCGCCTAAAAGTTCGCGCCAGCGCCCGGCGCTTTCAAAATCAGTGACGTCCACGGACTCCGCGTTAAACGCGAGACGGCGGGAGCGCATTCCCGCCACCGTGACCGGTTGGGTTTGTCCTGGGGGGACCATTTTCAAAAGGAGATCTTTGCCTTTTTGGGCGGTCATCAACGTATCCTTTGTTTAAGCGAACTGATGTGTCTCACGTCTCGTCCCCACAAGAAGGCCGTTAGAGTTGCGGGTCATTTGGGTTCCGTCACCCCCCGAAATTTGAGGGCCCCTTGTCTGTGACGCAGGTTTCGGTTGCGGCTGAATTCAGCCCAGATAAAACGCAGATTGATCAGGTGATGGTGGGTGAGGTCCGGAAGCGGTTCGAGCAGGATTCGCCGCACATGGTGTTCCATCTCGGTAAGGGTTTGACGGCCCTTTTCCCGGCTCCACACATGCACGAAAAAATCAATTTCCGTGCCGTCTTCGGTGGCGGTGCTCCAATCGCGACCGGTCTGCGCCCCAAGGACAATGTAGGGAAAACGGGCCCGTTCGGGCACATGGTCAAAGACCTTCCCCGGTCCGATGAGAGCGGTGAGCGCGGCGTCGGTTGAGAGCGCCTGGAACACCGCTTCTTGTAATTGCGCACATGCTGAAACCACGGGCGGGCTCCTTTAAGGCTGTTGTTGTTCAAGGGCACGGAGGCGAATGTGAAGGCCATCGCCTGTCGCCCCCACTTTGCCTTCCACCTCGGCGCGCACAGGCTTGTTATCTGACCAGCCCATCCGCTCGCGGGTCTCAGCGATGGCCAAGGCGCGCAGCCGAAGCCGTCGGGCCACCCGAGCCCACATCGCGCGCTTGAGGGATGCCAGGGATAAAAGCCCGATCATCAGCGGCCTTCAGAGCGCGTGCGGCAGACCAGGTAGGCCCGCCGTTCATCGGGATCGTGGACGGATAGGATGGTGAACGTGCGCCCGTCCAATGCGAAGCGCCAACCGCTTTCGATGTCAGTTCGAAACCGGCAGGTTATGTCGTGAAAGATGTCTTCTATTTGCTGGTGTGCCCGCGTTTCTTCTGTCAAACGGACCGGCCTCAGCGCGCACCAGATATTGGCGACCGTGACCCAGGTTACATCAAGGCCACCCTGGGCATCGGTTGTTTCCACGGGTTGTTGAAGCGCAAGCCTGTGGGCCAGACTGGCGGGATCAAGGGCCAGACGCGGTCTCACACGTACACCCGTCGATAGGGTCGAACCAAGGCGTCAAAACCCGGCGGCAAGGACACCGGTTGTTGCGACGCAGCGACCGCACCGCGAAATTCGTACCAATGCACAACGAGCAATTGGATGGCGTGGCGCAGGGCTGCGGGAACGGCAACGCTCGTATCACCCCAACCGACGACCCAGTCGATTTCAATGCCGTTCATGGCATCCGATGCCGCGAGGGTCCCGTGAAACCGCAGTCGAGCGTCGTGACCCGGCGACAGGAGGGAAGCCTCCTGTTCGCTCAACACACGGGGCGTGCCGTCCGCACCAAATACGGTGACGGCCGCAAGGGATTGAACGGGCCGCACACCGGCGCTGATCTCTCGGGACTGTGGCAGACCGCTTTCGTATTGCCGCCACGTCTGGGTCATGAGGCTTTGGCTGATTGTCGTTTCAAGAAATTCACGGGCAGCTTTGATCAAGGCCGCAATCAAGGCGTCGTCCGCGGTATGGTCGACGCGCAG